>NZ_PNCY01000182.1:0-398 GCF_005887105.1 Pseudoalteromonas sp. S2893 | reverse complement strand
GACTTTATGCATTGTGATTACAACGACATAGCAGCATATGAAGCACTCATCAGTGCTAACACAAGTGCCGTAATGATGTAACCACTACAAGGTGAAGGCGGCATTATTTCACCTACCGACGAATTTGCTAAAAAAGTACGCGAGTTATGTACTAAGCACAATGCACTGCTAAT
Organism: Pseudoalteromonas sp. S2893; assembly: GCF_005887105.1. Classification (NCBI taxonomy): domain Bacteria; kingdom Pseudomonadati; phylum Pseudomonadota; class Gammaproteobacteria; order Alteromonadales; family Pseudoalteromonadaceae; genus Pseudoalteromonas; species Pseudoalteromonas sp. S2893. The sequence continues at coordinate 225 of NZ_PNCY01000182.1, read as the reverse complement.
TTTTGATGAAGTACAAACAGGCGTTGGCCGCACTGGCGATTTATACGCTTACGAAGGTTTAGGTGTAGTGCCCGATATTTTAACTACGGCTAAAGCTTTAGGCGGTGGTTTTCCTATTGGCGCTATGATCACTCGTTCTCTTATCGCAGAGCACTTAAATGTAGGTACGCATGGCTCTACTTACGGTGGTATCCCACTAGCTTGTGCAGAAGCATCAGCGGGATT
>NZ_PNCY01000181.1:0-304 GCF_005887105.1 Pseudoalteromonas sp. S2893 | reverse complement strand
CCCCCCCCCGCCACCCCCCCCCCCCCCAGGCACGACCCCTAAACAACACCCGGAAACAAGCGCAACGGTTTTACCAGACCCCGTCTGGCCGGTAACTAGTATCATGCCTTGCGGTTGCCCTAGCGCATCCATATAAAGCTTTTTCTGATCCTCTTCGTAACCTAATACATCAATACCTAGCATAGCGCTTGATGAATCAAGAATACGCATTACTATTTTTTCGCCCCATAACGTCGGCATAGTACTTACACGAAAATCGATGCTTTTACGCTCGGTAATTTTTAATTTAATACGGCCATCTTGT
>NZ_PNCY01000180.1:0-320 GCF_005887105.1 Pseudoalteromonas sp. S2893 | reverse complement strand
CCCTTCATCGGCACTACCCGCAGCACTTCAAGAGCTGCGTCAAGAAAGTGACTCTCAATTAGTTGAACGGGCAGCTGAAGCCTCTGAAGAAGTAATGGATATGTACTTAGAAGGTGAAGCGTTCAGTGTCGCAGCGATTAAATCTGCATTACGTCAACGCACATTAGCGAACGTAATTGTTCCCATTACGTGTGGTAGTGCCTTTAAAAACTAAGGCGGAGAAGATGTGCTTGATTGCGTTGTTGAATACATGCCTGCAGCAACACTAGTGATACAAATCCTAGGTATCCTAGATAATGGTACTGAGGAAGAACGTCCAG
>NZ_PNCY01000179.1:0-274 GCF_005887105.1 Pseudoalteromonas sp. S2893 | reverse complement strand
AAATACATTTGCGTTGCAACTGCAGCCGTTGAATACCTATTAGCTGGATACAGCACACTAATTAAACTGCATCGTGAAGGCCTTACTCAAGCAGTTGAGGTTGATGATGAATGGACAGAGTCATTAATGGGTGATTATATTTAAGAGCAAGAAAAACTAGTATGGATGTTAAAAGCGTACTTTGACTATGCTAAAAAATAAGCCCTCAAAATGTGAGCGCTACAAATAGGTAGAATAGTAAATTTATTAGAAATTCTTATACTAGATATTCACC
>NZ_PNCY01000178.1:0-337 GCF_005887105.1 Pseudoalteromonas sp. S2893 | reverse complement strand
AATTTGGCGTGCTATTGTACGCGGGCGTCCTAAATGGCGGTTTGTATTTAAAAACAGCATCACTAAAGAACGCGTTGCAAATCAGATAGTGTGTCTTGAGTTTATGCGTTTTAATAAAATCCCTAGTGAAGTAAATCGAATATTTTCATCCAGGCGTCAGCAAAACACGCTAGCCGCGCAGTGGCTGCATTTTGCCAGTGCAACACGTGTTTCTGCTAAAGAGTTTTTACCAGGCTACGATTGCCTACCGCCAAGTCTGCGCTTTAATTTGGCTCCCTTTGCTCGTTATTTAAACCGCGGTGAGGGGAAGCTGTATCATTTAGTAGGGAATAAAATA
>NZ_PNCY01000177.1:0-276 GCF_005887105.1 Pseudoalteromonas sp. S2893 | reverse complement strand
TCGCCTTTTGTTATCCCTACGGCTGTAGTGATTGACTGGACTTTGCCGCCGGCAAACTTACGTCTGTGAGCTACTTCAACTGTTACAAAATCTTCGTTTATTGCGCCAAGTTTAGGATCGTCGATTTTTAAAAGGCTAAGGACCTTATCGTCGTAATGCAGAGTAAAACCGCTACAACTTTCCGCCCATTTGACTAATTAAAAAACAGTATCTAGCTAATTTAAATATTGGCCCCAGACTTTAACATCACAATCAATAACCACTACACACTCCGAC
>NZ_PNCY01000176.1:0-225 GCF_005887105.1 Pseudoalteromonas sp. S2893 | reverse complement strand
TATGCATATTTTACTTATGTTTATATTTTGTTTGCTTTCATTTTCAGTCAATGCCTTTCAAGTGAGACATATGGTATACTATCTCAGATCTCAATGTAGTCAGTAGCAGCAAAGACTTCTAATAATATACCCATCAGATAAAGCCTTAACTATTGATGTTTCTGCTTTAAATATGAGTATATGTGATAATGGCGTTGAGTCTTTAGAGGTAACCGAAGAAGACTT
>NZ_PNCY01000175.1:0-278 GCF_005887105.1 Pseudoalteromonas sp. S2893 | reverse complement strand
CGGGAACTAAAGCCATAAAACCTGTCGGTCGGATCCTCAAGAATGTCGTATTAATTTTTTTCATCAGTAAATTCTATTAATAAGTTGGTCATGGTGTCGTTTATAATGGTAGAGAATTCTTTGTTCTCGTTTAGCATAATAGGTGAGGTACGTTGCAGAACGTGCTCATGAAAGAAATTATTAAACCAGTTTCAATGAAACTCACTGAGCGCATCAGGGCGACTATCATGACTGTTATGATGGTTTCAGTCGGTTAATACCTGCTGAGGTATGTGGTT
>NZ_PNCY01000174.1:0-258 GCF_005887105.1 Pseudoalteromonas sp. S2893 | reverse complement strand
CGTTACTATTGCTTTTGGCTGGGCTTAATTTGCTTTTCTCTATTTATATTTACACTAAGTTGCCGGAATTTTTCTTGCGCTTTGTTATGATATATTTTAGCCATATGCTTGTATCGCGTGCGAACAAAAGGGCATGAAAATATTCGTAGCGACGGCGCATCCGTTATTGTATCTTAGGATGTTATCTTTGTAGATTGGATGTTTATTTTAGCCACTTCGCCTAGGCCTATACGCTTTATGGTGTTAGCCCCCATTTAT
>NZ_PNCY01000173.1:0-262 GCF_005887105.1 Pseudoalteromonas sp. S2893 | reverse complement strand
GTTCTTAGAAAATATTTTAGAAAAAGGAGGCAGTGAAGAACCTTTGGAGTATTTTAAAAAGTTCAGAGGTCGCGAGCCAAATGTTGATGCATTACTACGTCACAGTGGTATAGCTGCATAAACAACTACTTAACCTTATCAAGCGCGTATATGTCGCTTTTTTTATGGTTTTTAATATATTGGCGAATAGTTTTTAGGAATTTTAACCCCCCGTTCTATGCTTTGTGTATTCGCAGCAAATTGGACTAGGGCATGGCAAAGT
>NZ_PNCY01000018.1:0-81486 GCF_005887105.1 Pseudoalteromonas sp. S2893 | reverse complement strand
AATGTAATTAATTGCTTCGCGACGCCTGCGGCGGCTTAAACTGTTCCAGACATTTTATCGAACCCTAGAGAGGATTCTCACCCTCCTTGGATACATTGGCTGTTAAATTTCAGGCACAAAAAAACCGCAACTAAGCGGTTTTTAATAAGAAATGGTGGAGAAGGAGGGATTCGAACCCTCGATAGAGCTACAAACTCTATACTCCCTTAGCAGGGGAGCTCCTTCGGCCACTCGGACACCTCTCCAACGCATAACAGATTGTATTAACGGTAGTTTATTCATACCATTAATTAAATAGTGGTGGAGAGATAGGGATTTGAACCCTAGATAGGCTACAAACCTATGCCGGTTTTCAAGACCGGTGCATTCGACCACTCTGCCATCTCTCCGTGACGCAGAATAATACTTAGGTGATACCGTCGTGTAAATAGCAAATAAACTGTTTGCTTAAAAAGTAGGCGTAATTGCGGTTTTTTTTGTAAATAGAGGGAAATTAGAAGGATTTAAACTAAAAATTAAAGGGTGGCAGCAAACTAAGGGAGCTAAAGAAGCGCTTTCAATAGTGGTTAGTTGTTTACTGCCCCTGCTTAATAATCATAACAAGGTTGATTATTTGTATTGCGCGGCGCTGTTTAATGCTAACTTTTTGCCCATACGGTTTAATTTAGCAAGCATTTTAGCTTTACGGTTAGTTGGTTTTACGCCAACGTGGGCTGCTGCATTTTGGTTTAGGGTGTTTATTGGGTTCATGTCTTTGCTCCAAGGTGTATGTGTTTAAATCGCGAGCATTTTGACTCTTTTTTGTTTAAAAATACAACAATATAAATTAAGGCTTGGCTATTAGTTATTTTTATCTGAATTTGCATTGTTTTGTTTTTAATTAAAACTGCTAAGTGCCCATTTTGCATAGTTATTTAATCAGAGGAGTTAGGTTTTGATTTGTTTTATAAGTATTTTTTGTGTTTGTTAATGTTTTTATTAAATTTTTACGCACTTTTATGATTAATTATTCAGATAAATTAATTTTAACTTAATTCTTATTTATGCTGGTGTACTGGCTAATAGGAGATAAATTACTTGCAGTTGTTAATAATAGTTAAACCGAGCGTAAAAAGTGTGGTGTTAGATCACCTCGATTGGCTTAAAAAAACATGCCAGAAGAAAAATATTCTCTATATTACGGTTAAAACGACAGGTAATTTTGAGTACGACTTAGCAAACGTTAAATTGAATGCACAAAAAAGCCAAATAGCAGTGGCTATTGGAGGCGATGGCACGCTTAATTTGGCACTTAATGGTGTGATTGACAGTGCATGTAGTTTGGCAATATTACCTTGTGGTACGGGCAACGATTTTGCCCGTCGCTTTCATTGCACTGCTAAACAGTGGCAAAACGCTATTTTTAATGCCCCCACACACTTAATTGATGTAGGTAAAATTAATACTCGTTACTTTATTAATGTGGCTGGTGTTGGTTTTGATGCTCATGTAATTAAGCAGTTGGGTCATTTACAAAGCATGTCAGCTTGGCGCTATAAGTGGACGAGTTTTAAATCGCTCTTTACTTACAAAGCAAGCACACTAAATGGAGCATTTTTAAATAAGCAATGTAGCTATCAAAATTTAATAACTGTATTTGCGAACTCTCAGTATTTTGGTGGCGGCATTAAAATAGCACCTAGGGCTAAAATTGATGATGGACTGCTTGATTGCTACCAAATGCAAGCGGGTAGGCTTGTTGATCATTTATATAGCTTTATTAAATTAATTTTTAAGCGCCACCATACTTTAAAAAAGCTTACTTATAGCCAACTCAAACAGGCGCGTATTAATACTAAAAACTTATTAATTGAGGCCGATGGCGAGCTAGTAGGTGTTACGCCCGCGGTTATTGCTATTCATGAGCAGGCTATTAATTTCCATATACCAATAAAAAAGCGCCTACAGTAGGGTAGGCGCTTTTGTGTTAGTGCGTTAAAAACGCCTCTAACTGGGGACGGAGCCATTTTTAGCAACGCAGCGGCTTGCTAAAAAGGCGTTAATTCTTTTTGTGGGGGTAAGTACAATTGCATTACCCAGTAGTACTAAACTAAAGCCGGCAAAGGTGTTTGCATGCCACTCAAAGCCTTCAAAAAAGCTGCTTAATGCAACGGCCACTAGCGGAAACAGCACTATGGCGTAGCTTGCTTTTTCGGGGCCAATGTTTTTTAACAAGGCAAAATAGCAGCCAAACGCAATCACAGTGCCAAAAACCGATAAATACAATAGCGACAGCCAATAGCTGGTAGGGGCACTAAAACTGACCGTTATACCATTTATTAATACATAAACGGCTAAACCTACTGCGCTATATAACATGCCCCATGCGTTACCCTGCAGCACACCTATTTGACGATTAGAATTACGTACACTAATCATATTGCCCAATGAAGCCACAAAGGTACCCCCAAGGGCAAGTAGTAACCCGACCAACGCCCCATTACTCAAGTCGAATTGCTGTAAATGCGGCCAAAACAGACAAATAATACCCACCACGCCGATTAACGCGCCGCAGTAAATACGTTTGGCAATGGGCTTTGCAAAAAATAAACGGGTGTTGACTATGTTCATTATTAGCAACATTGAAAATGCAATAGAGGCCATTGCCGATGAGAGGTAGTTTTGTGCCCAATACAAAAGCAAATAATTTAAGCCAAAGTTAGAAATGGCCAATAAAGCAAAAAAGCCATGATCGACTAACGAAAATCGCATATTAGGCTTTTTGTAGGCCACAAATAGCCACATACATGCAGCTGCTATGGCAAAGCGATAAAACAAAGAAAGCTCCACAGCAATATCGCCTAGCTGAAACGAAATCGCGAGCCACGTAGAGCCCCAAATTAACACTGTTGTGAGATATAGCGCTGCGCTTTTCATGGCAAACCTCTAAAAAAACCGATTGAGTGGTTATTTTAGAGTCTATCTGTATACTTACCATATACAGAAAAGTATAAATGTAACCTATACAGATTTGAGGCGAGATATGCAGCCAGCTGCCAATAAGCAAAAAGCCGAGTTTTTATACCAACAAGTTATTGAGCTAATTAAAGACATGCAAGCGCAAAAGGTATTACTACCTGGGGAAAAGCTTCCTTCGCTTCGTAAAATGGCCAGTAACTTAAATATTAGCATTCCGACGGTTAAGCAAGCGTATCAAGCGTTAGAAGATCAAGGGTTAGTAGAGGCACGTGAAAAATCGGGCTACTTTCTAACGGTGCTTAATACGGTTTACAGTTTGCCAAAGCGTGTAAAACTAAGCCGCGAGCCTGTCACTGTAAATAAACAAGCGTTAATAGAGCAGGTATACAGCGCTATTCATCAACCTAATGTAATAGCCTTTGGTATTGCCAATCCCGTTGCTGCCGCGCCTACCGATAAAGCTTTAGCCCGTACCATGCGTCGGGTTATGACAATTGCTGGGGCGAGTGTTATTAATTATGGCCCTATTGATGGTTTTGCTGCGCTTAAAAAGCAATTAGTGCATAGATACTTAGGCTTTGGCATTGGTGTAAATATAGATGAACTGGTCATCACCAATGGCGCGCAAGAGGCGCTGGCTATCGCACTTAAGTGTGTTACTAAGCCCGGCGATGTGGTTGCAATTGAAACCCCCTGTTATCACGGCATTATTGAACTAATAGAGAGCTTAGGATTAAAGGCGCTTGAAATCCCGCTCTGCCCCGACAATGGTATTTGGCTTAACGACTTAGCTCAAGCGCTTGAACAACATGATATAAAAGCATGCTTGTTTTCGACCGCAATAAATAACCCGGTTGGCAGCTTTATGAGCGATGAAAGCCGTAAGCAAATGGTGGACTTAATAGAGTCACATAATGTTGTTCTTATAGAAGATGATGTGTACGGTGATCTGCACTTTACTGCCAAGCGTGGCACGCCCGCTTTAGCGTATTCAAAAAAGGGGCTTGTGATCAGCTGCGCCTCGTTTTCAAAAACGGCTGCACCAAGTTATCGAGTTGGTTGGTTAATAGCAGGCAAGTTTGCAGGTCAAGCGCGCCGGCATAAGCGTGCATTAAGTTGCTCTGCCTCACTTATAAATCAGTGGACGCTTTCTGAGTTTATAGCCAGTGGTGAGTATGACCGTAATTTAAAAGTACTTAGGCAGCGCTTACGTAATAACAAAGAGCGCATGCGGTGGTGCTTATTAAACGCGATGCCTAAAAATACGCGTATTAGTGACCCTAAAGGTGGGTGTGTTATTTGGCTTGATTTAGGGCAAGGGGTAGACAGTCAAAAGTTATTTTTACTGGCGCTAGAAGCTGGTATTAGCATAACCCCCGGACTTATTTTTTCAGCAAGTAATAAGTATAAAAGCTGTATTAGGCTAAGTTACGGGGTGCAGTGGAGCGAAAAAATAGAGCAGGCTATTACCACGTTAGGTGCGCTGGCTCACACGCTAAAAGAATAAAAAAGCAGCACCTAATATACAGGTGCTGCTAAAGGGATGTTAAATACGGTGCGGTGTATTAATTTTGTTTAATGGTAAATAACTCGTAGCCTTTTAGCTGCGGTAACTGCGCCACTAATTGCTCTTCTTGCTGTGCTATGTTGGCAAAGCTGTCGCATAAAGAGTTGGCACGCTTTTCAAGCTCACTGGCATGCAGCTCTACTTTTTCTTCTATTTGCGCGCCCATATTTTCCATGCGTTGCTCAAATGCATCCATATCTCCACCCGAACCAAGCAGCTCAGAGCCTAAAGCAACTAAAATACTGCCCATTGATTGCATAACGGCAGACTCAACCACGGTTTCTATTTGCTCCTCAAATTGGTGTTCAAAGTTTTCACCAAATTGATTAAAGCTTTGTTGGCCCATTACAAACGTACCTTGTTGATAAAAGGTATTTTCTACTTCAAGTCTTATATCGTCCATCAGGCCAGATAAGTCATCAAGGCCATCAATATTAAATGCGTTGGCTACTTCCTCTAGTGCTACACCGGCTATTTTTACTCCGTCTAGGGCAATATTAGCGACCTCAGGTAGCTGCGTACGTAAGTTGTCTGAATACTGGGTAAGCGCTTGGCGTTGTTCGCTGTTAATGGATACTTGTTCGCCATTTATAGTTAAGTTGCCATTGCTGTTAAAGCGCATGAATTGATTAGATGCGGTAAAAATTTCTAATTCGCTAGGTTTAATGCGTACATCGTTTTTAAACTCTACATTGCACTGCTCATTGCTAAACGAAATACCCGCATTGTTATCGTTATGTGCCATTGCAGCGGGTGTACAAATTAAAGCGCTTACTAATAGTAAATTTTTCATGTTTATTCTCTAATAATTGTTGATGACGGCTAAGTATTAACAAGTTTGGTGCCATTATTTATTTTTATTTTAAAACAGTAAGTTATGAAAATTTGTGTGTTTGTAATGATTTTTAATTTTGATAAATAAACTACTTTTTAGTCAAAAACACTAAAAATAAACAAATGATAAATTTTATTTGTCGAAACGATAAAAAACTCTCACTTTCCACTTTCTTAATTTAGCGCTATTTATTCACAATATTGACATGAAGGCTATTTACGATAGTCACGTGGCTTTATTTTGGTGCTAATTTGTTCGTATTTTAGCGCTAAACATTTTTAATTTACCAAGTGCAGGAATAAACCTGAGTTGGTCTCAAACACTTTATGGAGTGGGTTGTGGGTAAGACATTTAGTTACGATGCGCTAGATGATGATTTTGTTGAAGACGAGTACGAAATGGTCGGGCGTAATCAGCATGACAAAAAAAAGCAAAAGGTGAAAAAGAAGTTGGAAGATTACCTTGAGCAAAAACGTTTGCGTAAAAACCTAGGTGAAGACGACTTAAACGATTACATAGACTAAATTGTGCTAGTTAAAATAATGCGCCTTTTTATTAGGGTTTGAATGTGCGTTTACGCATGTTTAAAGGCTAAACATTGGCAATAAAGAGGCTTTATGCCTCTTTATTACTTATTGTGTACTTAATTTAGCGAGTGCTTGTTGAATAGTGGTTTCTAGCTTTTCTGGTTTTGTAAAAGGCGCATAGCGCTTGATAGGTGTGCCATCGGACGCTATCAAAAACTTAGTGAAGTTCCACTTTATTTTTCGTGTTAAAAAGCCGGGTAAGGCCGATTTTAAATACCTAAATACAGGGTGGGCGTGACGACCGTTTACATCAACCTTAGCGGCCATTAAAAAGCTTACCCCGTAATTAATTAAACAGCCTTGTTGTATTTGCGTCGCGTCGCCTGGCTCTTGCTGACCAAATTGATTACATGGAAAACCAATAATAACCAATCCGTTTTTCGCGTACTTACTATGAAGAGTTTGTAGCGACTCGTACTGTTTAGTAAAACCACACTCACTTGCGGTATTAACAATAAGCACAACCTTGCCTTCAAAGTCGCTAAAATTAATTGTTTTACCGTCTAACGCAGTAGCCGTTAATTGATGAAATTCATGCATGATGGATGCTTTTTTATTGTTGTTAGCTACATTCTACCCGCTGTAGCGCGTTACTAAAAGTATAAAATTTAGGCTTGTTAATACCGCGCTTAACTATGCGCCAATGGGTTGGCTGTTATTTAGGGCGTGTTGAACTTTGCGGATTGAAATTTGTTCAACCTAGGGGCGATCAAATCGCGGCGCGAGGTTTGTAACCTAGTGGGCTAAGTAAAAACCGAGCAACAAAGAGTTTATCGCCCCTAGGCAGAACCCAAAGGGCAGCGCATGTTTGGCATTTATGCTACGTTATCGCCTATTTATGGGGAATAACCACACTTCACAGGCTCTGCCTTGCCTAAAAACCAAACATACTGCTGCAAATTCAAACGCCAAAGGTCAACACGGCCTAGTTTAAAATTAAAAATAACCCCATACTGGCAAGCGTTGTGTAATAAATATTATGTGTTTTATAGGCAACAATAATGGCAACGATAGCTGCGCTTAAATAAGGGTTGTGCCAGTTTAGGTTGAGCCCGTCTTCATTTATAAAAATAATAGGTACCCAAATAGCGGTTAGTACAGCGGGTGCGCTAAAGCTTAAAAACTGCTGCATTTTAGGGCCCACTTTAAAACCAAGGCGTTGATGTAAAAATAAGTAACGAGTAAAAAAGGTAATACACGCCATTAATAATATAGTGAGCATCATAACGGGCTGTCCTTTTTTTGTGTAAGCCTTGCAGTAAAGTAGCCTGCACTCATTGCAAGTAAAGCAGCACAAACCAACCACAACTCAAACCCTGTGCTTTTTAAAACTGTGGCGCTAATACCCGCAACAATCACTGTAACCAGCGAGGCTAAATTTTTTATGCCCGGTACCACAAGCGCAATAAATGTAGCTGCAATAGCAAAGTCGAGCCCTAAATTTGTTAAATCAGGGAGCACACTACCTGCAACTATGCCTATGAGTGTCCAAAGGTTCCATGCAATATAAAAACTAAAACCCGCGCTTAAAGCGTATATTAGGCGCGCTTTTGTTTTATAGGCTTTGCGGTGATGCGAAAAGGCAAACAGCTCGTCGGTTAGTACAAAACTTATTGGTAAGCGCCACCGTAATGGCTGTGAAATAACTTTATGACGTACGGCTAAACCGTATAAAAAATGCCGAGAGCTAATAATAAATGTAGTAAATAAAATAGTCAGTAAAGGGGTGTTACCGGCCATTAGTTCAATTGCAACTAATTGTGCAGAACCCGCGAATACAAGTAATGACATTGCTTGTGTTTCAAAGGCACTAAAGCCATTTTGAATCGCTAAAGAGCCACATAATATTCCCCAAGGAACGACCGCCAGGCAAAGCGGGAGCATATCAAAAAAACCTTTTAATACTGCGCGTTTAGTTATATTCATTAATACAAGTAAGTAATAAGTTTGTGCGTTTAGTGTGCCATAAATAGCGCTTTATGTAATATCATTAATGCAGCGGTAGTAAAACTTTGGAATAATGGCTTTAGTATCAAAATAATGTGCCAGAGCCTGGCAACAAGTTGAGGATGTATATGCAAAGTATAAAAGTATGGGATGGCTTTATAAGAAGCTTTCATTGGTTATTAGTGATTAATATTGCTGTGCTTTACTTTAGCATTGACGAGGGCATGATTGAACTTCATTTTGTGGCTGGCTTTTTCGCAATCGCATTAATAGTGACCCGTTTAGTTTGGGGGCTGGTGGGCAGTAAAACGGCAAAGTTAAGCGCGTTACTGCACTCGCCAATAGCAGTATTTAAAGAGTTTAAAAATCCTAGTAAAGGGGTGGGTCATTCGGCGCCAGGTAGCTACATGGTTTTGTTGTTTTTTGTACTTATTATAGTGCAGTTAGTGACCGGGCTAATGAGCAGTGATGGCATTTTGACTGATGGGCCTTTGGTTGAGTATGTGTCGAGCTCAACGGTTGATTTTGCAAATTGGCTGCACCGCCTTAATTTCGATATTTTATTTTATGCCATTTGTCTGCATGTTACTGCCATTGTTGTGTATAAAATAAAAGGAAAACCACTTGTCAAAGCAATGATCACCGGTAAACAGGCTAACAGCGAGCAAGCCACTCAAACTAATATAGATAACACGAAAGCTCCTTGGTTGGCGTGGGCTATTTTTGTTGGATTGTTAGTGCTACTGGCAGTTACGTGGGGCAAAGAACCACTTAGTTATTTGCTAAGTTAATAGCTAACAAAAAACAAAACGGCGCATAAAGCGCCGTTTTAGTGTGTATTGTTTTAATTGTAATTAGTCTTTAAATTGCTTGTGGCAATCTTTACAGCCTTTGGCCCATGCGCCAAATGCCTTACCAATTACCGCCTTATCGCCAGATTGAGCTGCTAAAGCTAGCTTATCTGCATTGGCAGCAAAGGCATTGGCTTTTTTAACAAAGGTTGCATTATCAGACCATACATCAGCTAATGCTGCTGTATCGCCTTTATCAGTGCCTTCGTAAAACGCTTCCCATGGCATTTTAGAAAGGGCTGCTGCGTTATTAGCGCGCATTTTAAATTGCTCTGCATCAAAAGGAATTTTACCTTTTAGCATTGCGCCCATATCGCTAATTTGCACTGAAATCATAGAAAACGCAGCTTGACGGTATTCAATAGCATCACTTGGCTCTTTAAATGCAGTATTTGCAGATACGCTAAGTGTACATGTTGCTAAAGCAACCCCTGCTAAAAATTGTTTTAATTTCATGTTTTGCCCCTGTAAGAAATTATATCTACTAATTAGACATCTTGAATCGATTACTTATTTTATTCAAGTGAAACTTTAATGTCTCATAGCTTGTTTTCTGAATATATCATTACAGCTTGTCAGTTTATTGTTAACGACTGTAAACAGCGCGTTGTTATTAAGTGCCCTGTTGTGTACCTTGAGTCATCATAAAAATAATTAACGAAGGAAGTTTATGAAGCATAATATTTTTAAAATGTCGGCACTTTCTGCCGCAGTAGTTATGACGCTAGCAGGGTGTGGCGGCAGCGACAATGACAATAATAGCCAAGTTGCTGTAGTAACTGATGTTGCACCAAAAGCAAGCGATGTCGCCGTTGCTGGTTTAAAGCAATGGGTACCTGTAACTGCTGAGTTTAATGCAAGTGATAACGATGGCGATACACTTAGTTATACATTTACTGAAAATGGTGAAGCGGTTGAAGCGCAAGATGGCGTATATACTTTTAGCCATGGCTTACTAACTGTTGAAGGCGATACCTTTACTTACGTTCCTGTTTCAGGCGAAGACGCGGTAATTGATTACACCGCTAATGCCAATGGTAAATCGGCGTCTGCGCAATTAACAATTAGTGATATTGCGTCAGATCCTTTGGCTAATCAGCAATGGCACCTGCGTAACACAGGTCAAAAGTCGTATGCTTTAAGCGATGATATGAAACAAGGCCTAATTGATTTATATGTCAACCAATTAGGTTACAGCGAAGAAGAAGCGCAAACTATTTTTGACGAGGATTTTGCTGAATCAGAAGCAGAAGAATTGGTTGCTGGCGAAGATATGAACGTAGCAGCTGCGTACGCTCAAGGTGTTACAGGTGCTGGCGTAACGGCGGTTGTTGTTGACTCTGGTATGGAAATTCGTCACGAAGACTTAGTTGATAACGTGTTACCAAACCGTTCTTTAAATTTAGATGTTGATGTGTTGGATCGCACCGACCCTACTAGCCTGTCAAATAGTGGCGACCACGGTACCAGTGTTGCAGGCTTAATTGCAGCGAAAGGTTGGAATGGTAAGGGCGGGCGCGGTGTTGCACCAGATGCTGGTCTAATTGGCATGAACTACCTAGGTGGCGATAAAATTGAGCAAACTGATTTACTCGCGCATGGTTTCCCAGGTAGCGGTATTAGCACGTCAGAAAATATTTCTGCTTTTAACCGCAGCTACGGTATTACCTTCCCAACGTTTATTGGCTACTCAGAGCTAGATGAAGCTATCGAGTCTTACCCTAACCTTAACCTTCGTGATGGTAAAGGTGCCCTAAACATGAAATCGAGCGGTAACTCGTTTGTAGATGGTAGCGGTGAAGGGTCATTATGTGCTGATAACGGCGCAAATGAGCTAGGCCTTACTTGTTATAACGGCGCGTTTGAGCCAAGCCAAGGTCATCCATATTACTTAAGCGTTGCAGCTGTAAATGCTGATGGTACGCATACAAGCTACTCAAGCGGTGGTGCTAACTTAATGGTTTCAGCCCCTGCGGGTGAATATGGGCGCTGGGCGCCTGCCATGGTAACAACTGATCAAATGACCTGTATTAATGGGTACTCAGGCTTTAATGGTAGCTCGATTACGGCATGGGCTGCAGCATATGGTGAAGACTTTGCTGCATCGCAATACCCATTCAACTACCCAGGACATGAAGATAACGCTAGCTGTAACTATACCTCTACGTTTAATGGTACTTCTTCGGCAGCACCTAATGCGTCAGGTGTAGTATCACTGATTTTATCAGCTAATTCAGAGCTAACATGGCGTGATGTTCGTCATATCTTAGCTACTACAAGCACAGTCAACGATGCAGAAGATGAAGTTGTAACGCTAAGCGTTGGTGAAGGTGAATTTGTAGCGCATGACGGCTGGGTTGAAAATGCAGCAGGTTATAACTTTAATAACTTATATGGTTTTGGACGTGTAGACGCTGGTGCTGCAGTTGCGATGGCAAAAGAGTACGACGTAGCATTAGGTGAGCAAGTTATTACAGATTGGAGTGGTGTTGGCTCTGTTGTTGAAGAAGATGCCCTTACACTAGAAATCCCAGATAACAGTGCCGCGGGTGTTACACAGCAAATCACTGTTGAAGAAGAGCTAAACATTGAAGCAATGCAGTTTAAGTTTGATGTGAGCAATACTGAAATGGGCTTTGGTTTAGCGGATGGTACTCAAACATCTGCTGGTACCGATTTAGCAATTGAAGTGACGTCTCCATCAGGCACACGCAGTGTATTACTAGCGTCTAAGCAAGCTCTATTCTACCCAGCTTATAGCTTTACTAACGGTTGGAACACAGGGTATGTTTTAAAAGATGCGGTACTACTGTCTAATGCTTTCTATGGCGAGACAACAAAAGGTACTTGGACTATTCGTGTTCTTGATGCTGCAGCAGATAGCTTTGCATTCAGCGATGGCGGGGATAACGGACTTGGTGTCGTAGGTATTTCAAATAACCGTGCCGCAAGCGTTTTAGAAGGCGTTTCGTTGAGAGCATTTGGTCACGCAGGTCAAGAGTAAGGAATATAGATATGAAAATGAATAAATTAGTTATTTTAGGTGCTGCTGCGTGTATTTCTCTAAGTGCAACAGCGAGTTCAGTAGCAGATAAAGAGCTGCAACTTCCAAAAAAGCCGGTAAATAGTGTGAAATACAGTAAAACCGACTTTGGCTCTTACGTTGTAGAAAAAAACTTACGTTTAGTACCAACAAGTGTTGCTGCTGATGAGTATGTTGTTTCTACTAAAGGTGAGATGGCGGTTGTTGAATCTTCTGAGGCTTCATCGTTAGTAACAAAAGGTACACTGGTACGTAATGTCCTAACAAACAACTTAACGTCGCTTTCTGGCAATATTACTGTTTTGCTTAAAGATGGCATGAACGCAACAGAGGTAGCTCAGCTGTCTGGCTTAAAGGTAGTGTCTGTTTTCCCAGGTACTAAAATAGCGGTATTAGCTGTTAATGAGGGCCAAGATATTTTAGCTGCTGCAGAGCAGTTAAAGTCATCTGATTATACTAAAGAAGCGCGAATTGAAGTGTTAGAGACTATTTATACTGCGCAATAAAATTAAAATGTTGTGATAAAAGCCCGAGAAAATCTCGGGCTTTTTTATTGCTAATCGTTAATATCAGCAAATATCATCCCTCGGCGCATACTACGTGTGGCCAAAAATACCTCACCAAGTAACGACATAAAACCACATATTAATAAGGCCATTGCAGCCACAAAACAGCTGGCAATTGTCACCCCTAAATTAATAGACTGAATGTGTGATAAAAACAACAGCATAACCACAGCACATACTAGCAAGGCGCTTAGCACGCTCATACTAAAAGCAATGTGAATACATCGAGAGCGCTTTAACAGGGCTCGCAGCTCTGTGGCTAGGGTTTTATTAAAGTCTTCATCGGTGCTCACCTTGAGTTTTCGCTCAAGTTGTCGCGCACGGTCAGTAATGCGGGCTAAACGATTAGATAAAACCCCGAGCGTGGCAGCAATACCCGTAATTAAAAAGACAGGGGCGACGGCAGTCTGAATTACTTTAGCCATGGTTAAAATATTTATAACGTCGTTACTCATTCATTTTCCATAGAGAAGTTAGGTTTTGTTTACAGTGATTTACAAATTACAGAAATGGAAAAACTTATTTAAAATTAGTTTGTTGTGATGTTTTTGCGATGTTTTCCCTGTAGTTTTGTAATCCACTTGTAATTGAGTTGTTGCTAGCCTGAGGGCTGTAGTTCTATATTAAAATCACAATTCTAATCACAATTCTAATCACATTGAATTGAGTAAATACAATAATATAAAACTCACTCCAGGGGAAATAATGTCTAATATAACACTGAAAAGAACCGCTATTTCATCAGCTATAGGTTTAGCTATGATGTCATACGGTGCAGCCGCCGCACCTGATTTATCTAAAGGATATGTCCCAGAAACATCAAGTGTAAAAACATACTCTCAAAATAAAACTATTTCTAATAAAGCACGCTATATTATCCAGCTTGAAGACGAGCCGCTAGCAACCTACAAAGGCGGCATTGCAGGGCTTGAAGCAACCTCTGCAGCAGTAACTGGGGATAGTAAAGTTAATCTATCTTCAGCACCTGCGTTAAAGTACAGCAGCTACTTAAAAGCAAAACAAAAAAGTGTAGCGCAAGTAGCCGCATCTGTTAGCGGTGGCTCAGTTTCACATTCATTTAGTACGTTATTCAACGGTATCGTGGTAGAAGGTGAGCAAGGTCAACGTGAAAAACTCGCTAAACTTGCGGGTGTAAAAAAAGTATTTTTAGATACTGAGTACCACACATTAATGGATGCTTCTATTGATGTGATTAGAGGCGTTGAGGCATGGCAGGCGCTTGGTGGTCAATCTGAAGCTGGTAAAGGGGTTAAAGTTGCTATTATTGACTCGGGTATTCGTCCAGAAAACCCTATGTTTTCAGATGTGGGTTTTGCAGCCGCAGAGTTTAGTGAAGAAGAAGCGGCTTACATTGCAGAAAACCCAGATTACTGTCGTATAGAGGGTGGTGAAGCTGATTTTTGTAATAATAAATTAATTGTGGCGCGTGCATTTGGCCCAACACCAAGTGATGTTCACCCTGATGAATATATTGGTTCTCCACTCGGTTACGACGGTCACGGAACGCATGTTGCGGGTACTGCTGTAGGTAACCCAATTGAAATTACTTACCAAGACAATAACGTGTCAATTTCAGGTGTTGCACCAGCGGCACAGTTAATGGCTTATAAAGCGCTTTGGCACACAGCCGATGGACGAGGCAGC
Source organism: Pseudoalteromonas sp. S2893 (assembly GCF_005887105.1). Lineage (NCBI taxonomy): Bacteria > Pseudomonadati > Pseudomonadota > Gammaproteobacteria > Alteromonadales > Pseudoalteromonadaceae > Pseudoalteromonas > Pseudoalteromonas sp. S2893. Next base: position 67,467 of record NZ_PNCY01000018.1, on the reverse strand, counting down.
GGTACTACCGTTGCACTAATGGGGGCATTAGAAGCGGCCATTAAAGATGGCGCAGACGTAATTAATAACTCGTGGGGCGGCGGTGCAGGTGGTAATCCATCAAGCAGTGCATACAGTGATTTATTCACAGCTGCAGAAGAAGCGGGTGTAGTGGTTGTAACCGCAGCAGGTAACGATGGTAACGGCGCACAAACTATTGGTTGCCCTAGCTGTATTGAGTCTGGTTTAACAGTTGCCAATACGCAAACAGGGCGTTTCTTCTCTCAACAAATTGAAGTGGCAGGTGAAACCTATTTAAGCATTGAAGGAAGCAATGGTTTATTAACAGACCCTATTTCACTTCCTATTATTTCGGCGCAAGTGATTGCTCCTGATAATTTTGAAGGGTGTGAAGAGTTTGCTGAAGATATCTCATTTGCTGACTCTGTAGCATTAATCTCTCGTGGTAGCTGTGCGTTTTCAGCTAAAGCTGCAAATGCTGAAAAAGCAGGTGCGACGGCGGTTATAATTCACAACAATGTTGCTGGCGGTGCAATGGGCATGTCTATGGATGACGCCACAATTCCAGCCTCAGCGATTAGCCAAGAAGATGGTTTAAGCTTGGTTGAGCTGTTAACTGCAGCTGAAGAGCCGGTTATTGCTTCACTCGACCCTAGTGTTAAAAGAACAATTCAAGAGAAATTTACTGATGCAGTAAATTCTTCAAGTTCGCGTGGTCCTAATGGTGAGCCTAGCTTCTTAAAACCTGATATTGCAGCGCCAGGTACAGATATTTTATCTGCGTACTCGCCAGATGAAGGTAATGGTATTACCTTTAATGCGATTACAGGCACAAGTATGGCAAGCCCTCATGTTGCTGGTGCAGCAGCATTGATGAAGCAAGCTCACCCAGAATGGAATGCGGTACAAATCAAAACGGCGCTTATGAGCTCATCTAAAATGGATGGCCTACATAAAGAAGACTTAGTTACCAAAGCTGATGCATTTGATGTAGGTGCCGGTCGATTAGATATGCCTAATGCGCTAGAGGCAGCACTTACATTTGATCATGGCTCTTACGCCGATCCAAGTTGTTTAAGCGTTTGTAGCTTCTCAAATACCGTGCAAAATATGACTGATGTTGCTGGTGAGTGGACTGCAAAAGTAGTAACCGATATGCAAGGCGCTGAAATTACAGTTTCGCCTAGCACCGTTATGCTTGGCGCGCACGGTTCTACCTCTACAGACTCTGAAGGTGCAGAAACAAGCACTGACATGGCTGAGTTTAACTTAGATATTGATTCAACATTTAACGATGTTAAAGGTTGGAACTTTGGCCACGTAGTGTGGACTCATACTGAGACAGGTCAAATCGCTCACTTACCATTTGCTATTTACGATAACGAAGCAACCAATAGCAGTGTGTTTAGTGCAACAGTCGATGCCGATTCTTTAAATTCTTCTACTCCAGCAAAAGTAGGTGTGCAATTTAATAATACTCTGTTCACTGACGAGCTATCAGTAAATGTAAAACTTGATGAAAATGCGGAACTTCTTAAAGGTGCTGCCCCTGTTGTTGAAGTGACTAATGGTGCAGGTGAAGTAACATTAAGTGAAGACAATAAAGAGCTAACTTGGACGGGTACATTGGGACCAAAAGAATTTGCTATTAACAGCAGTGATTTCTTAGGTACTTTCTCATTGGCTGATGAAGGCATTGAACCACAAGCGTGTCCTGACGGGTGTGATGAGATAACCATTACGGTTGAAGCTGACTTTATTTTTGATGGGAAAGAGTACTCAGCATTTACTATCTCAGATAACGGCTTTATTGCTGTTGGTGCAGATGTAAATACAACTAACTCTTGGAGCCCTCAAGCAATGCCTAATGCACGTACACCTAATGGTGTTATTGCGCCGCTTTGGGCTGACTTTGATTTAGCGGGTGGCACGAGCGGTGGCGGTGATCTTTATGTGGCTAAATTTGATAGCGGCTATGTAGTTGTAGAATGGCATGACGTTGAGCTTTGGGGTAGTTCTTTAGGTGATAAGTACACGTTCCAAGTGATCTTAAAAGAAGGCACTGATGAAGTTCGTATGAACTACATTGATGTGCCTGCTTTACCTGCACCTTACTCAGCGGGTGTAGAGTCTGCTGATGGCAACGTAGGTGCAATGCTGGACACAGTTCCAACGGGTAATGCTATTGGTAGTGGCTACTTAGTCGATCAAATCAAAGGCGGTGTTGTTGATATTCAATATCAAGCTTTTGCAAAAGATCGCAGCCATTACACAGCTGCAGATGCAGTAGAAGTTGATGAAGAACAAACAGTGACTATTGATGTATTAGCTAATGACATGGCTGAGTCGCGTTTTGTATTTGACGCAGTAGCCTCTTCAGAAACAGAAAACGCAGAATTCTCTGCCCATAAAGGTGTAAGGATTAAAGGCAGCTTAGTGGCATCAACTGTTGAGGTGGTTTCTGCACCTGCAAATGGCTCTACAACCGTGAATGAAGATGGCACGATTGATTATACGCCAAATGCACAGTTCTCTGGTGAAGATAGCTTTACATACACAGTGCGTGAAGCATCAGGCACTAGCGCCGAAGAAACTATGGTATCAATCGTTGTTAACGATACCATTGCAGACCCTCAGCCAGTGACACCAACACCAGAGCCTGAAAGCAATGGTTCATCGGGCTCACTAGCTTGGTTAACGTTACTTGCTGCGCCGTTTGCATTTATGCGTCGTCGTAAACAAAAGTAATTTTATAACTAGCACGTTATTTTAAAGGGAGCCTCGGCTCCCTTTTTACATAGCTTCACAAACTAAATTACACCACGCTTTATTATTAGGTATATTTAATAGCACCAACAATAAAAACCATAGAGATTTCATAATGATTCGTTCTTCATTCACGCTAGCCGCGTTATCACTCGCTGTGTTAGCCGGGTGTGATAATGCGCCAAAAAGTACACCTTCAGATTCAGCAACTACTATGCAAACACAACAAACAGAAAAACCAGTGAGCGCCGTGGCGCCAATTGCTAAAAAAGTACCTCATGAAATGACGATTCATGGCGATACGCGTATTGATGATTACTACTGGTTGCGTGATGACGAGCGTAAAGCGCCAGACGTTATAAGTTACTTAAATGCTGAAAACGCTTATACCGAGGCAATGCTTGCGCATACTCAAACATTGCAAGATAAGTTATTTGAAGAGTTAAAAGGGCGTATTAAAAAAGACGATGACTCGGTGCCTGTTAAAAAAGGCGACTATTTTTATTCATCACAAACGCGTGGCGAAAACGAATACCCTACCTATGTTCGCAGTAGCGATTTTAAAGGCACTGATCAGCAAGTTATTTTAGATGTAAATGCGTTGGCCAAAGATCACGACTACTTTGCTGTAAGTGGCTTATCTGTAAGTACTAACGGAAATTTAATGGCGTACGGGGAAGATACCGTTAGCCGTAGAATTTACACCATAAAGGTAAAAGATTTAACCACAGGCCAATTACTCGAAGACACGCTTGAGGGAACAAATGGCGGCGTTATTTGGGCAAACGATAATAAAACCTTTTACTACATTAAAAAAGATGCACAAACCTTACTTGGCTATCAAGTTTTTCGCCATACGTTAGGTACACCGCAAAGCGATGATGAACTTATTTACGAAGAAGCTGATACAAGTTATTACACGGGTATTAGTAAGAGCAAAGATGGCTCAGAAATATATATTTGGCACAGCAGCACCAATGCCTCTGGTATGTCGGTACTCAGCGCAGATGATAATAAAGCAAAACCTAAGCGCTTAATTGAGCGTGAGGACGATCTTGAATACAGTATTTCAAAGCTTGGCAATACGTATTACATCGTCACTAACTTAAATGCGGTTAACTTTCAGCTTATGAAGGTGGATGTAGATAAAGCGCATGATAAAGCAAATTGGCAAACGGTAATTGCGCCGCGCGATAATATTAAGCTAGAAGGCGTTGATTTATTTAAAGACTACCTTGTATATCAAGAGCGAGAGTTGGGTCAGTCGCGCCTTATTGTTCGCCATTTATCGACTGGAGATGAGCACACGCTAAGCTTTAACGACAGTGCCTATACCATTGCAAGCTATGGCAACAACGATATAAACAGCGACAAATTACGTGTTTATTATACCAGTATGACGACACCGGTTTCGTCGTACGATATTGACCTTAAATCGGGTGATAAAACCCTACTTAAGCAGCAAGCCGTGTTAGGTGATTTTAACGCAGATAACTATGCCTCGGAGCGTATTTTTGTAAAGGCGCGCGATGGTATAAAAGTGCCGGTAAGCTTAGTGTACCGTAAAGATGCATTTAAAAAGGATGGCACAAACCCATTACTGCAATATGGTTATGGCTCGTACGGCGCCACCATGGACCCTACTTTTTCAAGCTCACGTTTAAGCTTATTAGACCGTGGCTTTGTGTTTGCTATAGCGCATGTGCGTGGTTCGCAAATGTTAGGACGCCCATGGTATGAAGACGGAAAGTTATTAACTAAAAAGAACACTTTTAACGACTTTGTTGATGTAACCAAATCATTAGTGGCACAAGGTTATGGCGCAAAAGACGAAATATTTGCCTACGGTGGTAGTGCTGGTGGTTTATTAATGGGCGCGGTGGTTAACCAAGCACCAGAGCTATATAAAGGGGTGGTCGCAGCAGTGCCTTTTGTTGATGTAGTTACCACCATGCTTGATGCAAGCATACCACTTACTACCAATGAGTATGGTGAGTGGGGTAACCCAAATGAAAAAGAGTATTACGATTACATGCTGTCGTACTCGCCGTATGATCAAGTCTCAAAGCAAGCGTATCCTAATATGTTAGTGACTACCGGTTTACATGACTCACAAGTTCAATACTTTGAGCCGGCTAAGTGGGTTGCAAAGCTGCGTGACTATAAAACAGATGATAATAAACTGCTGTTTAAAATAGATATGGAAGCCGGCCATGGCGGGGCGTCTGGTCGCTTTAAACGCCTAGAAGATACTGCGCTAAACTATGCATTTATGCTTGATTTAGCCGGTATTAAAAACTAACAAAATCAAAATTAAGTAATGTTCTAAAGGTATAGCCGTTGGCTATACCTTTATTTTTTGCGGCAAGTTAAAGCTAAACATAGTGCCTTTGCCCAGCTCACTTTGTACATTTATATCACTGTCCATAAGTTTTAGTAACCCCTTACAAATAGCCAGCCCTAAGCCACCTTGTTGGCGCCCTTCGTTATTTGAATTTGAAGCCTGGTAATGCGGATTAAAAATCGCGTTTAGCTCATCATGCTTAATACCCACGCCGGTATCAGAAACCTGCACAAATAATTGCTTTTCATCAATACGCTTAACGTTTACAGCTATGCTGCCGCCTTTAGGTGTGTGCCTTATTGCGTTATCAATTAAATTACTTAAAACACGCTCAAGTTTTGCAATATCGGCTACAACAGGAAAATCGCAAATTGCAGGCTCTACCGTTAAGTTAAGGCCTTTTTTCTCGGCGGTTAGAGAAAACTTCGCAATGCAATCGTAAATAAGCTCACCTAAATTAAAGGTTTCTTTGTGTATGCTTATTTCGCCGTTTTCTAAATGGGCTAATTCAAAAATTTGTTCAATAAGCTGTTTAAGCTGCGCGCAGTTATTAAGGGATACATGTAAGTATTCTTGTTGTTCTTGAGCGCTTAATTGTGACCCCGACTGATTAAGCACCTCTAAAAACCCCTGCAAAGAGGCAAGGGGGGTTCTTAAATCGTGAGATAAATGAGTAAGCAACTCCTTGCGCTGTTTATCGCTTTGCTCAAGAGCTTTAAATTGCTCGTCAATACGGGTAACCATCGCTTGAATGTTACGGCCTAAACTGTGCACTTCGTTACTTTTTTGGGTCGAATAGTTGCTGAGTTTGGTATCGGTAAGGCTGTAATTAGCTGCTTCAATATTGCTTACATCACGGGCTAATCGCTGAATAGGGTTGGTAAAAAAGCGCAGTAAAATAAGCATCGCAATCAGTAAAAATGCAAGTGCAGCTCCAAGCCATAATGCGGCAAGCCATAGTTTGTCATTATTTTTAATTGTGTTTAAAGAGGTATCGTAAGCTTCACCGCCAATAATTACATACAAGTACCCTTGCAGCTTATCGTTATTAAAAACAGGCGCTACAGAGAATATTTTTTGCTGCGCTTTATTTCTTGGATCATCGCCATAAATTGGCGCTGCAGCTGGGTTGTTAATCAGCTTTTTTAAGGGGGCTAAATTAATATGAGTGCGTTTAACTTTACCAGGCTCTGCTGAGTAAGTGAGGATTTTTCCGTTTTCATCTACAAAATAAAACTCAAATGCGGGGCCTAATAACATTAAAGTATGAAATAGGTTTTCTAGGGCTGCGTAGTCGTATACACCCTCTTTTATTAATGGGTTATCTTGTACTAAATGCTCAGCTAGGGCTAAGTGCAGGTTTTGCTCGCCATGATGTTTTGAGGTGAGCTCTAGTTGTTTACTCCAGCTGTAAACGAGTGCACAAATAAAGCAAAATATAACCACCAACGACACCGCTAATTTTTGATACAAAGATAGGTTCATAATAAGGCTCTTAAGTAAGTTGGCTTGGATTTAGTTTGTAGCCAACGCCCCAAACGGTTTCGATAATAGGCGCTTGATGATGTAGCTCAAGTTTGGCGCGTAACCTATTTATATGTGAGTTAACGGTATGCTCGTACCCGCTGTGCTGATACCCCCATACTTTGTCGAGCAATTGCTGGCGGCTAAAAACATGGTTTGGGTGGCGAGCAAAATAAACCAGTAAATCAAATTCAGTGGCGGTGAGGTTCAGTGCTTGTTCGTCTAAATAAACTTGATGTGAGCTAAATTCAATATTGAGTGAGCCGATATTTAGCGTTTGTTCGCTGCACGGGCTGTCGTTTTCGTTATTTTGAATTGCTAGAAGCTGTGAGCGGTGGCGTAATTGTGTTTTAACGCGGGCTTGTAATTCGCGAGCAAAAAAGGGTTTACAAATATAGTCATCAGCACCCATTTCAAGACCAATTACACGGTCCATATCGCTACTGAGCGCGGTAAGTAAAATAACGAAAATGGTAGGGTAGTGCTCTTTTATTTTACGGCATAAACTCAAGCCATCCATTTGTGGCAGGTTTATATCCAGTAAAATAAGCCCGTAAGGTTGTTTTGCTATTTTTTTAAGTGCGAGCTCAGCGCTTACAACATGGTCAACATGCAAATTTAACGCAGCAAGTTGAGTTGTTATTAATTGCCCTATTTCTCTGTCGTCTTCTACTACCAGTATTTTTTCGTGCCGCATGGTTAACCTCGTAAAAAAGGGACATCCGTGTCGCCTCACATCCCCATTACAAGCTGTTTTACTGTGTACGAGTGATCACGATTTTTGATACTGGGTTATCAAACTTATGTTCAGCACCTAGTGCAGAGGTTGATAAGCCATCTTGATTAGACACAACACCTGGGTGCATTGTGATTATATCGGCAATATCGTCGCGTATTTCGTTAAACCCTTCGCCGCCAGCAGCGGGACCAGGCACAGTGTCAGCTGTTTCTGTATTTGCTTCCGTACCTGCATCGTAAACGGGCGTCGTTCGTGATATTGAACTGCCTACTTCCAATGTTGATACATCTACAGAACTAAGACCGGTAAAAGCGTCATTTGTATTCCCAAGCATGGCAGCAAAAGATAAATTAAGAACATCTTGTGCATCAACTAAAAGGGTTACAGAGGTTGTTTCGCCAGGGCCAATGCCGCCTTCAGCCGAGGCTGAAGCAAGTGCATTTTCATCGCTAAGGTACTCTTCATTAGCGCCGCTTTCAGCAATCATTTCTAAACCAACAGAAGCCGTCTCACCAAATTTCCATGGTGGGGTTTCATCAAATGCAATGACCGAGAGTGGTGATAGTGGTTGTCCAGCCGTTAAGTTACTAAAAGTGATAGTAAACTCATAAACAACAGGTTCGGGCTCTACAACAACCACAGGTTCTTGCTCTTCAATAGAGTCGTTATTATCGTTATCGCCACATGCGGCTAGTGAGCTGGCTAACAGTAAAATAAGCGCACTTTTTTTAAAATTAGAAAGAGATGACATAATTAACTCTCCTATTTAACCGTCACAGTTAATTTTGCAACGGGGTTTAACCATCTGTGTACAGTGTTATTCAAATCACTGTTTCCACCTTCTAGGTCATCATCGCCAAGGGCACCCGGGTGAATGTGCACCATCGTATTTGTATCGCCAGTTGTAATACCTGTACCGTTAGTGCCTGCTTGGCCGCCCGGCGCAGCAGGGATGCCTAATACACCAGGTGCACCCGAGCCTTCTACTACAAGTTCGTTATTTGCTTCTGTACCTGCATCATAACCATTGAGGTAAACAGTGTAGGTGCCTGCTTCTGTTGGAACTTTCCAGCTATCAAGGCCTACAAAGCCATCATTGGTTGGCAGTAACATAGCCGCTACAGATAGGTATTCGTTGCCATCGGTAGTTGTGAGCTCTGCTGTTGCAGATGCCGCGGGTGCTAAAAGGCCTGCCGCTGGGTTTTCTGCAATATCGCTGCTCGATGCTGACGCTTGAGTAACAAGTGCTGATATATCGCCGCCTTCAGCCATTGCTTGCAGTGCAGCAGAGGCTTCGGTTGCGACTTCAAAAAGTTTATCTTCGCTATCGTGTGCTGTTATTAGTACCGGTGTAAAGTAAAGGCCTTTAGTAAGGTTAGTAATTTCTACTTCTAGCTCTGCTGCCAATGTTGATTGGCTAGCTACTGCTAAAAGAGTTGCAACTGTAAATGCTGAAGCTTTCATTATTATTTCCTGTAAGTGATGATTCAGGCTAAGTATTAAATAACCACATCAAGAAACTCTCACAAAGTTATCACTTTTTTATCACAGCGGGTTAGGGCGTGTTATTTAACAATATAGCCGCCTCTATATAGACACCTGCTCAATAAAAAGGCAGTATGTATTAACTAATAAGGAGAGCGTAATGGAAGAAAATCAACAGCTTGAGCCGTTATCAAAAGACGAAAAAACATGGGCTATGCTTTGCCATTTAAGCGCTGTAGCCGGTTTTGTTATTCCGTTTGGCTCTATACTTGGGCCATTAGTGGTATGGCTTATTAAAAAAGATGAAATGCCAATAGTCGATTTACACGGTAAAAAATCGCTTAATTTTCAAATTACTATGGCTATAGCTTACTTTGTATGTTTTTTACTAGTATTTGCCGTAATCGGCCTCGTTTTGCTGCCTTTAGTGGCTATTTTTTCTTTTATCATGGTGGTTTTAGCCAGTATTAAAGCCAACGAAGGGAAAGAGTTTAATTACCCATTGAGTCTAAATTTGATAAAATAAATGACGACCCTTTAATAAACCCAGCTGTATGCTGGGTTTTTACTTTAAGTACTTAATGCTTTATATCACCTTATTTTTTAGTGCGTTTGTGTCCGCTACTTTATTACCAAGTTCTTCAGAAGTGGTACTTGTTACCATGATAAGCCAAGCAAAAGCTAATCTGTGGCTGCTGTGGTTAGCCGCTACTTCAGGTAATGTGCTTGGAAGTTGTGTTAATTATTGGTTGGGAACTCATGTACTGCGTTTTAAGCACAAAAAGTGGTTTCCGGTATCGGCCAAGGGGCTTGAAAAAGCGCAATCTCAATTTAAAAAATATGGGGTATATAGCTTACTGTTTGCTTGGCTGCCGATTGTTGGCGACCCACTAACGGTAATTGGTGGCATATTTAAAGTGCGTTTTAGCCTGTTTTTATTATTAGTGAGCATTGGCAAAGGCGCGCGGTATTTAGCCGTTATTGCCCTTGCCAGTGGTGCACAAGCGGTTTTGTAAAGTTACTTTGACCAGTCAAGCGTGAGCGAAACTGAGTCGGCAAAGCGCAGTGCATGCGGTTTATCTACTCTGGCTTTTGCGTAATGCACGCTTGGATGTGTATGGCATACTGCAAGTATTTCGGCAACCAGCTTTTCAAGCAACAAAAAGTGCCCTTGCTCTACTAGGTTTATCACCTCTTTGGTGATCACTTTATAGTTAAGCGCTTGGTCCACTTCGTCTGTTTTACAGGCGTCATCGGCAGGGTAGTGAATTTCTAAATTAATCACTACATCTTGCTTTTTTTCCCGTTCTTCTGGGTTAAAACCAATAAATGTACGTAAGCGTAAGTTGGTTACGTTAATAATTGCGTTGGCCATAATTAACCCTTAATAAGCTGTAAAAACTCGTTACGCGTTTTAGAGTCACTTCTAAAGTTACCTAGCATTACAGAGGTACGCATACTTGAGTTTTGCTTTTCTACACCGCGCATCATCATACACATGTGTTTAGCTTCAACAATAACACCTACGCCTTTAGCACCGGTTACTTCTTCAACGGCTTTAGCAATTTGATGAGTAAGCTGCTCTTGAATTTGAAAGCGTCGCGCAAACATATCAACAATACGCGCAAATTTAGATAAACCTAGTACTTTGCCATCGGGAATATAAGCAATATGGCAACGACCAATAAAAGGTAATAGGTGGTGCTCACACATAGAATAAAGCTCTATATCTTGGACAAGTACCATGTCATCAGCGTCTGAGCTAAATACCGCATTATTGGTAATTTCATCAAGCGTTTGACGATACCCTTTGGTTAAATACTCCATGGCTTTTGCTGCACGTTTTGGTGTATCGAGAAGACCTTCTCGGCCTGCATCTTCACCCACAGCGGTAATAATATTTTGGTAGCTTTGCTTTAAATCGTCATGCATAAATTTCTCAGTTTAATGTGTGTTCTACTTTAAATGGCGGCCGCCATCAACAGGCAAAGCGCGGCCTGTGATGTAGTGGCTGCGCAGTAATAAATCAATACTATTAATAATTTCTTGGCAACCTGGCTCTATACCCATAAGAGATTTTTTAAGGGTTTTAGCACGGTAAGCCTCGTCATCGTGCTGGTTAAAAATAATCAACGATGGCGCAACCGAATTCACCTTTATGTTTGGTGCGTACTTAGCGCTAAACGACTTGGTTAAGTTATCAAGTGCAGCCTTACTTGCGGCATAGGCAATGTGCTTTGGGCTACCTGTTTCAACAACGTAATCGGTAAGATGAATAATGTCAGCCGGTGTGCAAGCATCAACTTGGTAAGCCATTAATAGCTGTGCACAGGCATTATTAATTAAATACGGTGTTTTGGCATGAATGCGCATCATGTTATCAAACAAACTCGAAAAATCAGGGTTACTGGCTTCGCAGTCCCAGCTAGAGGCATTGTGCACAATGGCACGTAAAGAGTGAGTTTGCTGTTTGAGTGTTTCAATAAAGCTAGCTATACCGGCATCGCTGCTAAAGTCGGCGTGTATACATACGGCGCCTTGTTGTTCTAAGTCGTCGACTGCATCGTGGCGCGTACGATAGGTAATAATAATAGCTTGGCCTTGCGATAAAAAGTGCTTAGCAAGCGCAAGGCCAATACGTTGACCAGCGCCTGTTATTAAAATAGGAGATGTCATGTAATGCAGTTTTCTCTTTGGCAGGCGTTAAAATTAACTATAAATCAGTTTTTGTTTTACGTAACATTACGGCGAATAGATCAGCTAGTGCATACGCAGCACTAGCTGCTTAGCCGTTATAAATCATCGTAAATAGTCGGAATGGGTTGGCGCTTATGCTGAGTGCGAACATAAATATCAGTTAGTTTTTGCTCAACCTCTGCAGCCACTGGCTTGCCTTCTAAAAAGTCGTCAATTTGATCATAGCTCAGTCCTAATGCTTCTTCATCGGTGAGGCCTGGGCGGTCACTTTCTAAATCAGCTGTTGGGGCTTTTGTCACTAATAGCTCAGGCGCACCTAAGGCAGTTGCAAGTGCGCGAACTTGACGTTTTGATAAGCCAAATAACGGGGCTAAATCGCATGCGCCATCACCAAATTTGGTGTAAAAACCAGTAATGTTTTCAGCGCTGTGATCGGTACCCACAACGAGGCCTTGGCAAAAACCAGCTATTTCGTATTGCGCTACCATGCGTTGGCGTGCTTTAACATTACCTTTTACAAAGTCAATTTTAGCTTGCTCTGGTAGCTCCTCACCACTGCCTACTACCGCCGCCATAGCTTGCTCGTGTAATGCATCGGCAGCAGGTTTTACGTTGACGGTCATGCGTTTACTAGGCTTGATAAAGTCAACGGCCATTTGCGCTTCGTCTTCATCTGCTTGTACACCGTATGGCAAACGAACCGCAATAAATTGGTACTTATTAGTGTTTTGCTCTGCGTTTAGTTCATCTACGGCTAATTGGCACAAGCGCCCGCAGGTCGATGAGTCAACACCGCCGCTAATTCCAAGCACTAGCGATACACTATGGGCTGCCACTAAACGTGCTTTTATAAAGTTAACTCGACGGGTAATTTCGGCGTTTACATCAATAGTTGGCTGAACTTTCATTTCAGCCATAATTTCGGCGCGCATGGCCAGCTCCTCGTTATTTAATAAGTAGTTTTTAAATAGGCTTACATTATCTGGTTTAGTGGTTATTAATTAAAGTCCTAAATGTGCTTTTATACGGCTAAGCTCGGCTTTTAGTTCCTCAATTTCTGCAAGTAACTCGTTAATTTCATCGTTTTTAACTTCTGCGACTTCTGTAGCTGGCACTGGGCTTGGCGCTACTGCTGGGTCAGCAAAAAGGTGCATGTAGCGACTTTCTCGTTTGCCTGGCTCGCGCTCAAGCTTTGTTACGTAGTCATCTATTGCTAACGCGCTCAGGGCAGCTTCTACTTCGCTAACGTTTGTAAAGTCAGCTAGGCGAGCGCTGCGCGTTCTTAGCTCACCGGGTGTTTGTGCGCCGCGTAACAGCAGTAAACATATAATTGCCCGTTGCTGCGTGCTCAACTGTAAACTACTAAATTCTGTATTACAAAAACGGTGATCGTATTTATTAACTCGTCCCGAAAGCCCTTCGTCTAGCGTTACAAGGCGCTGACTTATAAGTTCATCAAGTGTTTGTTGCACCTCACTTTCGCTCAAGTTTACAACCGGGTCTCGATTTGATTTTTGGTTACACGCATTCGTCAGTGCGTTCAACGACAGTGGATAATGCTCGGGTGTAGTGCTTTGTTTTTCTAAAAGGCAGCCAATAACGCGCTGCTGATTTGCTGATAAATGCATGGCTTTTCTTTATTAGTAAACAGTATTTTTAGCTTACACCTTTATTGTGTACCAAGCCATTGTTGTAATTTAGGCTCTAGTGCTGCGGAATCTAAAGGTTTGGTTAAATAATCGTTCATTCCTGCATCGAGGCACTTCTCTTTGTCGCCCTGCATTGCGTTTGCCGTTAAAGCAATGATTGTAATATGTTTATTATGCTTACCCGCTTTTCCTTCGCGTATAGCTTGCGTGGCTTGGTAGCCATCCATCACGGGCATTTGGCAGTCCATTAAAACTAACTGGTATTTTTTGTCTTGGCTGCTGTTTAGCTTATCTAGTGCATCTTGACCGTTTTGTGCAATATCAAAGGTAAGCCCAACTTGTTTTAACAACGCTGAGGCCACCACCTGATTTACTTTGTTATCTTCTACTAAAAGCACTTGCGCGTGCGCTGATATTTCTTTGGGCTTTTCGGTTAACTCATTTTGCAGTTGTGCTTGGCGCTGTTGTTGCTCAATGTATTTATCGTTAGTGAGTGAATCAAATAGATCTGACGGAGTAAGCGGTTTAAATATCAGGCAGTCTATATTTATGCCAATGTTGTTATGCTCTTGCGAATAACTCATCGGTGCCATAACAACCAGTTTGCTTTGCTTGGTGGTTACTCGGTTTTTTAATGTATTTATTTGCGGGTGCGCAGCTTGCTCAAAAAAATGATAATCGACTAATAATGCATCTGGCTGGGTATCGCAGTTATCAAAATAATTAATGATGCCGCTATAGTCACTTAAAATATTAACGTGTGCGCCCCATACGCGTAATTGTTTGGCGGCAATATTGGCGTTAAGTGTGCAGGCATCAATAATTAAAATATGTTTGTTATTAATTAAGTGGCTGGGTAAATCTTGCGCTTTAGTTAAACGGGGCTGTATTTTTATAGAAAACGAGAAAGTACTGCCTTCATTTAGCATGCTGGTTACGCTTACTTCGCCTTCCATTAGTTCACAAAGCTGCTTAACAATAGCTAGGCCAAGGCCTGTGCCGCCAAACTGGCGGGTGGTTGAGGCATCGGCCTGAGTGAATGAGTCGAATAAAGTTTTTTGTTTTTCTGCCTCTATTCCTATGCCGGTATCAATAATAGAGCAATGTAAAAAACTGCCATCGGTGGTTTCATCTATCTGCGCGGTCACCAGAATTTGCCCATCAATAGTAAACTTAACGGCATTGCCAATCAGGTTATTTAAAATTTGACGCAACCTATTCGGATCGCTAATTATTTCGCTGATAGTAATTTGGGTGGCATCTAAAATGAGATTGGTATTGTTTTGCTCCACTTTAAGCGCAAACGACTCAACAACTTCACCAAGTAATTTAGGTAAGTTAAATTGCACATTTTCTATATCAAGTTTACCTGCTTCAATTTTAGAAAAGTCTAAAATGTCGTTAATTATATTTAACAGCGACTGAGCTGAAGATTGTGCAAGCTCAATATGGTGCTCTTGCTGTTGGTTGAGCTGGGTGCGCTTGATAATATTTAGCATGCCCAGTACGCCGTTCATGGGGGTTCTTATTTCGTGGCTCATACTGGCTAAAAATTCACTTTTAGCCATTACTGCTTGCTCTGCAGCCTCTTTGGCGGTGACTAGCTGTTGCTCTGTTTCAATACGTTGCTGGCTTGAATGCAAGCTGCCCACTAGGGCGGCTACAGCAATTAAAAAGCTTTCTTCGTTACGTGACCACGGGCGCATTGAAGCACATTGCTCAGCGCATACTATGCCAATGGTGCCATTTCCCGCCGGTATGATTGCGCACAGCATGGCATTAATATTGAGCGGCGCAAAGTAATGCGCTTTAAGGGGTTTTAGTAGAGGGTGATTTTGGGCATCACTGGTGCTAAACACAGCGTGTTTTTCTATGGCTTCAAAAAAATCAGGCGCCTCTTTTTTAAGCCATACCGCATTATTATTACCCATTCTGTTTTCAATATTATGGGATGCTATAGGACTCAATGAGGTTTTTGAGCTATTAAAAAACCAAATACTGGCTTGCTCAATGTTTAATGCATGGCAAATAGATTCAGTAATAACTTGTTTAGATTGGCTTAATTGGCCACTTAAAATAAGGTCGTTGGCTGTAAGCGACGCTAAAATTTCGTTATGTAGGGCAATTTTGCTGTTTTCAAGTTCAATGCGCTTACGGGTATCAATATTTTGCAATGAGCCAAATATTCTTACACAGCGCTCGTTTTTTCGCTCAGCTTCACCATGAATAAGCACCCACATTTCGCGCCCTTCAGAGTCAATAACTTCAAGTTCGGCTTCGTAACTTTTGCCTTCTTTAATTGCAGATTCAACCAGCTGAGTGATACGTTCTCTGCTTTCGCCTGCTTTAAAGTAATTTAAGTTTGTAGGCCAGGTAGGCTCTTTGTTTAGCGGGTACTTAAAGATTTTTTTGGTCATATCTGACCAATACACTTGTTTGGTTTCTAGATTAAATGACCACGCCCCAATTTGGGCAAGATCACTCATTGCCTCCAGCATTTTTTCGTTTTGTTGCTGGCGGTTTAGCATTTTTAAAAAGAATAAGAACGCCCATATTAGTAATCCGCAAATAATTATAATGGCGATTCTAAGCGGCCATATAGTTGAAGGTGCGGGGCTCCAACCTTCTTTAGGGGCTACGTATAATTGCCAGCTTCCCCCTTGAAAATTAAGCGTAAAATCAAGCGGCTCTTGTGTGGTTATATTGTTATTGCCATAAAAAAACTCGCCTTTTTTGCCTAAACCATGACGCCCTTGAATAGCAATGTTGTAGTTTTTTTCAAGCTCTTTTATGCCTGAGTTTTTATACACTTTTTCAATGTCGAGCACCACAGATAACAACCCCCAAAAGCGGTTTTCGGGCGGAATATAAACAGGCACTCTGGCAATAAGGGCAATGTCGCCTTGCACTAGTTTAAGTGGCCCTGCCATAACAATAGTATTGGTATCACGGGCTCTAATGGCATCTAGGCGTTGGTTTTTGTTTTCTAAAAAGTTTAAGCCAATGGCTTTTTCGTTACCTTTTAGTGGGTAAGACATACGAACTATCATGTCGGGTGCACCACCAATATGGCGCAGCTCACTGGAGGTTTTAAACAAAGGCGCGGCAATTTGTTCAAACCGTGCTTGTTGTAACTCAGGTTCAGCTGATACAGCAACCGCTAATCCACGAACAAGCTGAATGTTTGATACCAAGGTGGCTTCGAGTTGTGCACGGTATGTACTTACTTGAGATAAAATTTGTAGGCGGTGGGCGTCTTTTGCGCGATTGTAGTTAATTCTATCTAACACAATGCTTACTAGTATTATTAGCGTAAGCGATAACCAAAAGGTCAGCTTATAGTTACTAATAGTGTTTTTTTTGTTGTTATTTTTTGGCGGCATTGGCTAAGTCATGCTGTTATTTTAGGCAATTTAACTATAGCTAATTTATTGTATAAATAAAAACGGCGCTGATAAATTAGCGCCGTTTTATTTTTATAATTAGTAGTTTAACTATTAAGCATCGGTTACTTCACGTGCCCAATGGTTTTGCTTAGCGACATGTAACTTACGGTAACCATCAAGTAGTGCTGCATGCTTTTTAAAGCCTTCAAGCGATAAACCTGGGAAGGTTAAACCATTAAATAATTTACGGCCTTCTGCTATTTCAATAGCCAGCGTTACGTTATCGCTGCCAAACATTAAACCCAGTGCATCTTGGTAGTCGGCGTAGTCGCGCTCGTCATCGTATTTAATTTCAAGAATGGCTTTTAAACAGCGGAAGTGGCGCATTGCATCTTCGTTTACTTGGCCTGTGTGTAGTATCCAGTCCACCCAATCAATGGCTTCTTCGTTGCCTGCGGCTAAACATAAGTGCGCCTTAAGCTCACCAATACGCAGTGTATGCCATGGTGTATCGGCATCGGTGGCAAGGCCAATAAATTCAGCAGCACGAATAATATCGCTGTGGCCTGCTTCTTCTAGGCTGTCGTAAATGTCCATCCATTGCTGCGCATCGTACTGATCAAGCGATAGGAATGCTTCACGGAATTTAGCGCCTTCGTTGTTGTTACGCCAAATTAGTTCATCTACTGGGTAAATGTCTGACATGCCTGGTACTAAAATACGACATGCATACACGTTTAAGTGTGTGTAATCCATAATGTAAATGTCGTGGCCCATGCTGTGAATTAAGTCAGTACAGAAGTTGTATTCTTGCTCTGTTGTACCGCTAAAGTCCCAATGAACAAAGTCAAAGTCGGCGTCAGCACGGAAAAAGTCATGCGAGATTAAACCGCTTGAGTCGATAAAGTGCAGCTCAATGTTTTCAGGCGTTGCAACTTCATCGTTATCAAAAGTAGCTGGTTGGAACACATCAAGTTGATCAAGGCGACGACCTTGTAGTAGCTCGGTAACCGTACGCTCAAGGGCAACTTCAAATGATGGGTGAGCACCAAATGAGGCAAACACAGAGCCATCAACAGGGTTAATCAGCGTTACGCTCATTACAGGGTATTTACCGCCTAGTGATGCATCGGCAATACGTAAATGAAAACCATGGCTGCGTAGCTCTTCACACGCCTCGTGAATTTTAGGGTATTGCTTTACAACCTCTTCAGGGACGATAGGTAAACAAATACCTTCTGCGATAATACGGTTTTTAATGGCGCGCTCAAATACTTCTGATAGCCCTTGTACACGTGCTTCAAACTTAGTGTTACCTGCGCTCATGCCGTTAGAAACAAAAATATTACCAATTACGTTTACCGGAATGTATACGTCTTGGTTATCGCGTTGGCGTGTGTATGGCAATGTACAAATGCCGCGCTCGTTATTACCTGAGTTAAAGTCAAAAAGGTGTGAGGCATTAAGCTCACGCTCTGGGTCAAAGTAATCCCAAAGGCTTTCGTCCATTATGCCCTCTGGTACTTCATTGCCTTCAACTTTAAACCATTTCTCATTTGGATAATGAGTAAAGTCGCTGTTTGCAAATTCTTCACCTAGGTAAAAGTCTGCAAAAAAGTAATTACAGCTTAATCGTTCAAAGTATTCACCTAACGCAGAGGCGATAGATGCTTTATCGGTTGCGCCTTTACCATTGGTAAACATAACACCGCAGTCGCTGTCTTTTATATGAACTGAATAACAGTTAGCTACAGGGTTAAGCCAAAGTGCTTCTTCAACATTGATGTTTAGCGCTTTTAGCTTGTTTTGCATGGTAGAGATAGACGATTCTAGGTCGCGGTCTTTACCTTTGATAAATGTTTTTTCAGTCATATGAGTCTCAACTAGATCTGCACAAAATGTGGAATGGCTATTATCGTGGATTTTGATGTTTATTTCACCCTTTGCGAGTAAGAACATTATTATTTAATAAAACTATGGTTATTATATGTGCAACAAATGGTGCAAAGGACAAATTAATGTTTAAAGTAATCAAATGGCTAGTATTACTCGTTGTGGTTTTAGGGTTAGCTGGCACAGCGCTTGTGTATGGCGTATTAAGTTTAAGTATGCCCACACTTGATGGTAAAGGCCAAAGTACAGCAATTAATAAGCCGGTTACTATTTCGCGTGATGCACTAGGGCAGGCGGTTATAAAGGCAGAAAACCGCAATAGCGCCGCATACGGGTTAGGCTATGCGCATGGGCAAGACCGTTTTTTTCAAATGGATTTATTAAGACGTAACGCCGCCGGTGAGCTTAGTGAGTTATTTGGTAAAGCGGCCCTTGGGCTTGATAAAAAAATGCGCTTTCATCAATTGCGAAAACGCAGCCGCGCTATATTAAACACCTTACCCGAAAGTGATAAACAACTATTAAACAGCTACGCCCAAGGTGTAAACGAAGGGCTGGCACAAGTTGGCTTTGCAAGCTTTGAGTATTTACTTACAGGCGGAGCGCAAAAACCATGGCAAAGTGAAGATAGCCTATTAGTTATATTTAGCATGTACCTTGATTTGCAAAGTGCCACCTTTGAGCGAGATGAAGCGCTCATACATATTGAGCAAGCATACGGGCAACACATGGTTGATTTTTTAACACAACCTAGCCAATACCAAGCAGCGCTTGATGGCAGTAAACTTGCCCCGTTTACAGGCACCATTCCTCAACTTCCAGAGCAAGCACAGCACACGGTTAAAAATATTCAGCCAAATCAAGAGCGCGGTAGCAATAACTGGGCAGTAACCGGTGCGCATACCCAAACGGGTGCAGCCATGCTCTCTGACGATATGCATTTATCTATGGCGGTGCCGGTTATTTGGTACAGGGCGCAGCTTAATTACACACAAAATGGCGAGCAAGCTCAGGTAACTGGCGTATCGCTACCCGGCGCCCCTGCTATTGTGGTGGGTACCAATAATAAAATCGCTTGGGGCTTTACTAATGGCTACATAGATACCGCTGATTGGATAGCGCTAAATGATGACAGTAAAACATGGCAAGTAAATGAGCCTATCGCACTGCCTAGTGGCGACGTGGACGATTACTCATTAACCATGAGCGAATACGGCCCAGTAAAATATATAAATAAACAGCCTTATGCACTTAGCTGGGTTGCACACCAACTTTATGCTGTAAACATGGATCTGCTAAAATTAGAGCAAGCAACTAGCGTAGATGATGCGCTAGATGTGGCAAGCGATGTGGGTATTCCGGTACAAAATTTAATGGTGGTAGATAGCCAAGGCAGTGCTGCATGGCAACATATTGGCGCTATACCGGCGCGTAAAACACCGAGTGAGCTAAGTGTTAATGCAAACGAATACTCACCCGACTGGCAGCAAAATGAGCATCAGCGCCCTTATATTAAAAACCCGCAAAATGGACGATTATGGACAGGTAATTCGCGCGTTGTGTCGGCCACTGATAATGCACGCTTTGGTAACGGTGGTTATGCACTAGGCGCACGTTCAAGCCAAATTCGAGATAGGTTATTTGAAAAACAAAGCTTTGCTGAAAGCGACTTTTACGCGCTACAGCTTGATAACCAAGCCCGCTTTTTAACGCCATGGCACACATTGCTACTTAATCAGCTTAAAAAAGACAAAGCCAAAAACGCACAGTACATAAGTGCACTTGAAAACTGGCAGCAATGCGCATGTGCAAGCTCGGTAGGTTATACCTTAGTTAAACACTACCGCAGAACATTAATTAATACCGTATTTACAAGCATGGAGAACAAACTTAATGAGCAAGGCGCCACGCTTAAATATGTAAAACGCGATCTAGAACCAGCTATATGGCAGCTTATTAAAGATAGGCCGGGCTCATGGGTAAACCCTGAGTATAAAAATTGGGACGAGCAGTTATTAGGTGCATTTAGCCAAACAGTGACCGCACTTGGGGCTGAGTATGGGGATAACTTACAAAATTGGCAGTGGGGTAAAGTTAATGCGCTTAATATTGAGCACCCGTTTGCTAAACAAATGCCCATACTGGCTAAGCTTTTAAATATGCCTGTAGCGCCAGCTTTTGGCGATAGCTACATTCCCGCCGTACAGGGCAAAAGCTTTGGTGCATCGCAGCGCTTTATTGCCCAACCAGGGCATTTAGAAAACGCCATTATGGCAGTGCCCGGTGGGCAGTCGGGGCATCCGCTATCCGCGTTCTACCGTGCAGGCTTTAGTGACTACATTGAAGGTAAGCACACGCCTTTACTACCACAAACGCTAATACATCAAATAGTGATAGAGCCAGCACGATGAACTAAATTACAGTTAATCACGTTCTATATAATCATTAATAAATCAACAGAGAACTAAAATGAAAAAAATACTACCCGCATTAATAACAGGCTTATTACTTAGCAGTGCAACACATGCAGATGAAAATCCGGTAACGGCAGAAAAACTAAGCGACAGTGTGTATGTACTGTTTGGCCAAGGCGGTAACATTGCCGCAAGTGTAGGGGAAGATGGCATTTACATTATTGATGACCAATTTGCTAAGCTTTCAGACGACATTAAAAAAACCATTAGCGATTTAAAACCCGGTAGTGCAGAGTTTGTAATTAATACGCATCATCATGGCGACCACACTGGCGGCAACGAAAACTTTGCCAAAGCCGGTGCGCATGTCATTGCGCACGACAACGTACATAAGCGATTAGAAGAAAAACACGGTGCAAACTCAGATTACCTGCCACGCATTAGCTTTGGCCACGATTTAAAACTGCATTTTAATAACGAACACGCCCATGTAGTGCACTACGCCCATGCACATACAGACGGTGATTCGGTGATATTTTTTAATAACGATAACATAGTGCACATGGGCGATATTTACTTTAACTTTGGCAGCTTGCCGTTTGTAGATGTAGATAGCGGCGGCAGTGTTGATGGAATATTAGCAGCCGTAAATGACGTTATTAAGCAAATAGATGAGCGCACCATAGTGATACCCGGGCATGGGCCGGTAAGTGACCGTTCAGGGCTGGAAACGTATGCTAAACTTGTTAAAAAAGCCAAAGATTTAATGCTAAAAGCAATGCAAAATAACGCAAGCTTAGAGCAAGTACTAAAAGCTGATCCATTGGCAGAGCTTGG
Source organism: Pseudoalteromonas sp. S2893 (assembly GCF_005887105.1). Lineage (NCBI taxonomy): Bacteria > Pseudomonadati > Pseudomonadota > Gammaproteobacteria > Alteromonadales > Pseudoalteromonadaceae > Pseudoalteromonas > Pseudoalteromonas sp. S2893. Next base: position 45,733 of record NZ_PNCY01000018.1, on the reverse strand, counting down.
CCTTGAATACGCAGGCTGGTTGCCAAAAGAGAAAGTGACTACACTTTTTTATCGCAGTTTAAAGTAGTACGCGTAACGTAAAAAACATGATACAAAGCTGAGTGTACTTTAGCGTACATTCGGCTTTTATTTTATTATGCCCAAAGGAGTTGTGTATGTCGGCAGAAAAAACCCACCTAGAAATTTGTAACTTAACAAAAGAGCAGTATCCGCAAATTAAAACTTTGATGGATCAGGCTTATCCCGATTTAGGTGGCGCGTGGCCAAGCCATACTATTTTTAGATTGATAGATCAGTTCCCTGAAGGGCAAATAGGTATTGTAGATGATGGCGTGCTGGTGGGCTTAGCACTAAGCGTGCAAGTAGACTACGCGCGTTTTTCAAATCCTCACACTTACGAAGACATAGCCGATGGGCACGACCGGGTATTTAGTGACTCCGATGGCGATGCGCTATACGGTTTAGATGTAGCAATTAGCGAAACCCACCGAGGCATGCGCTTAGGGCGCAGATTATACGATGCCCGTAAAGAGTTGTGCCGCCAATATAACTTGCGCGCTATTTTAGCCGGTGGCCGTATTCCGCGTTATTACAATCACAGCAGTGAAATGACGCCAATGGAATACATTGAAAAGGTTGACCAAAAAGAGCTTTACGACCCAATTTTAAGTTTTCAGCTCTCTAACGACTTTCAGGTAAAACGGTTACTTAAAAAGTACCTGCCGGAGGATCAAGAGTCTGTAGGTTACGCCACCTTGCTTGAGTGGAATAACATAATGTACGAGCCAACCGACACCGTACTCGAATCAACTAAATCGATAGTGCGTATAGGTGCGGTGCAATGGCAAATGCGCTGTGTAGAGTCGGTTGACGAAATGCTAAAGCAGGTAGAATACTTTGTAGATACGGTATCTGACTACAAAAGCGATTTTATATTATTTCCGGAATTTTTTAACGCGCCACTTATGGGTTTAGGCGATCAGAATAATCAAACCGAAGCAATCCGCTATTTAGCCGAATATACCGAAACATTTAAAAACGCGATGTCGCGTATGGCAATAGAATATAACGCCAATATTATTACCGGCTCTATGCCGCTTGCCGAAGACGATAAAATTTATAACGTAAGTTACTTATGCCACCGTAGCGGTAAAATAGACGAGCAGCGAAAAATACACATAACCCCGCATGAGCAAAATGATTGGGTGATTCAAGGCGGTGACAAAATTGCCGTGTTTGACACCGATGCTGGGCGTGTAGGTATTCAAATTTGTTACGATGTAGAGTTCCCAGAGCTTTCGCGCATATTAGCCAAGCAGGGGCTTGATATACTCTTTGTGCCGTTTTGGACCGATACTAAAAATAGTTATTTACGGGTTCGCCATTGTGCGCAAGCGCGCGCAATCGAAAACGAATGTTATGTGGTTATTGCAGGTTCAGTGGGTAACTTACCTGAGGTAGAAAGCCTAGACGTACAGTACTCGCAATCGGCAGTGTTGACCCCGTCTGACTTTTCGTTTCCGCACGATGCAACATTAAATGAAGCCACACCTAATACCGAAATGTTATTATTTAGCGACCTTGATATGGATAAGCTAAAAATTCTTCATAGCGAAGGTACGGTGCGCAATTTAAAAGATCGCCGCGAAGATTTATACGACGTAATTTTGAAAAAGAGAGATGTTTAATGGCATGGGTTTATTTAGTCATTGCCGGCTTGCTTGAAATAGGCTGGCCAATTGGTTTAAAAATTTCACAAAATCCCGACACACGCTGGCAGGGTATAGTAATGGCCATTGCATTTTTAACAGCCAGTGGTTTTATGTTGTGGCTTGCACAAAAGCAAATATCAATGGGGACTTCCTACGCCGTATGGACCGGAATAGGTGCTGCGGGTACGTTTTTAGTGGGTATATTACTTTACGGTGATGCAGCCACGTTTGGCCGTATTGCTGGTGTACTCATGATTATTTGCGGTGTGATAACGCTAAAAATTAGCTCTTAAGAAGAGCGCTTAATACTCGCTTTTAAAGTTATAAGCAGCCTATAGTAGCGCAGGTTTAAAAGCCTGCGCTTTTTTATGTTCTCAACTGGGCAGCATTACTAAAATAGCGGCAATGGCTATAAGTATTAAGCCCGCGGTGTCTTGCTTTTTAAGTGGCTGTTTGAGCCAAAGTACAGCAATTAGCATGGTAAAAAATACCTCTACCTGACCAAGCGTTTTAACATACGCTACGTGCTGTAAACTCATTGCGCTAAACCAGCCAATAGAGCCTACACAGCTAAAAGTACTAATTGCGGCAGTGGTGCCTTTATATTGCCAAAGTTTGCCAACAGTGTGTGGCTCTTTTAGTAATAAATAGCCAAGTAATATAAGCGTTTGTAGGCTTATTACAAACAGTAAAACCCATGCAGCTGAGTGTGGAAACAATAACCCTGAATTTAAGCTCGCTTCACGCACCCACAGTGATGTAAGGGCAAAGCTGGTACCACAGGCAAGGCCAAGTAACGCTGTTTTACCATCAAAGTGTTTTACGCTGGTTATGCCGCTAAGTAAAAGCACCGCAATAGCGCCTAAAAATACACCCAGCCAACCAAGAAGGCTGAGCGCAGAACCAAAAAACAATACCCCTAAAATAGCCGCTACTAATGCCTCACTTTTAGCAAGCCCTGCACCTATGGCGTAATTATTCATTTTAAACAGTTTTACCATTAAGCCGGTGGCGAGTATTTGCATAACACTTGCGCCAATAACAAACCCCCAAAAGGCATTATTAAACGTAGGCATGGCTGTGTCTTTATATTGATAAAGACCATACAAATACACTGCAGCAATAGGGCCGGCTAAAATAAAGCGCGAGAGGGTTACGCCAGCCACACTTGCATGTGCGCTTAATTTACTTTGTAGGGCATTTCGCCATGCTTGCATAAAGGCGGCTAAAAAAGTGAAAAAGATCCAAGTCATAGGGGTCGTCGGTAAAAAATAAGGTCTATAAGTTAACAATCTTTAGTTATTAATGCGATGCATTAAGGGTGATAGTGAATATTCATCACCTGCGACATTATGCCGCACTGCTTTATAGGTAAACTTAGCTATAGTAAGTATGATGTTATTGTTTAGCCGCCTGCGTATGTCATAAAACGTGTTGGCGGCTTTTTTGTGTATGTGTGTTATATGTATTGGTTAAATAACTAGGTTTTAAAATAAGAGAATAAATTATGACAACATTAGTAGTGTGTGCATTATTGGCCGTATTAATGCCTTATTTTGCAAAAATACCAGTGGCCATTGCGATGGCAAAGCTTGGCCAATACGACAATAAACACCCGCGCTCTCAACAAGCAAAATTAACGGGCTTTGGTGCGCGTGCGCTCGCTGCTCATCAAAATTGTTTTGAATCACTAGCAGTGTTTGCCGTTGCTATTGCGGTGGTATTGGGAACTAACTCGGTAAATGCAGTAACCGAAACCTTGGCAGTTACTCATATAGTTTCGCGCACTTTGTATTGCATTTTTTATTGGTTGAACTTAGATATTATACGTTCGCTTGTATGGTTTATTGGCTTAGGCACTGCCATTGCTATGATTGTAGTGAGTATTTAATTTTATTGTTAAAACCACAAAGCAAGCGGCCTAAAAGGGCGCTTGCTTTGTGCTCTTGCATCACTCATTAGCCTTAATGCGATACTTTAATTCGCTCTATTAAATCGGTATTAGCAACCTCACTGTTTATGGCAAAATCGAGCTGTACAAGTACATCATTAAAGCCTGACTCAGAGATTTTATACTCCCACTTTGCCAGCGCTTCTTTAGCTGATTTATCAAAAACGTCTGACGGCTTAGATTGAATGACACTAATGTTTTTTGTTCTGCCATTGGCGGCTATATCGTACTTTAATACAACCGAGCCGCTAATGCCTTGCTTAGCGGCTTGGGCTGGGTAGACAGGTTCAATGCGTATTGTTGGTGAAATATGCTCCTCTTTCGTTATTTCAGTTTGGGGCTGTTTTGCAATGGCTAAACCGCTAAGCATGCTTGTTGCTATTAGCAGTAAGCCACCTTTGGCAAGGCGAGAGTGATTGCCACTGTGCTTTATATTGGTAAGTCGTTGTAACATGGTTTTTTTATCTCCGTAGTGTGAATAAGCCATTAGGCCTGCGGGCGTTGCTGCCGCGCAGTTAACTAAGGCTTTGCTGTATAAAATGTGTTGGTGTGTGGTTTTATTGGCAAGTACCTGCTGATCACAAGTTAGTTCCTGCAAGCGTCTAAAGCTTGCGTAAGCCATCCACGCGAGCGGGTTAAACCACATTAAAATAGTAGACAGTAACAGCAGGGCATTTATTAGGTTATCTTTGCGTTTTATGTGCACAGCCTCATGCTCTAAAATAAGTGCCAAAGTGGCTTTATCAAACTGGGTTTTGTAATTACTAGGCAGTATGAGCTTACTTTGCAAAATACCTACCACCATTGGCGATGCAATATGGTTACTGGTATAGGTTTTAATGTGTGAGGTTAGAGTGTGTTCGCTATTAATTAAATAATTGAGCTGCAGGTTTTTTATAAAGCGAATATGCACAACAAACGCTACGCTAAACAGCACTAGGCTAACCACTACATAAAGCACGGCCCAATTTAGGCCTAAGTTATTAATAAGGGGCTGGTTAGGCGTTATTAAATAATGGCTAATGGCGCTATTTTGCAGTGGCTTAATGTTACTTGGTAAGTTGGCAACCAGTAACGATACGGGGATTAGGCATACTAATTTATACACAAAGCCTGGGCCAAGCAGCCTTAAACTAAAACGCTCACATATAATAAACCCGCCAAGCATTATGCTGAGTAATAATTGCTGCTCTAGTAACCAGTTAAACAGGGTTTGAATATCCATAGCCACTCCTTACTTTTGGTTTTTTTCCCAGTCATCAATGACCTTTTTTAACTCGTTTATATCTTGTTGCGAAAGCTGCTCTGATTTAGCAAACCCGCTTACCAGCGGCGCTATGCGGCCACTAAAAAAGCGCTCAATAAAGTTTTTGCTTTCTTTTAATGTGTAGTCGGCGCGCTCCATACAAGGAGTATAAATATATTGGCGGCCGTCTTTTTCAAAGGTCAGTGCGCCTTTTTTAACTAATCGACCCAGTAGGGTTTTAATGGTTTTTTCGTGCCATTGTTTATCATCGCTTAAGCGCTCAATAATTTGGCTGGCGGTTGCTGGGTAATTAATCCAAAGCGCATCAAGCACGTCGAATTCTGCTTTTGATAACTCAATCATTTTATTGCCTACAAATGTAATCTTTAAGTTAAGACTACACCTGTAATCTATTTTTGCAAGGTTATTTTTTAACTTTTTATGATGTAATTAAGCGACTTGGTATTAGGTTTTTGAAATATCTGTTTTATTAATTTGTATATAGTGGTTTTCAGGGAGGTTTAGTTTTGAAAGAGCGAGTTCGCTAAATTGCACTCTAAATAAATCAATTACTTTAAAGCCGCAGTAATGCGCCATTTTGCGTATTTGTCTGTTAAGCCCTTGCTTTAAAATAATACTAAACTGGTTGTCAGCTATTTTTGTTACTTCACACGGTAAGGTTACTTGTTTATCTACGGGGATTCCTGCGGCCATTTTTTCGCAAAACGCATTATTAATAGGTTTATCTACCGTGACTAAATAACGTTTCGGCTGGTGGAAGTCAGGGTGAATAAGTTGATTACAAAAATCTCCGTCGTTGGTCAAAATAAGCAAGCCGCGAGAGTCTTTATCTAATCGGCCAATGGGGTAAACCCGAGTGAGGGTAGGTAAATGGTGAATAAGACTGGCGGGGTCACTTTCATTTAATTTGCAGTCAATACCTACAGGCTTGTGGTACGCAAAATAAACTAAATCGGCAGCCCCTTTTACTGCTTGGCCATTAACTATTACGTCGTCTTGCTCATTAACGTGATCAATATGATTCGCTGGGCGATTATTTACAGTCACCACACCTTCATCAATTAAACGCGATGCCTGTTTTCGTGAGCACACACCAGCGTGAGCAATGTATTTAGCGAGTCGAATTTTATTGCTCATAAGCTTAAAAGGCAGTGATGTAATAATTTGATCGCGATTATAGCAAAGGTGCGTATCTATAAAGTTACTTTTTATTAAAAGGCGATTGTTATGGGTATGAAACTTTCTGAGTTAAAAAGGCACGAACCATTACAAAAAGTGGTCGCGCACTCCCTTGAAATGGCGCTCTATCAGGTGTCTGTCATTATAAATAACGTAGAGTATTACGTTACTGAAGAAAATGGCGAGTTTGTTAAAGCGCTCAGCCCGCTGCATATTCAAAAACGTTTTGAAAAAATAGCCTACGCCGAAATGGTACTGCGCCATACTAGCGCTTACGATGAAATGTGCGGCCAACCCGAAAAAATAAGCAGCAATTTGCTAGAAGTACCTTATGGAAAAAATAACCTTTTTTAATTAAGTTTGTTTGCTAGTATCTGCTTCTTTAAGGGCGGTACATGTATCAATTAAAAGCAGATAATACCGATGCGTTAAACTCAGCGCTTCGCACTAAAATAGTTGAATTTAACGCACAGCACTTTGATGCGCAAAGAGTGCCATTAGGCTATAAATTTGTTGATGAGCAAGGTGAGCTTGTTGCAGGTATTAGTGGGTGTGTGTTTGGAAATTGGCTGATGATTAACTGGCTTTGGTGTAGCGATACCGCGCGGGACAAGGGGTTAGCAGGCAAGCTTTTAAATGCGCTTGAGCTTGCTGCTATTGAGCGCGGCGCTAATACCGCACAGCTCGATACACTCGATTTTCAGGCCAAGCCTTTTTATGAAAAGCGCGGATACGTGGTTAAGTATCAGCTTAACAACTATCCGCGCTCTGGTACGCGTTACTTTATGGAAAAAACGCTTTAATTTAGTAGCTTAGTGTTATTTCTCTTGGAGTGGCTCACCATCAAAGCTCAGGCCTAAAAATGGAGTCGTTTCTGGCGCTAACATAAACGTGCGAATGTTCATGTGATCATCGCCTTTAGGGTTTTGTAGTACGTCTTCGCGGTAAAACTTACCAAAACAATCCAATGTATTTTGCTTGCTTAAATCGTTTAATTTAGCAAACGCAAAAATTTTACACGAGCCATTGTTCTCGCTTGCAGAGCTAAGTAAGCCGTGGTTATTAAATCCACACGCGGTAAAATCGTAATTAGCTTCTATTACCGCCATGGTATCGCTAAATTGTATGCTTTTAGGGTTGTCTGCAAGTTGCTGCAAAAAATCGTTTAATAACATGTTTGTCCTTTTCTAACAGAAGATTCAAAGAGAAAAATTAATAGTCGTTGCTTGTAAGCTCTGCACTTAAAAGCTTTCCGTCATAAATATAAAAATAACCATCCCAGTGTTGAGAAGTAAATTCTGCTGAGTCAAAGAACTCGTCGTAATCGCCTAACTTAGCAAGGCTTGCAACAGGGTCGTTGTATTTTACGCCTGATAAGTTCCACTGTGTACTTTGGTTAATATAGCCAGCTAATGCAGCGAGCTTAATTTTAGCGGTTGAAAAGGGCTCCACAAGCTTTAATTTAGAAATGTAGCCGTTGCCTTCATATATAAACTCATAACAAGGAGTAATGATTATATTGTCATGATTTTCATTAACTACTTTAAGCGTTTTACTATTTTTGTGTTTTTTTAAGTATTCATCGGCCAATATTGTGCCGTTATAGCATTGAGTGTTGCTCTTTATATGTTCAACTAATTCACCGTGCGATATACCAACAACTCTTTGCTCTGACTTGTTAATAGATACTTTATAAGATGCGGTTTCCACTTCATCAAAACTGTTTTTTAATTTATTAATTGCTGGTTGGGTTAAATCTGTATCTAAGAAAATAGCCTGATCTGTACCGGTGCTTATTTGTAATTTTTCATTTGCCAAAGAAAGCTCATTATTTATCACCATAGGTAGTAGCGTTTCATGGAACTGATAACCTATAAATACATTGTTTTTAAAGTGAAAAGCATGATTTCTTCCATATACAAGTATTGCGTTATTGTTATCGCTTAGCGATAAACTAGCAAGTCCGAGAGACGCTAATACCTGCTCATAGCTACTGCCAAATTGGAGTCCAAAAAAGTTAGTGGGGGTGATGAGGGGGTTGTTAAATTGAGTAAACTTAGGGGAATTGTTTATGTCTAAAGTGACATCAATTGCATTCCCCTCAATGGTATTTGAGAGGCTGTGCTTGTGCATTCCAGAAATAAATAGCTCGCTAGTCATAGCGACTTGTTGATTGCAGTTTTTTGAGGGGGTGAGCTTAATAAGGTAATGTAATTTTTTTTGGGCTCTGCTTATTGTAGGAGTTTCAGCAGCGTGGCTGCTATTTGTAGTAAAGCGTTCCTCTACATATAGTTGCTCATGCTGTTGATTGTACTGTTCGCTATACTTATTCAGCGCTTTTTGTCTAAGGTTTTGTCTTTTTCTTTGATGGTTATCTAAATCTCTCAGTGTAGCGCTAAGGCTTATTTCTATTTCGGGTGAAATAGCCTCACAACTTTTGTCTTTTACAAAATAATTTGTTGCCTGAGCAGTACATTGCCAAAAACAAAGTAGTGTAAATAGTAGAGTACGCATAAACTTCCTTTTATTATTTTTTGTTTATTTAGCACTCAACTCTAACTCATCTGTTTGTTGATTTATATTAAATTTAAATCTAGATAAAAAGTTCATTCCTAACAAACCTTGGCCGCGGGTGTTTTCAATACTGAGCACTTCAAAACCGTAAATAGTTTGCATCCCTACTTTAAACGACTCAATTTGGTAGCGTTTTACTCTAATTTGCCCATTCGCCGTGTTTACGGTTACATCGCCTAAATACAGTGGTCTGGGTGAAAGTTGGTTAAGCACGTCACTCGAAAGAGAAGTAATACTTGCGCCGGTATCTATCATTAGCTCTGTTTTAATTGAGCTATTTAGCTCGGTGCTAATTAAGTAATGTGCGCCGTAGGGGGTAAGTGCAATAAAGTCATCTTGGGATTGAGCTTTCTCTATCATTGCGTGTAAGGCAGTTACTTCGGCTTGTAGTGGGTGATTTGATGGCATGCGCTCAATAGTTGTTAAGGCGCTAATAAAGTCCTCTAGTTGATAATAAGCATGCGCGAGTGCGTATAAAAAATGGCTATTGTCGTTTTGATAGTCGAGCCAAATTTGAGTTTGTTCAATAATTGTTTGCCAATTTTGCTGCTCACTCAAACTATGCAGTTCGTTAGTCGTTAAATGCACAAGGCGCCTATCTACAGGGCCTTGTTGGTGCTTGTTTAATAATGGGGAGAGCTCAAATAGCGCAATAATTGCGTTTTGCCGTTGCCCGCTTTTTACTAGGTAATCAACGTGTAAAGTGAGTAACTCGGTATTGTAAGGGTCTTTATTTAAAAGTGCATTTAACAATGACTGGCTAAGCAGTAGGTTTGTGTTTAGCCATTGCTTTAGTTGTGCTATCCACGAAGCGTATAAAGTATGTGCTTTTTTTGGAGCGCTTAGATTTAGTTGCTGATATGTATTTACAGCATCATCAAATTTGTGTTGTGTAAATTGCTGTTGAGCTTGGCTGAGCAGGTTACTTTTTGGCGCTTTGATGCTCTCGCCGCTGTGGATTTTTTGTGTGCCAACTACAGGCTTTTCTTGTGGCCACAATAAGTAAGCGTTTAGGCTAAGCGAGCCTATTAATAGCAAGGTAATTAGCTTGGTATAATGGCTCATTGCAACCTCTTCGTTCTATTTAGGCTATTTGATAAAGTGCGCTAAGGCATGAATATTCGCAATTTCAACATCGGCAAGGCCTTTGTAGTGATAAGCCGCGCCTTGGTCGTTTAACCAAACCGATTGGCAGCCTGCATTATTAGCGCCTTGTACGTCGGTATCTAGGCTATCGCCAATATGTAAAATTTCACTTTTAGCGACGTTTAAGTGCGCGGCGGCTTTATCAAACAGTGTACCGTGGGGTTTGGCTTTACCGTGCATACCAGCTTGCAATACTAGCGCAAATTTATCGCGTAAGTTAAAGCGCTCAATTTCAACATTGCCATTGGTTATTGCAATCAGCGTAAAGTGCTGGGCTAAGTTATCTAGCAGCTTTAGTACGTCGTCGGTTACCACTATTTTACTGCGCGCATCGGCAAAGGCGTTATAGGCAGCATCGGCATGATGCTCTACTTCTTGCTCATTTAAATCTAGCTTTGAAAGGGCTAAGCGTAGCGTATGTTGGCGCCATTTAGTTACATTATCAGCAAGCTCTGGTAACTGTAATACAGCCTCGTTGCGGCATTGTTGCCAGTATTTTGGGCCTTTTTGTAAGTAGCTGGGTAGCGCGTTTAAATAATCTTGCTGGGCTTTAACCGCGGCTTTTATTATAGGGTGGTTGTTATACAGGGTGTCGTCTAAATCAAAGCTAATAACTGAAAAAGGGCGAGGAGCACGATTAAATCGGATCATAATTACATTCCTAATCGGTTTGTTTTTTAGCGCGCGGATGAGTGTTGTCGTACACCTTTGCTAAATGCTGAAAATCTAAATGCGTATATACTTGCGTAGCCGATAAACTACTGTGCCCTAATAACTCTTGCACAGCGCGTAAATCGCCAGATGATTCTAAAATATGAGAGGCAAACGAGTGGCGAAGTTTATGCGGGTGCACTTGTGAGCTAATGCCTTGTTTTATTCCCCACTCTTGCATGCGTAAGCGAACTTGGCGAACCGAAATACGATTTTTCTTACTGCTTAAAAACACCGCCATTTCGTCAGGCTTTGCAAATTGCCCCCGTATGTTGAGCCAATTTTTTAACGCTGTGAGCGCTTTGCGACCCACGGGAATGAGGCGCTCTTTGTTACCTTTACCTTTGACTAATATTTCGCCGCTTGCAGCGTTTATATCGCGTAAGTTGGTGCCAACTAACTCGCTAATGCGCAACCCAGATGAATACATAAGCTCCATCATAGCTTTGTCTCGTATGGCTAATGGGTCGTCATCGTTAATCTCTAGTAGGCTTGCCATCTGATCTACATCGAGATTTTTAGGTAAAGGCTTAGAAAATTTAGGCCCTTTAATGCCTTGTGCTGGGTTATGATAATGCGCGTGCTGAGCAATGTTTTTGGCTTTTAAAAATTTATACAAACTACGAATGCAGCTTAATTTTAAACTAATGGTGCGCCCACTTAATTGCTTTGAACGAAGCGCCATGCTGTAGCGGCGAATATGCTCGCCTTGTACGCCAAACCAGTCATCACATAATTTACTAAAATACAGGGCGGCAAAGTTTAGTTGGCTAACATACTGATTTACAGTGTGCTCTGAGTACTGTCTTTCGTACTTTAAATAGTCACTAAATAAATGAATGGGTGTACGCCAATGCTCACTTAATTGCTCAGTGTTAGGCGTTTCGTCGCTCATGCCAATTCCAACAGCCTAAGTTGCAATGCATGAACAAAATCAAGCACGAATAGGTTATCTTGTGCGGGTTCAAAATGGTTTTCATCATGGCTGCCAAAGGCCAATATAGCGACGGGTTTTTCAGCGCAACCAATAAGATAAATAGCAGAAGATTGCGTGTTTTCGCAAAATAATAGCTCACGCTCTTGCTGATTAACGCGTCCTAGGTAGTGCCCAAATTGGCTAAGGCGGTGCTCAATAAGCCCATCTAAAGTGTTGTTGTATTTAACCAACCTACACTCGCTAATGTGTGGGCTGGTACAAATAATATTGCGCAAATTTGCGGCAAGCGTATTAAAGTCGTAGTTTGTCCACAGTTGGCGATGGCATTGGCTAAACAAGCGATACACTAGCTCATTTTGCGTAGCGTGTTCGCTCATACTGTGTATTTGATTTTTTAACTGAGTATTGTGCTCGCGCAATTGGCGCTGTTGTATATGCACAAGCGAGGTGGCGCCTTGCGTTTTGTGGTGTAACTCAAGTTGTGCAAGTAGCTCTGGCTGCTCTATTAAAAAATCAGGGTGGCGCGCCAAATACTCAGCGACTTGCTCTTTTGTTAGCTCGCTCATAAGGCAACTTGCCCATCAAATACATGCTCGGCTGGGCCAGTCATGCGGACAGGGTGACCTTCGCCGCTCCAACGTACTTGTAAAGTGCCGCCGGGTAAATCAACTTGTACCGTGGTGTTAAGTTTGCTTTGAATGTGGCCAATTACCATTGCTGCGCAGGCACCCGTGCCACACGCTAGGGTTTCACTAACGCCGCGCTCCCACACCCTAAGTTTAATATGATCTTGCGAGACCACCTGCATAAAGCCAATATTGGCACGATTTGGAAAACGTTCGTGGTTTTCAAGCAGCGGGCCAAGCACCTCAACTTGGGCGGTAGCTATATCGTCAACTTCTAACACGCAATGCGGATTACCCATAGACACAGCGCCACTAAATACAGTGTGCTCTTGAGCTCTTATTATATAAGTAAGTTCTCGCTTGCTGGCTTTAAGCGGGATTTTAGCAGGCTCAAAATTAGGATGACCCATGTTTACCGTCACTTGGCCGTCTTTTTCTATGTATAGCGTGAGGTTGCCCGACTTAGTCGAGACACTAATTTTGTGCTTGTTAGTTAAGCCTTTCATGCGCACAAAGCGGGCAAAACAGCGTGCGCCATTTCCGCATTGTTCTACTTCATTGCCATCGGCATTAAATATACGGTAATGGAAGTCGAGATCAGGGGAGTAAGGGGCTTCAACCATAAGTAATTGGTCAAAGCCAATACCAAAGTGGCGATCAGCCAGTTTTTTGATTTGATCGCGAGACAAAAATACATTTTGTGTAATGTTATCAATTACAACAAAGTCGTTGCCTAAGCCGTGCATTTTGGAAAAATTAACTAACATAGCGCTCTAATTCGGGTTTGCTCTGCGCTAATCATGCCACAGAGCAGCGCCTTAACAAAAACGTTTATGGTAAAATTTTCTCACCTTGATAAAGGCTCTCGATGGTTTCGCGTTGGCGAATAAGGTGGTGTTGCTCACCATCTACCATTATTTCGGCCACGCGTGGGCGAGAGTTGTAGTTTGAACTCATTGTAAAACCATAGGCACCAGCACTTCGCTGCGCCAATAAGTCGCCTTGTTTAAGGGCTAGTTGGCGGTCTTTTCCTAAAAAGTCGCCGGTTTCGCACACTGGGCCCACAATATCAAAGTTGTGTGTTGGAGTGTCGTCATCGCGCACCGATACAGGAATGATTTTTTGCCATGCCTGATAAAGCGAAGGGCGAAGCATGTCGTTCATACCCGCATCGACAATGGCAAAAAATTTATCCTGGTTTTGCTTAATAAATTCAACCTGCGTTACTAAAATTCCAGCATTAGCGGCTATAGCGCGCCCTGGCTCAAAAATAAGTTCAAGGTGTTTGTAATTGGCTAAGCGCTCGGTAACCTGCGCAGCATATTCACTTGGGTGGGGTGGCTGTTCATCATTATAAGGAACGCCTAACCCGCCGCCAATATCTAAATGAGTAAGCTCAATACCATTTGCTTTAAGCTCATCTATTAATGCCATTAGCTTATCAAGCGCTTCTAAAAAAGGTTTAACCTCAGTTAATTGCGAGCCTATGTGGCAATCTACGCCTGTTACTTTTAGACCTGGTAAAGACGCCGCATGCTGATAAACGCTCACAGCCGTTTGAATATCGATACCAAACTTGTTTTCTTTTAAACCGGTAGAAATATACGGGTGTGTTTTGGCATCTATATCAGGGTTTACACGAATAGAAATAGGGGCTTCTAAATTTAACTCGCACGCTACCTCAGAAATACGCTCAAGCTCTGAGACCGACTCAACGTTAAAACATTTAATACCTAACTTTAGTGCATAAGCAATTTCGTCGGCGGTTTTAGCCACACCTGAAAACACTACTTTACTGGCATCACCGCCGGCTTTTATTACACGCGCCAGCTCACCTTTAGACACTATGTCAAACCCTGAGCCTAAACGCGCTAATATATTTAATACTGCAATATTAGAATTAGCTTTAACTGCGTAGCACACCAAGCTTTTATGATTTTTAGTGGCATTTGCAAAGGCTAAATAATGGCGCTCAAAAGTAGCACGCGAGTACACATAACACGGCGTACCATAGTGCTGAGCAATTGTGGCAATGCTGACATCTTCGGCAAATAATTGATTGTTTTGATAGTTAAAATAATCCATTTATTGCTCCTGCACTTGCTCGGTGTTGGTTTTTTTTACGGGCGTTGGCTGTGCCGTATTAGGGGGTGTGTTTTGCTCAGCCTGTTGCTCTGGTAAATACAAAGGCCCGCTTTGGCCGCAGCCAGCTAATGCACTTAGCAGTAAAGTACTTATATATAGTCGTTTTAATTGTAAGGTATGTGTCGCTTTCATTAGATTAATACGGTTGCTGGCTTTATAATCGCAGAGTAACAGAATATCTAAAAAATGCAGCTATTCGCGGATGATTTTATTCCTGTTACACTAGCTGTATATAAACCGTACCCAATATTAGGCAGCTCGCCTGCAAAGGAAAATTACAATGACTGAACACGAATATCACCAATTAGCCGAAGCTCTTATGTTCACAATTGAAGAGCAAGTTGATGATTGCGAAGCAGATTTAGACTACGAATCGGCAGAGGGTATTTTAGAAATAATTTTCCCTGATAAAAGTAAAATTGTAATTAACAAACAAGCGCCTTTGCATCAAGTGTGGGTTGCGACTAAATTTAATGGCCACCATTTTGAAATGCGTGACGGCCAGTGGATTGATAACCGCTCTGGCGCAGAGTTTTGGGAGTTTATGAACCAAGCGTCTACTCGCCAAGCTGGCCAAGAAATTAAGTGGCAATCAAGCTTATGAGTTTAGAGTTTGCACAATACCCAGCGCAAGGTGAGCACAAAGCCACTGTTATTTGGTTACATGGTTTAGGCGACTCGGGCGATGGCTTTGCTCCGGTTGCACCGCAACTTAACTTACCCAGTGAGCTTGGTATACGATTTATTTTTCCGCATGCGCCTATTCAACCGGTCACCATAAATGGTGGCATGGAAATGCGCTCGTGGTACGACATTAAATCTATAGAATTAGACAAACGTGCCGATGAACAAGGCGTGAGAGATTCAGCCGAAAAAGTGCAAGCCCTGATCAATCAAGAAATTGAAAATGGTATACCTGCCGATAGAATTATTTTGGCGGGCTTTTCGCAAGGGGGCGTGGTGTCTTTACATTTAGCGCCGCGATTTGAGCACAAACTTGCAGGTGTTATGGCGCTGTCTACTTATATGTGCGTGCCTGAAAAGCTAGCTCAAGAAGCAAAGCATACTGATTTAAATGTATTTATGGCTCATGGTAGCCAAGATAATGTAGTGCCGCATAGCGCGGGTAGAAGTGCGTTTGAAGTATTAACAGCACATAACATGGATGTAAGCTGGCAAGAATACCCTATGGCTCATCAGGTTTGCGCAGAAGAACTGCAAGCTATTCGCCAATGGTTAATTGCCCGTTTAAGCTAATTTGGAGCCGCTGAGGTCAATATGAGTCAAAAAATAGTTATTAAAGCAAATGTAAAACGCGAACCACAAAATAGTGTACCTAATGTAAGCTACGAGTGGCATTGGCGTCGTATTGCGAGTGTTTCTATGTTAGTAGCAATGACCTCGGCAGCGGTTGTATATGGCTTAACTAGCTCGGTAAATGCCGAGCAGGGCGAGCAATCTAATGAGCAATCGCCGTATTCACCTTTAAGCGACAACACAGCAGATAATGTTGAGCCCACGGTGAGTATAAATGACGAGCAAACGCGCCCAAATGAGCTTACAAATGATATAGCAGATGTTGCGCCAGCGGGGCTTGAGGATGAAAGCGTTAATAATATTTCGTTAGCGCAAAGCAATAATGAGCAAACGGATATAGAACCAATTGCTAACGTTCAAAGCAATCAAGTTTCTGTTATTGAGCAATCAGATACTGAACTCGCTGAGCCTATCGCTAATCAGCCGCTTACAAGCACGCAGTTAAGCGCATCACCCAATGAACAGTTCACAGATATTGAAAACGACGACGGCTCGCTAACTAGCAGTGAAGGTTTTTCATCTAATGCGCACATTGCCAGTGTTGCGTTAGGCGCACAAATTGATACAGGTAAAATTAGCCGTGCAGTGCTTACTCGCAAAGTAAGTAAGCGCGAGCCCACGAATGTATTTGCTGCAGATATCCGCTTAAATCAGTTTGAAGAGGCACTTTCGTTTTTTAGTGAGCTTAAAAACCTACAAGGCCAACAAGTAAAGCATGTATGGTCTTATGAGGGTGAAACTATGGCTGAGATTTCGCTTAATGTTACCTCGCCGCGCTACAGAACGTACTCAACCAAAAATATTATGAATACACAAACAGGCCATTGGCGTGTAGATGTTGTTGATGAGCAAGGTAATTTAATTGCTCAAAAAGAATTTAGAATTTTAGCTAATTAAGCTTGGCTATTAGCTGTAACTATTTGGATACCCCTATGACAGAAAAAACAAAGTTAGTACGCATTGCAACCCGTAAAAGTGCTTTAGCGCTTTGGCAGGCTGAATTTGTAAAAGCACAGCTTGAGCATTTTCATGCTGATGTACGCGTAGAATTAGTCCCTATGTCTACTCAAGGGGATATTATTTTAGATACACCGCTTGCTAAAATTGGTGGTAAAGGCTTGTTTGTTAAAGAGCTTGAGCAAGCAATGTTAGATGGCCGCGCGGATATTGCTGTGCATTCAATGAAAGATGTACCCGTAGAATTTCCAGAAGGCTTAGCACTGCACACAATTTGTGAGCGTGAAGACCCACGCGACGCGTTTGTATCAAATAACTTTGCCAATTTAAGCGAATTACCACAAGGCGCTGTAGTTGGTACTTCTAGCCTTCGCCGTCAGTGCCAAATTAGAGCTTTGCGCCCTGATTTAGTCATTAAAGACTTACGTGGTAATGTTAATACTCGTTTAGCTAAGCTAGATGATGGCCAGTACGATGCGATTATTTTAGCTGCAGCCGGATTGCTACGTTTAAAAATGGACGAGCGTATTGCTGATTATATTGAGCCAGAGGTATCTCTACCTGCTAACGGACAAGGTGCTGTCGGCATTGAATGTCGTATTGACGATGAAGTAACAAAAGCCTTACTGGCCCCGCTTGAGCATACCCAAACACGTATTCGTGTAAATGCAGAGCGTGCTATGAATCGTCATTTAGAAGGTGGCTGCCAAGTACCAATTGGTGCCTACGCATTAGTTGATGGCGAGCAAGTGCATTTACGTGGCCTCGTGGGCGCGGTAGATGGTAGTGAAATTTTACATGACGAAGTAACCGGTCATATAAATGATGCAGAAGCTATCGGTGTGCAGCTTGCTAAAAAATTATTAGCGCAAGGCGCCGACAAAATATTAGCAGAAGTATATAGAGACGCATAAATGACACATATCCTGATAACTCGGCCCGAAGGAAAAGGCGCAGCCCTTGCTCAGCAACTTGAGCAAGCGGGTTATCAGGCGTCATTATTTCCTGTTTTAAAAATATCCTACCTTACGCCTTCTTCTACCGAGCTAAGCCCGTTAATTAATGCCGATAAAATTATTTTTATCTCTCAAGATGCCGTTACTGCCCTTGCGCAATTAAAGCCAACAATAAATACCAAAGCGCAATTTTACGCAGTAGGGCAGCAAACTGCAGATACTATTTATGCGTTATTTGGCGTGCGCGCAGCAGTGCCTAAGCTACATGATTCTGAAGGGTTATTGGCGCTAAACTCGTTAGCTGAGGTTGATGGTAGCAATATTGTATTAGTAAAAGGCCAAGCGGGGCGCCCTGATATTGCCAAAACCTTAAAGGCGCGTGGGGCATTTTTAAATAACTGTGTGGTATACAAGCGCGAGCCAATAAGCGCTGAAAAAACCAACTGGACAGACCACTGGCAAAGCCTGAAAGTACAAGGTATAGTCATAACCAGTAATGCAGCAGTTGATGCAATATTTAATAACCTGACTGAACAACAGTTACAGTGGTTACAACAGTGCCGATTTTATGTTGCTAGCGAGCGTATAGCCGCTTATTTACAACAGCAACAGGTAAGCTCGGCTAATATACACATTGCCGCAGGGGCAAGCGATACCGCTATGTTTTCCTGCATAAAACAGCAAGGTAGCAAGATGAGCGAACAGTCAAAGCCAGTAACGGCAGATAACACACCAACCACTAAGGCAGCGGCCTCTGCACAAAAAAAAGAGGCAGCTAAAGCACACAGTAAACCACATAACGATAAGCAAAAAATAAGTAAATTAGCGGTATTAGCGCTGATCATTTCGCTTATTGTTGCCTGTGGTGTGGGGTATGAGTTTTACCAAAAACTCAATGCAGGTAAAGCCCAAAATGTAGCTGTTAATGAACTAAAAGAAGAAAACGCGTTATTGTCACAAGAGTTACAGGCGCTCAAGTCGGCGCAATCTAATCTTCAGCAAGCATTGTTCAATAGTGAGCAAAAAGTGGCAGCTGCGCTTAATGAAAGTGCAGAGAGTAACCAGCAACAATTAAAAGCAGCATTGCAACAAGCTCAGCAGCAAGGCGCTTCACTAAACCCGCAAGAAGTAACCAGCTTACAACGTATGGCTGAGTTTAAACTGTGGGCTGAAAAAGATTACCAAGGTGCCAGCGCTGTACTTAAACGTCTAGATGCCTTATTGAGTGAACACCCAGGTACTGTTGCAGTTCGCCAAGCAATAACACAAGACATTCAAACACTAGATAGCTTAAAACCTATCCCAACAGAAGCCATTTACTTAAAGCTTAATAGCGTGTTATCAAACATAGATAACCTTGCATTTAATGCCGTTAACATACCGCAAGAAGCAACAGAAATTGAAAAAAACGCCTTGAGTGAAGATGTAAGCGATTGGCAGCAAAACCTAAGTAATAGCTGGAATAAGCTAGTTGATAGCTTTATTACTATTCGCCAGCACGAAGGGGTTGCTATAGAGCCACTGCTAACCGATCAGGAGCGCCACTTAATTAATCAACGTATTAAATTAAATGTGACGCAAGCTCAAGATGCATTAATGAGCAAACAAGCGAGCATTTATTTTAGTGCCATAAGTGAGGCAAAGCGTCTTGTTAATGAGTACTTTAAGCAAGATGACGAGGCGACAAAAGTGGTTATAAACGCACTAACTAGCCTAGAAAAAGAGCCATTAAACTTTAACCCTGAAGTAAACCTACAAAGTACGCAGCAGGTTAAGGAGTGGGCGCAATGATAGGGCTTATAGTATTAATTGTTGCGATTGTTTTAGTATTAGCGATTACGCCATTTGTACTGGATGAAAAAGGCTATGTGCTGATCTCGTTTAACAACACCACGATTGAAGGCACGATTGTATCGTTTTGTATTATGGCGGTAATTAGTGCAACCATTTTGTTTTTAACTTACAAATTAGTGCGCTATTTATTGTCGATTTATCATAATACTAAACATGGGTTTTTTGCGCGTAGCGAAGAGCGAAAGCAAGCAGCTATAGAGCAAGCCTTATGGAGTGCGATAAACGATGATTACGAGCTTGTAGAGCAAACGTTATCAGGTAATAGTGTACCCAGTAAGTTTGAAGATATACGCTTAGCGCTATTAGCAAAAGCAGCGCTTGCTAATAACCAAACCGACAAAGCACTAGAGCGTTTATTTGAAATTAGCCCAGAGCAGCAACTTAACGTTGCTAAACTTTGGATAGCCAGTGGCGATAGTAGTGCAATAGAATCACAAATGCGTGCTAACAGCGATTCAAAAAAAGCGACACCACTTGAGCTTAAGCTATACGCCGAAATACTTGTACAGCAACAGCACTTTAGTGCACTTGAAGACTTTTTACCGCGTTTACTTCGCAAAAAAGTCCTCAACGATGCGCAGTGGACACAGCTGTTTAATGCCTATTTTAATGCACAAGCTAGCGATAAAATCACTGAAAAATATAAACAACTTCCTAAAAAGCTACAAGCTCATGCTAATACAGCTTACTTAATGCAAATGGCTAAAGTGGGCCAGTTAAGTACGATTGAAAGTGACTTAATTAAAATGGTGAAGCACGACGAGCAACATGCTCAGCTGGCTAATATATTAAGTAACGCCACCTCGGCAGAGGCTGTAAAGCTTCAAAGTAGTATTCAAGAGCGCCTGAAAAAAGATGATGCAAACAACGCATTATTACTCTCGCTTGCGTGTTTAGCTAATGCTCAAGGCGATTATGAGTTAGCCGCAAAGGTTTTTGATAAAGCCTTGAATATCGAAAACAAAAAGCAATTTGCTCAGCAAGCAGCGCTTAGCTATAAAAATACCGCACAAGCCGATAAAGCACTCGTTTTGTATCAATAAAGGCTACACTTATACTTTTGCAGCTTTGATATTCGGGAGCATTGGGTTGAAACACTTTTTTATTGTCACTGTAAGTTTAGCGTGCGCTTACTTTTTTACCGGATATTTTAGTAATTTACTATTAGCGATAGATGGCTACGCAGTGGCTGTGTGGCCGCCTTCGGGAATTGCGCTTGCTGGCTTTTTAATTTGGGGCAGAAAGAGCTTACTAGGTATTGTTTTAGGGGCTTTTTTTACTAACCTCATTCATTTAGAAAGCGCCTCAGCGATATTTCAATTAAGTGTATTTATGCATGCTGCGGCTGTTACCTTTGCTGCTACTTTACAAGCATGGGTAGGTAGCCAGTTGGTCACTAAAGTGATTAAAGCACCACTCGACTTATCTTCTTTAAAGCACTGTATTCAAAGCCTCGTTGTTGCCGGCCCATTGTGCTGTGTTATAGCTGCAGGTGTAGGCACCAGCTTATTAATTTTTAATGGCGTTATTGTGTCTCAAGCCGGTTGGGATACGTTTATAGCGTGGTGGATAGGCGACAGTATTGGGGTGCTTGTTTTTACTCCGCTTATGCTAGCGGCATTTAACTATTCACAGGTAAATTATCGCCTACAAGTTATACTGCCCTCACTGTTAATTTATATGGTTATAAGTATTAGCTTTTATGGCGCGGCCAGTGTAAAAAAAGAAAAAAACATTCAAAAAGAAGAGCTGAAAATATTAGCCACTCAAGATGCTATCAACAATAAAATTAACGAAATAACAGCACACCTCGCCTTACTGGCGACCTTTTTTTCTAGTAGTGACGATGTGAGCTTTACTGAATTTAAGCAGTTTACTTCTAAGCAGCTTAGTTACAGCGAAGAAATTTTAGCATTTGAGTGGGTGCCCTACTTACCAAGTGAAAACTTAGCTCAGTATATAGAGGCTAATAACAATACAGAGCTGGCTAAATATAACTTAAAAGAAAGAGCAAAAGATGGCAGTTGGCAGGCCATACCCCTACGAGATTTTTACTACCCCGTACAATACGCACATCCTTTGTCGGGAAATGAAGACGTAATTGGCTTTGATCTTGCCTCAAATGAGGTAAGGCGATCTGCATTAATAAAAGCAAAAGTGTTAAATGAGTTGGTGATCAGTGAGCCAATAAATTTAGTACAAAACGAAGCTGAGCGCGGCGTGTTGTTTTTTCATCCGGTGTTTGGCAACAATATTACCGAAGACGATTTTAAAGGTTTTGTGGTAGCCGTTGTAAGTTTAGAAAGACTATCAAACGCGGTGTTATTTGATCAAAACAACGGCGTTGCAGTGAGCTTTACAGACACCACAACAGAGAATAATGCACAACCTATTTTTATTGCCGATCACCAACAACTATTGCCGTTAAAAGACTATAAGTTATTGGTAGGTAAGCGGGTGTGGCAGGTGGAGCTGCATCAGCCAATGCAACGAGAGTCATGGTTAGTTTACTGGCTTGCACAAATAGCCGGCATGTTATTTGTTTGGCTGCTTATTACCTTTTTAATATCGGTAACGGGTACCAATATTCGTATACGTGAGCAGGTAGCAAAACAAACAAAAATTTTACGCTTAGAAAAGCAAAAGGCCGATGAAGCCAATGAAATAAAAAGCCAGTTTTTAGCAAATATGAGCCACGAAGTTCGCACGCCTATTAATGGTATTAAAGGGCTGCATTATTTAGCCCTACAGCAAAACGATTGGCAGCAAGCTCGCAGCTATATTGAGCAAGCGGATGGGGCTCTGGGCGTATTGCTAAGAGTATTAAATGATGTGCTCGATTTTTCTAAAATGGAAGCAGGCAAACTTGATTTAATTCAAGAGCCAATTGATGTAGGCACACTCAGTGAAGAAGTGGCTAATTTACTGCAGTTTGATATAGAAGCAAAGTCGCTAGAATTTATGCTTGATTACGATAAATCAAGTAACTTGGTTATTAACACCGACCCAATACGCTTAAAACAAGTTTTGCTAAACCTAATCAATAATGCCATTAAGTTTACAGCCAAAGGCAGCATCACGCTTAAAGTGTGGCAATCTAAAAAAATGACTTACTTTAGCGTTAACGATACCGGTATTGGTATTAGTAAAGAGGCACAAAAACAGCTCTTTAAACCGTTTGCACAAGCAGATAGCTCTACCTCGCGTCAATATGGCGGCACGGGCTTGGGTTTAAGTATATGCAAAAAGCTTGTAGAGTTGATGGGTGGAGAAATTGATTTAATAAGCCACGAAGGGCACGGTTCTACGTTTACCTTCAGCTTACCAATTTATTCGCCGCTACCAAAGGCTGAGCAAATAAAGCAACAATATGATGAGATAGATGTTAGTACGCTTTCTTTTGCAGATTATAAATTATTACTTGTTGAAGATAACCCATTAAATCAGCACGTCGCGAGCGCTATTTTAAAAACCAAAGGGTGCGTTGCTGATATTGCTAATGATGGTTTTGAGGCGATTGAAAAGCTGACAGAGCATACCTACGACATTGTGCTTATGGATATACAAATGCCAAAAATGGATGGCCTTGAAGCCACGCGAGTTATTCGTAATGAACTTGGTTTGTTTGACCTACCTATTATTGGCTTATCTGCTAATGCCCACGATGACGATGTTAAAAAAGCAGTTGCCAGCGGTATGGATAATTATATTACTAAACCCATTGAAGCAAATACCTTATTTAAAACACTCTGGCATCACTTAGCTCATCAAAATAAGTGAACAAAAACCTAATTTTGTTCACTTTTTAAGTAAAAAGCAGACATATGACCGCTAATATTTACTTTAACTGCTCTACACTTGAAAAATAACTGTACCTGCGTATCATGCGCGCAATTTTAACCTAACCGAGTCGCTATTATGATAAATAAAAAATTACCTCTGCTAGATATTCATCGCCATTTAGATGGCAATGTACGTGCGCAAACCATACTAGAGCTTGGTCGACAGTTTAATATTACGCTACCTGCTGATAACGTAGAGGCGCTTATCCCTCATGTGCAAGTTATTGATCCTGAGCCTGATTTAATGGCATTTTTGCAAAAGCTCGACTGGGGTGTAACGGTACTGGGCGATTACGACGCCTGTAGACGCATTGCAGTTGAAAACATAGAAGATGCTCAAGCGCAGGGACTTGATTATGTAGAGCTTCGCTTTAGCCCGTATTATATGGCACAAAGCCAAGGCTTACACCCGCAAGGGGTGGTTGAGGCCGTGGTTGATGGTATTAAATCGGCTACTCAAGGCGCCAATATTAAAGCAAACTTAATTGGTATTATGTCGCGTACTTACGGTGTTAAAACCTGCCAGCAGGAGCTTGACGCATTACTTGCCTTTAAAAATGATTTAGTGGCGATTGATTTAGCCGGAGATGAAATTGGTTTTCCGGGAGAACTTTTTATCGAACAATTTAAGCAAGTAAGAGACGCTTACTTGGCCGCTACCATTCATGCCGGTGAAGCGCTGGGCGCAGCGAGTATTTGGCAAGCCATTAATGAATTAGGTGCAAGCCGTATTGGCCATGGGGTAAAAGCAATTGAAGACCCTAAACTAATGGACTACCTGCGCGATAACCGCATTGGTATTGAGTCGTGCTTAACCAGTAATATTCAAACCAGTACCGTAAACGATTTAGCTAAACACCCTCTTAAACAGTTTTTAGATCACGGTATTTTAGCGTGTATTAATACCGACGATCCGGCTGTAGAGGGCATTGAAATTGAGCATGAATACCTAGTGGCTGCGCCAAAGGCCGGTTTAACACAAGCCGATATGCATAAGGCACAAGCTAATGCCTTAGAGATTGCATTTTTAAGCGACAGCGATAAAAACGCATTAACTGCGCTTGCTGCAGCACGTTAAATACGCTTAATACAAAAAATGCCGCTTATTAGCGGCATTTTTTATGTTAGCTTACTTTTGTTTGGCAGCTCACGTAATTATCAAACAGTGCTTTTAATACATCGCTTCGGCCAATCAGCCCTATCACGGTGTCACCCTCAACAACGGGGTAGTTTTTTGGCTTTCCTGTTTTCATTTGCTCTGCAAGCTCGATAATGTTGGTATCGGCATTAACGGTTACAACCTCGGTTTGCATAAGCTGCGAAACTTTTACAACGCCATCGCAAAAATAGCTGCTTCGCATTAATGGTTTTAACAGCTCTTGCTCAGATATAAAACCAACCAGCGATTTATTGTCATCAAATACTGGTGCACCTAATAAGTTAAACTTTTGCAGCTCACTAATGGCGGTGGTCATTTCGGTATTTGGGGTAATGTGTGGCAACTTACGTTGCATAAAATCTTTTACTTTTGTATTTAACATTTGGGTCTCTCCCGCTGATGTTCTATACAAAGTATGGTTTATAGATAGGAATTTAGGAAATTGTTTATACTGATTAAAGCAATAGGTTATACCAATTAATAGCTTAAAATTTATAGAAATAATAAAGGCGCCATGGGGCGCCTTTGTATTATAAATAAAAATTTATTTTATAAACGCAAATGCGTCAGCGTACATGTTTTCGCGAACAGCACCGTGAGCAATAAAGTCATCACGGACAATGCCAATCATGTCAAAGCGACCAGCCATATAAATGTCGTAAGGTTCTAACGACACAATATCTTGCATTACTGCTTTGTGTACAAACCCGGTGTGGCCTTGCCAATTAGCAGATGGGTTTTCTACAACAGGAATAAATTTAAAGTGCTCGTTACTCTCTGCCCATGCTTGCATTTCGCTGTGAGCATACAATGCAGACTCTTCTTTAACACCCCAGTAAAATAATACCGGGCGGTCGCAGTTAATTTCAGCTAAGTGATCAGCCATTGATTTTGCATAAGAAAAACCAGTGCCGCCAGCCAATAAAATAATAGGGCGCTCGCATTGTAGGCGTAGTTGCGATACACCAAGGCCGGCTTCTATATCTACCGGTGTATTATTTTGATGCGCATTACGCAAATGCTCAAGCGATTGCATTGCGTATGAATCGGCTTTAGATGCGCCAATATGAAGCTCTATTTCATCACATTGCGATGGACGACTTGCAATCGAAAATGCGCGCTTGTCTTTTTCGCCAAGTACAAGTTGCATGTATTGGCCAGCTTCAAACGTAACAGGTTGTTGAGGCTTTAAAATTACTTTATGAACAAATTCTGTAAGTGGGCTGATGGCAACAACTTCAGCTTTTAATGTTTGCATTTTTTACCTTTTAGCAGCGTTTACGCAGATATGCAGTTAAGTGGAGCAATATTAACATATCTGCGGGGTTATTTTATAGCCTGTTTATATTCACTAAGGGTGCTTAAAGTATATCGAGGCTTTGCCAAATTTCGTCAACACGATCTTTTGTTGCTTTATCCATGACAATTGGCTCGCCCCATTCGCGGTCGGTTTCACCTGGCCACTTATTTGTTGCATCCATGCCCATTTTTGAGCCAAGCCCAGATACCGGCGATGCAAAATCGAGGTAATCTATTGGCGTGTTTTCAATTAATGTAGTGTCGCGCGCAGGGTCCATACGGGTAGTGATGGCCCAAATAACATCGTTCCAGTCACGGGCATTTACATCATCATCGCAAACAATAACAAACTTAGTGTACATAAACTGACGTAAAAACGACCATACGCCCATCATGACGCGCTTAGCATGGCCTGGGTATTGTTTTTTCATGGTTACCACGGCCATACGGTAAGAGCAGCCTTCGGGTGGTAAGTAAAAGTCGACGATTTCTGGAAACTGCTTTTGCAATATAGGCACAAACACTTCGTTTAATGCCACACCTAAAATAGCTGGCTCATCAGGTGGACGGCCGGTAAATGTACTGTGGTAAATTGGGTTTTTACGGTGTGTTAAATGGGTCACTGTCATCACAGGAAAATCATCAACTTCATTGTAATAACCAGTGTGGTCGCCATATGGCCCCTCGGGAGCCATTTCGCCAGGCATAATGTAGCCTTCAAGTACTATTTCGGCACTGGCAGGGACCTGTAAGTCATTTGAAATTGACTTAACCACTTCTGTTTTACTACCGCGCAGTAAGCCAGCAAAGGCATATTCGCTTAACGTGTCTGGCACAGGTGTCACCGCACCTAAAATAGTGGCAGGATCAGCTCCTAATGCAACCGAAACTGGGTAAGGCTCGCCAGGGTTTTCTTTACACCATTCTTGAAAATCGAGTGCGCCACCGCGATGCGATAACCAACGCATAATTATTTTATTTTTACCTAATAGCTGCTGGCGGTAAATACCCAAATTTTGGCGTTTTTTATAAGGCCCTTTGGTAACGGTTAAACCCCAAGTAATAAGGGGAGCGGCATCTCCAGGCCAACAATGCTGTATTGGTAACTTAGTTAAATCTACCTCGTCACCTTCTAGAACAACTTGTTGGCACGGTGCTTTTTTAACTTCTTTAGCCGGCATATTGAGTACTTGTTTAAATACCGGAATTTGCCCTAGTGCTTCTTTAATCCCTTTTGGTGGCTCGGGCTCTTTTAAAAAAGCGAGTAGCTTGCCAACTTCACGCAGCTCGCTTACATCTTCTTGGCCCATGCCCATAGCAACGCGCTTAGGTGTACCAAATAAGTTTGCAAGCACAGGCATGCTGTGACCTTTTGGGTTTTCGAACAATAATGCGGGGCCTTTAGCACGTAATGTACGGTCGGCTATTTCGGTCATTTCAAGATACGGGTCGATTTCTTGAGTAATACGTTTAAGTTCGCCTTTTTTTTCAAGCAAATCGATAAAATCACGTAAATCTTTATATTTCATGGTAGGCCGCTACTAAGCAAAAAGTAAAAGTATTATACCCAACTAAACAACAAATGCATGTGCAGTTGTAAGTCAGTGATAGTGTAAAAACAGGGTATTTATTACGATGAGAAAAAAGAAAAAGTTTAAATCGCGAAAGACAAAATTATAAGGCGTCGGCTTGTTGAAGTTGGCAGTGGTATTTTTTACCTGAAACAATCAACATCGCTTCATCGGCTTTAGACCAAAATAGCACTTGCTCATTAATATACTTTACCCCTGATGCGCTCGGCTCTTTATTAAGCGTATATGTTTGCTCATTTAAAGTAAGTGTTGCCCCCGCTCCTTGGTGGGCTAATTCTACTACGCGCTCGTTGCATAAGTAGTGGGTACTTTTAGACTCATTACTACAGGCTGATAAAACCAGCATGCTTGTAAAAATAACCACCAATGCTTTCATTAATATCCCCTAAGTAAGTTTGCCATTGATAAAAATCAATGCGTTTAATCAGCATAACAAAGCAAAATTAACCGTTGGTGAAAATTACGGATTACGCTATGTTGATAGCATTATTTTTTAGCTAGGAAGCAACATGGCAGGCATTAACCTTTTAACATTACTTGATGATATAACCACCTTACTTGATGACATTGCCACAATGAGTAAAGTCGCCACTAAAAAAACAGCCGGTGTACTTGGTGACGACTTAGCACTTAATGCTCAGCAAGTTACAGGCGTTACAGCCGACCGCGAATTACCTGTAGTTTGGGCTGTGGCAAAGGGCTCATTTTTAAATAAAGCCATTTTGGTGCCTGGTGCATTGCTCATAAGTGTATGGCTGCCTTGGTTAATAACCCCGCTGCTAATAATTGGTGGCTTATTTTTATGTTTTGAAGGCGCTGAGAAAGTATTTGCTCGGTTTTTACCTCACCCCGAAAAAGAGGCTGATGAGTCGCAACAATTAGACCCAGCTGAGTATGAAAAGCAAAAAGTAAAAGGAGCCATACGCACCGACTTTATTCTCTCAGCCGAAATTATAGTGATCACCTTAGGAACGGTTGCAGGTGCCACACTTGTAAATCAGGCGCTTGTACTGTGTGTTATAGCCGTATTAATGACCATAGGTGTATACGGCCTTGTAGCCGGTATTGTAAAGCTTGATGACGCGGGGTTGTATTTGCTTAATCAATCAAAGGTGTCGGCTAATAAATTTAAAGAGATGCTTGGTAAGGGGCTATTAGCTGCAGCACCAAGGCTTATGCAATTTTTAGCCTTTGCCGGCACAGTAGCCATGTTTTTAGTCGGTGGCGGTATTTTATCCCACGGTATTGAGCTACTACATCATTGGCAATTAGAAGTAATAACCATAGGCAAGTCGTTATTAAATGGCACCGGCGAAACATTAGCCCCCCTTATATTTGACGGATTACTAGGAGTAGTAGCAGGGCTATGCATTGTTATTCTGCATTTAGTTTGGAGTAAGCTTACTAACCCTAAGCATTAGATTAATAACCCTATTAATTTACGCCTGTTTACATAAAGGGAAGAAGTATGGTGTATGTTTTTGTTAAAAGTATGTAACATAAAGCTCAATCAAAAATAAATAAAAGGAACTTTAATGAATAAGTTTTTGGCTTGTCTGCCTTTATTGCTGGCCAGTATTTTTAGCTCACATACTAAAGCAAGTAACGACTTGGTACCGATAGAAAGCTTTAGTAAAGATATAGAGTTTGCAGGTGTGAAAATTTCACCTGATGGAAAATACTTAGCTGTAATTACTCGCCCTGAAGGAAAAAATGTATTAATGGTGCTAAGCACTGATACATTTAAAGTAAGTCATGCAATTAAGTTTCCTAATGATGCCCAGGTTGGCAATTATTATTGGGTTAACAATGAAAGAATTGTACTGGCTAAAGAGTACATTAAAGGCTGGAAAGATCATCCCGAATTTCATGGTGAGCTTTTTGGTGTAAATGCTGATGGTAGCCGAGGCAAATATTTAGTGGGTTACCAAGGTGAAATGCAAACAGGAACCCGTATAAAAAAAGCGACACCCATACTAGGTACTTCTTATGTACTAGACCCGCTTATTCATGATAGGCGTAAAATGCTGATCCTGACCTACCCATGGAGCGCTTCAAATGAGCCGCATACAATAGTTTATGAAGTTGATATTTACAGCGGAAAGCGAAAAAGAGTCACTCGCTCACCATCAAGAATGGCAGGCTTTTTAACAGATCATGATGGTAATGTGCGTGTTGCTGTTTCAAACGATGATTATATTAATCAAAAAATTTATACCCGTGAGAAGTCAGGTGGTGAATGGCAACAGCTTGATTTAGGAGAGTTAAAATACACTGATATTAGCCTTCATGCGTTTGATAGTACGGGTGCTTCTGTTTATGTTACAGCGTCAGAAAATGGCGAAGCAAAGGGGCTTTATAAACTAAATTTAGAGAGTAAAAAGTTTGAGCTTTTGCATAAAGAACCACAGGTCTCTCCAAAAAAAGTGTGGGTAGATGAAGTTTCTAAAGAATTATTCGCAATTGAAAATGAACTTGGCTATCCTGCCTATTCCTTTATAAATAATTCACATAAAAGTGAGCGCTTAAAGGCATTAATACAATCCCTTCAAGGGCAGCAAGTTCAGCTTGTTAGTAGTACAGAAGATGGTGAGAAGAGTATTATCTTTGCGTCAAGCGATACTAACCCTGGCAGCTACTACTTGTTCGATGCCAAAAAGAATAGCTTACGCTTTTTGTTTGCGACTAAAAGCTGGATCAAGCCAAGTGAAATGGCTATAACCAAACCTGTAAATTATAAAGCGCGTGATGGCTTAACAATATACGGATATTTAACCATCCCTAATAATACTGATGAGAAAAACTTACCTTTAGTTGTTATGCCTCACGGTGGTCCTCATGGACCAAGAGATTGGTGGGGCTATGAGAGCGAAGCTCAGCTATTAGCCAGTAGAGGCATTGCAGTACTAAAAGTTAACTTTAGAGGCTCTGGTGGCTTTGGCCGCAACTTTGAGCATGCCGGACATAAAAAATGGGGTGCTGAAATACAATACGACATTATTGACGGTGTAAAATACTTAATAGAGCAAGGCACTGTAAATAAAGATAATATTTGTATAATGGGCGCAAGTTTTGGTGGCTATTCGGCACTACAAAGTGCAATTTTAGAACCTGATATGTTTCAGTGTGCTATTGGTGTAGTTGGGGTGTACGATTTACCGCTAATGTTTGAAGAAGGCGATATCTCTGAACGTGACCGTGGACAGCGCTATCTTAAAAGCGCGCTTGGTACTGATGAGGCACTGTTAAAGCGTTTTTCACCTAGCTACAACATAGACAAGCTTAAAGCGCCAGTTTTAATTGTACACGGTGGGCAGGATGAAAGAGCACCAATTGAGCAAGCTGAGTCTTTAGTTGCAGCGCTAAAAAAAGAAAACCATCCTTACATATACGAGTTACTTGAAGATGAAGGGCATGGCTTTTATAAAGCAGAGCACAGAACGCGCTACTACAAGCAGGTACTTAACTTTTTAGATGAGCATATGACTTTCTAATTATAAGTATGAATGAAGATTGAAAATGGCCAGTTAAACTGGCCATTTTTTATTTGCAGTTTGCTTTATCGCACATTTCCTCTAATTCTATTTTCGCTTTGCTATTACCTTGCGCTATTGCCTGCTCATACCAATGTTTTGCTGTTTGTACATTTTGAGTTACGCCTTGTCCATCTCGGTACATTTGCGCAAGGTTGAGCTGCCCCCATTGCGAGCCGGCATTTGCGGCTAGAGTAAAACTCTCAAGCGCATCGCTATACTGTCCGTTTTTAAAATATGTAATGCCTTGTTGGTTATTTTTGTCGAGCTTTAAACCTTTATATAGCGGTTTTGGTTTTGGCGGAAACATAACAAACCCACCATATAAACTGTTTGCTGAGGGGCGCAGTACGTCGTAAATCACCCCGTCGTTGTAAAGTCTTTTTACTTCGCTACGAGGTAAAGTAATTTTGTCATCTGAGAAGTAACCTCTTTGTACTAATAAGCTGGTACGCATTGCAGTAGTAATGCCTTTGTTGCGCTTATAGCTGTAGTTACTTACTTGAAACGTTATAAACTGCTCGTCAAAACTTAAAACTTGCGCAACTTTTAAGTTGGTGAGTGTCCATGGCTCATGAGTAAATTTATCAGCGTGTACTAAATACGTATCGTAGGCTTTAGGGTTAGTTAAGTAGCTTTGCTTTTGCGCTTGCGCTGCAGCGTGTTGTTGGTAAAAAAATAACCCCACCCATAACGCTAAAAGTACCCCTATAAAGTATTTAGGTAGAGTGAAAATTTCAAACATCGGTAACTGCTTTAATTTTACAGGCGCATTATGGCCGCATTGATAGCATTCGTATTTATAGTTTAGTGCTAAAGGCAAAACAGGAATAACCGTAAAGCGTAAAAAACGACTTTGGTTTATTAGATGATAGGCGCGGCTATGGCAGTTAGGGCAGCACTGTGTTTGTGCAAAATGAGGAAACGACTGACTCGTATTGAAAAGCAACATGCCCGCACACTCCTTGTTTTATTTAATTTATATAAAGGTAAAACAAGGAGTGCGTTTATTAAAGCGACAAACTGTAAGTAAGTATGTCAGTTATTAGTTAGTCTGCGCTTTCGGTTGAATTGTTGTTTTGGCATCTGCTGCCATTAACGCAAATACAGCATACGCAGCGGTATTTTGGCGCAGTTTAGCAGGCGTTACTTTATCGAGTGTGTCATCAGCTGTGTGATGGTAATCAAAGTAATCAGTGCCATCTTGGGCCAACTCAAATATAGGTGCCGACACCGCTTTTTTTAATGGGATTAAATCCGGCCCGCCGTTAGCCTGGTTTTTACCAATGTACTCAATATTTAATGGAGCCAACTCTTTTGCTATGGCACGGACTACTGGCAGAGAAGCCGCATTAACACTTGACTCAAAACCATATACTACATCGGCGCCAAAGTCCGACTCAGCAGCTGCAACTATATTGTGTAAGTCACTTTTGTGTTGTGCAAAGTAAGCTTTTGCACCCCAAAGTCCAAGCTCTTCTGCTGCAAAAAGTACAACACGAATACTACGTTTAGGGCGTTTAACATCGCTAATGTGTTTAGCCGCAGCCATTGTTAGCGCAACACCGGCACCATCATCTAATGCGCCAGT
Organism: Pseudoalteromonas sp. S2893; assembly: GCF_005887105.1. Classification (NCBI taxonomy): domain Bacteria; kingdom Pseudomonadati; phylum Pseudomonadota; class Gammaproteobacteria; order Alteromonadales; family Pseudoalteromonadaceae; genus Pseudoalteromonas; species Pseudoalteromonas sp. S2893. Next base: position 13,385 of record NZ_PNCY01000018.1, on the reverse strand, counting down.
GCCTAAATCCCACGAGTCTAGGTGGCCGCCAATTAACACATATTGTTCTGGGTTATCGGTGCCATTAAATTGGCCTATAACGTTATAGCTTGTGCCTTCTCCTAGGCTTTGTGTTTGTACATTTATATTAACCGTTACCTTTTTGTTTAAAGCCACTAAGCGCGCTATTTGATCCGCATCAGGGTTGGCAATAGTTACGTTAGGTATTTTTTTAACCCCTTCTTTATAGTAACTACCGCCAGTGTGAGCAAAGCGATGGTGAGCTGTGCTCACTGAGCGCATCATGTAAGCAACCGCGCCTTTTTTTGCAGCTTCAATTGCGCCTGTGGCACGTGCTTTTACTGCGGGGCCGTATCCGTTGCCGTCTATGTCGCGGTTCATGCGGTAATTAATATAGGCAATTTTACCTTCTAAGCTATTTGCTGGTGCTGCAATTAGCTCATCCAATGTTTCAAACAGTACAACCGGTGCACTAATGCCATCATCGGGTGTGCTTACACTATTACCCAGCGCAGTTAAATGCAGAGGTTGCTCACTTGGGGTGAGTATTTTTCCGCTTTCGCTATAACGGCGCCATTTTGGAAATGTTGCTTCTTCAAGCCATACTTTATCAAAACCAAGTTCGTTAAATTTTGCTTTAGCCCATGCTACTGCTTTTTTATCGTTTTCAGTGCCGGGTAAGCGAGGGCCAACTTCTGTTGTGAGTGACTCGAGTAGCTCGTAGCTTAAATGGCTTTTAAGTGCAGCAGTGCGCACCTCATCAACCTGTTGTAATTGCATGGTGGTGAATTCTGCATTGTTTGCGCTAACGCTGAGGCTGCTAGTCATTAGTAGCGCTGTAATAATTTTTTTCATATAGAGTTAAGCCTTTTTATAATTAAGTGTATTAGAGCACTTTTTAAAGGCTTTAAAAAATAGATGAGATGAATGCAGTGGTGTTTTTAATAGGCAGTAAAAAGCCCGCACAATTATTATTGTGCGGGCTTTATAAGTATAAGTTTTATAACTTAAAAGCTAAATTGAGCTGCTAGGCGTACATTGGTGCCTTCGCCAATAGTTACATTACCATTACCGCCGCCACCTAAGTAATCAGTATCAAATAGATTTTCAACGTTAAGGCGAAGATTTATATCGGTGTTACTCATGTTAAACTTATAAGTTGCACCAACATCTATACGTGTATAGGCATCTTTGGTAATAGAATTATCACTATCTGCAAAGCGTTCACCTTCATAAAAAGCACCGGCATTAAACGCAATGGTGTCGTTTAACTCATAGCGTGTCCAAAGTGATGCAGACCATTTAGGGGCATCGGTAGGTCGTTTACCTTGTAGATTTTCGTTCGCTCTTTCATAGTTAGCATCTAAATACATTGCAGATGCCATAACAAATAAACGGTCAGTTGCTGCACCTTGTGCTGCCATTTCAAAACCTTTATGACGCTGTTCACCAACTTGGTTTGTTTCAGTGGTAATTGAGCCGATAGGTGTTTCAAGTTGTTCTGTAACTAAGGTTCCATTTTTACTTATATCGAAAATAGCACCGCTAAGCATTAAACGCTCATCAAATAGCTGCCATTTAATACCAAGCTCTCTTTGTTCAGAGGTGACAGCATCTATTTTCATACCAAAGTTGATATCTTCTTCGTTAGTAATGGTTTCGTTTTGTGGCTCAAAACCTTCTGTATAACTGGCATAAATAGTTGCAGATGCATTCGGGTGATAAAGCACGCCGAATTTAGGCAAAAACGACTCGTTATTTTGTCCTTCACGTGTTTGCTTATCAAAGCGACCGCCAACAGACACTTGCCATTGTGGTAAAAAAGTAATTAAATCTTGGGCGTATACACCGTAGTAGTCATATTCAGTTTCGCTTTTAGTGAGATCAGTTTTATAGCTGACATCTGGGCGGGCAGGTTCATTTTGGCCTGCTGTAAAACTAAATGAATCAGCAGATGTGCGTAGTTGACCATAATAGTAGTCAAGCGAGTTCGCACCGATTAGAAATTGGTGTTGTATGCCAGCCGTTTCAAATTCACCAATAAAATCAATAAATGCAGTGGTGAATTGCCAATCATCAAAACGATCGTATGGGTTCGAAGTGTATGTATTCGTTTGTGAGATGTAAGAATTTCGACTAGGAGATGACTCAAAACGCTGGCGCTCAAATGTTTGCTCGTTGTAACCAAGCTTAACTTGCCAGTGATCGTTTAAGTACACTTCAAAATCTACGCCTAAGTTTTCTACCGTTATGTCGGTAAACGCCCAAGACATATCGCGAATGGTTTTGTCATCACCAATCACATTAGCGTTGTCATCTATCCATGCACCTGTATCAAGGCCTGCTTTGTCGTCTGTGCGGTCGTAATGCACGCGTACTAATGCGTTGTCACTTAAATCGTAATCAACAATTACAGCGCCTAAAAAACGGTCGCGTTCACGGTTTTCGCCGTTTTGGTATTCGCGCCAGTAATCAACATCTTGTTTTACTAAAATACCACGTGCACGTAAATCTTCAGCGTCGGTAAGTGCACCAGCCGCGTCTAGCATAAAGCGGGTAGAGCCGTGTTGGTCTACATCTGCGCTGGCGTTAAATAATGTAGTTGCCGTAGGCTTTTTTGTCACCATGTTTATCAAGCCACCAGGGCCTGATTGTCCGTATAAAATACTTGATGGGCCTTTAATAACTTCTACTTGTTGTAGAATTTCAATCGGTTGCTGGTAGTGAGACCAATGTTGGTGTCCATCACGTAAGTAGCCTGTTGAAGAGCTAAGTTCAAAGCCGCGTAAGTTAAATACTTCACGGTTACGTTGTTGAGAGCCGGCAGTTAAACTTGCATCGTTAGTAAGCACTTCGCCAAGAGTGGTTGCTAATTGCTCGCTAATTATTGTATCGCTAATAACCGTTACTGATTGCGCTGTTTCTAACAATGACGCTGATGTTCTCATTGCTCCGTTGGCGTTGTCGACTTTGTAGTCGTTGAAATAGCTGCCTTTAACTTCAATTCGCTCTAAGTCAGTAGGGGCGGCAAAGGCGCTTGTGCTAATGGCACCAACAAGTGCTACGTACAGTGAGTTTAGTTTCATCAATTACATCCAGTGTTAGGGTGTTAAAATTTTTGGAGATCTTAATGAAAACTAGTATCATTTTCAACTCTTTTATTAACAAGATTTAACACATCGTAAAATAATGGTCATCGGGTATTAATGGTTGCCTTATCTGAATTCTGCTATTATACAGCTCATATTTTGGGGCTAAGCCCTGTGTTGTTTTTATTATTTTGGAATTAATTGTGACTTCTACTGCATTTTCATCTTTGGCTTTACCTGCTGGTTTAGTTGATAATTTATCAACACTTGGCTACTCGCAAATGACGCCTGTACAAGCGCAAAGCTTACCGCCGGTTTTGGCAGGTAAAGATATCATTGCGCAAGCAAAAACGGGTTCAGGTAAAACAGCTGCTTTTAGTTTAGGTGTGTTAGCTAAATTAAATGTAAAACGTTTTCGTATTCAATCGCTTGTACTTTGTCCTACGCGCGAGCTGGCTGAGCAAGTGGCGGTAGAAATGCGTAAACTTGCCCGCGGTATTCACAATATTAAAATATTAACGCTATGTGGTGGAGTATCAATTGGCCCACAAATAGGCTCGCTTGAGCATGGGGCGCATATTATTGTGGGTACACCTGGGAGAGTGGACGATCATATTCGCAAAGGCACACTGCGTTTAGACGATGTTGAAACGCTGGTACTTGATGAGGCAGATCAAATGCTTGATATGGGTTTTCAAGATACCCTTGATGCCATTATTGAGCGCATACCGCAAAATCGTCAAACGTTGTTATTTAGTGCAACCTTTCCGCGTGCAATTGAAGCTATTGCAAAGCGCGTATTAAAAAATCCAGAGATGATAAAAGTAGAAGAAGAGCAAGAAAAAAGCACAATAAAGCAATACTTTTACAAAATGGATAACAACAAACAGCGTTACTCAACACTTAAATTATTACTACTTAAATTTACACCACAAAGCTGTGTTGTTTTTTGTAATACCAAGGTAGAAACACAACAAGTTTGTGATGATTTAGCAAGTGAAGGCTTTAGCGCAGTGGCGTTGCATGGTGATTTAGAGCAGCGTGATCGCGAACGTACGTTAATTCATTTTGCTAATAAAAGTGCCTCAATATTAGTTGCTACCGATGTTGCCGCGCGAGGCTTAGATATTGACGACATGGATATGGTAATAAATTACCACTTAGCACACGACCCACAAACCCATGTGCACCGTGTAGGGCGTACAGGCCGAGCGGGTAAAAAAGGCATTGCGTGCTCTATTTACGGTGAAGCTGAGCAGTTTAAAGTGGCGCAAATAGGCGACCATTACGAACGAGACTTTTTGCCAGAGCCAATGCCTGCTTTTAGTTTATTAGAAAAGCCGCCTTACAAGCCTGAAATGGTTACCCTAATGATCGACTCGGGCAAAAAGCAAAAAGTGCGCGCTGGTGATATTTTAGGTGCACTTACTGGCAAAGATGGTGTTGCAGGACGCCAAGTAGGTAAAATAAATGTACTCGATAACGTTGCCTTTGTAGCCGTTGAGCGCAATGCATCAAAACCTGCGCTACGTAAATTAACCGAGGGCAATATTAAAGGGCGTAAAATTCGTGCCCGTCGCCTTACCCGCTAATTACCTGTTTTGAGCAGCTAGCTTTAGCTGCTCATACTCGGCTCTTATTTGTCTAAATTGACATGCACTCCCAGTTTGCTTATCGGGATGATGTTTTAATGCCAATTGCCGCCAGCGCTTTTGTAGCATAGCCAGGCTAAAGTTTGGCGGTAATTGCCAAGCCTTAAGTAATGACTCAATATGCCCAACTGGTTGCTTTATTAGTGGGCTAAATTGCTGCCAAAAACTATCTAATAATGCCTCTATGTCTTTGGCATTGGTGTCGTAGTTTTCCCAGTTTAAATAGTAACTTTTTAAATGGGATTGCGTTGCTACATTGCTACTTGGCTCTACAAGTTCAATATGTAATGACGATATAATTAAGTGCTTGGGTAATAGCTGTGTTTGCAGCTCAAATAAAGCATTCATAATTAAAAAATTCTTTTTAAATAAATTTTGCTCAGGGTTTGCATCTAAAGGTGGTAACACCCCTTGTTGAGCGAGTGTTGCAGCTAAGGTATGAACTTTCCAAACACGCTGAGTTAAAAGTAGCTCAAAAATCTCATCAATCAGGGGGTTAAGCATTGTTTGCACTCGTTTTGTTGTGTATCTTCAATAAAGATTACACTGACTAAAGCTAAAGTTTGAAGGAATAATATTATGCAAGGCAAATTGAAGTGCCTTTTATTTGTTTTATGTTGTGTGTTCATACTGCCAAGCTTTGCTCAAAATAGTGTATCTTTATTTGATGAATTTAAAAAAGAGCAGCAGTGGGACGTAAAACTCACGCTCGGTAATGCACTGCTTGAAGCAAAAAATATTACAGAATCCCAAAAGGTCAGTGTGTATTCTGAACTTGCCGATTTAGCCTTCTCCTCAGATGATTTTGAAAATGCCCTGCTGTATTTTAAAAAATTAGAACAGCACACCTCCTTAAACTACCTACCAGATATGCACTTTAGAGCCATTAAAATGCAAGGCGTTGTGTTTTATTTTCAGGGATATTTTCAGCAAGCTATTGTTGAATATAGCCGTGCCATGGTGATTGTTGAAAAAAACAATAAGCAAGTAGAGCTTGCAAACCTGCTTAGTAATATTGGTTTAGCGTACTTCGAAATGAATAATATGGAGCTAACGCTCGAATATTATTTAAAAGCAAAAGAGATTTATGAGAAAAAGGGCAGTGCTCAAGACCAAGCTGATATTTTGCTAAATATAGCAGGGGTGTACATAAGGTTATCACGTTACGAAAGCGCCATTTTATTTTATAAAGAAGTACTTAAAGTTTATCAAAAATTAGCTGATACCAGCGGTATAGCGCAAGTTAACAATAATTTAGGGGTTGCTTACTACGAAAGTTCGCAATTTGATTTAGCGCTGCATTATTACCAAATGGCACTGCGCTATTATATTTCTACCAATGATTATAATAAGTTATCTACCCAATATACTAATTTAGCAAACATCAATTTAATTCTTAATAACGTGGATGTTGCCTACGAGCAAGCTAAATTGGGGGTGCAAAATGCCCTTAAAATTGCTAATCACAGTTTAGAGCTTAACGCCTTACATGCACTGGCTAAAATACAATTTGTGAGAGGCGAGCTTGCTGATTCGCAAAAAAGCTTAGATAAAGCAACCGATTTGGCCACACAATATAATAGTGTGCGTATAAAGCGCGATGCTTTTGGTACGCGTTCGCTCCTAGAGGCAAGCAAAGGCAACTACGCTGAGGCATTAACTCTGCACGAAAAGTTTGTAGCAGAGCAGCGCGGTATAAATAGCGAAACAATTACCAGCGCCTTAGCTGTATTACAAAATCAGTTTAAAGCTACTCAGTTAAATCAAGAAATTCAAAAGCTTAAGCAAGAACGAAAAGTACAAAAGTTAAAAATGAGCCAACGCTCGCAGCTTACGGTTTTTATTTTTGTTTTATTATTTTTAGTAATTGTAACGGGCACCGCGCTTTATCGTCGGGGCGCCGAAAAGCGTGCCAAGCAGTTATTAAAAGAACAAGTCGCGCAGCGTACAGCAGAGCTACAAGCTATTGCCCAAGAGTTGCGAGAAGCAAATGATGTTAAAAGCCAGTTTTTGGCAAATATTAGCCATGAAATTAGAACCCCTCTTACCGCTATTTTAGGTCAAACAGATGATTTAATTAATGGTTTGTACGAGCCTGAAAACCTACAAGATGAATTAAAAATAATTCAACGACATAGCGATCACTTAAAAAGTTTAATTAATGACGTACTCGATTTAAGTAAAATAGAAGCAAACAGATTAGAGCTTAATATTTCGTGCTTTGACATAGTGCAGCTAGTTAGCGATGTACATGCCATGTTTATTACGCAGGCTAAGGCGAAGCATTTACAAATTCGTTTTGATAACCATGTAGGCAATGCGTTTTATACCAAGCTCGATTTAATGCGGGTGAAGCAAATACTCATTAATTTATGTGCTAATGCTGTTAAGTTTACGCAGGCGGGGCAGGTAGTTGTGTCTTTAAACAAAACCGAGCAAGGGCTTGTTTTTATAGTGAAAGACACCGGTATTGGCATGAATTCATCACAGCTAAAACAAATATTTGAATGCTTTAGCCAAGCCGATAACAGTATTAGCCGCCGTTTTGGTGGCACCGGGTTAGGGCTTAGTTTGTCTCAACAGCTAGCTTCTATGATGGGCGGCTACATTAGCGTACAAAGTGAGTTTAAACGCGGAAGTCAGTTTTCGCTGTTTTTACCCTGTGTAGAAGTTGAAAAAGAGCCAGATGAGTACGAACATGTAAGCGCCGCTGAACAGGTTAAGCAGTTAACCGGGCGTGTAGTACTGGCTGAGGATCATCCCGACAATCGCAGACTCATAAGTCGTTATTTACGTTCTATGGGGCTTGAAGTTATTGCGGTAGAAAATGGCGAGCAAGCGGTTGAGAAGTGCCTACAAATATACCCAGATTTAGTGCTGCTTGATATACAAATGCCTATTATGGACGGGCGTGCTGCGTTTTCGTTGTTGCAACAGTGCGGCTTTCAAGCGCCTATTTTTGCTTTAACGGCCAATGCAATGAGCCATGAAGTTGATGATTATCTTGCCCTAGGGTTTACAGGGTATTTAGGTAAGCCACTAGATAAAAACGCGTTTTATAACACCCTTGCCCAGCATCTAGGTGAAGCAAAACAAGAGGCAGCCTATACAGCTAAGATAGACATGAGCGACTTAGTAACAAGTTTTAAGCAAAGCTTCACGTTTGAAAGCGAAACCATAAGTCAGCACCATAATAGTAATGACCTAGAAGCACTACAAAAAGACAGCCATCGTATTTTAGGTGCTGCGCAAATGTTTGCGTTAGACGATATTGCCAAGGCCGCTAAAAATCTCGATATGGCTTTACTCAATAAACAAAGCCAAAGTAAAGAACACATTCAAAAGCTTGTAGATGAATTACAGCGTGTACTTAAAAAATATAACGAGAGTTAATTATACCAATCGTGTTAGGTTATTAGACATTTATAGCGACAGATAAATAGAGTGGTCATAAGGCATGAATTTTGACACCTAGTTGTTCTACATAAGAAATTTATAACGCCATTAACGCTTTATTTAGTATGCTAGAAAGGCTAAATATCTAAGCCGATTGGTATTAGTCGTTTACACATAAAAAAAGCGCCCTAGGCGCTTTTTTTATGTAACGAAAACGCGCTTATTGGCGTTTCATCGAATCGAAGAATTCATCGTTCGTTTTGCTCATAGAAAGCTTATCAATTAAGAATTCCATTGCATCAATCTCTGACATTTCATGAACAATCTTACGTAAAATCCACAGCTTTTGTAGCTCATCTGGCTTAGTAAGTAGTTCTTCACGACGCGTACCAGAGCGGTTAAAGTCGATGGCAGGGAATACACGCTTTTCAGCAATCTTACGATTTAAGTGTAGTTCCATGTTACCGGTACCTTTAAACTCTTCGTAGATAACTTCATCCATTTTAGAGCCCGTGTCGATAAGTGCTGTAGCTATAATTGTTAAGCTACCGCCTTCTTCAACATTACGTGCAGCACCAAAGAAGCGCTTAGGCTTGTGCAGTGCGTTAGCATCAACACCACCGGTAAGTACTTTACCTGATGAAGGAATAACAGTGTTGTAAGCACGCGCTAAACGGGTGATTGAATCAAGCAAGATAACCACATCTTTTTTGTGCTCAACTAAACGTTTTGCTTTTTCAATAACCATTTCTGCAACTTGTACGTGGCGAGAAGCTGGCTCATCAAACGTTGATGCAATAACTTCACCTTTAACGAGGCGTTGCATCTCGGTTACTTCCTCCGGACGCTCATCAATAAGTAAAACCATTAATGTAACATCTGGGTGATTGTGAGTAATTGATTGTGCAATGTTTTGCAGTAGCATTGTTTTACCCGCTTTAGGCGGTGCTACTAACAAACCACGTTGGCCACGGCCAATTGGAGATGCTAAATCAAGTACACGAGCGGTAATGTCTTCTTTACTGCCGTTACCGCGTTCCATACGAAAACGTTCGTTTGCATGTAGTGGGGTAAGGTTTTCAAAAAGAATTTTAGTGCGAGAGTTTTCAGGTTTATCGAAGTTAACTTCATTTACTTTTAATAAAGCAAAGTAGCGTTCGCCATCTTTAGGTGGACGAATAAGCCCTGAAATAGAATCGCCAGTACGCATGCTGAAACGGCGAATTTGGCTTGGAGATACATAAATATCATCTGGGCCAGCTAAGTAAGATGCTTCTGATGATCTTAAAAAACCAAAACCATCTTGTAAAATCTCTAGTACACCGCCACCGAAGATGTTCTCTCCGCCTTTGGCGTGTGCTTTAAGAATGGCAAAAATGATATCTTGCTTTCTTAAGCGGGCTACGTTTTCGAGCCCCATGGACTCAGCTAAGTTTACAAGTTCTTTTATAGACTTGTCTTTTAATTCGCGTAAATGCATATTGGTGGGTTCTTTATTACAATTGTCATACTCAAAATCGCTTTGATAGTTGAGTGAGGTTTGTTGAATATAACTAAGGATTAGTTGGCTTTATAAACTAGCAGTTCACTGGCATAGCGTCCAGTCTTTATACAAAATAAACACAAAAAAAGGGCAAAAACGCCCTTTTTTTTAATTTTTACTTAGATATTGTTTTCTAAGAACTCAATAAGTTGAGTTTTAGAAAGCGCACCAACTTTCGTTGCAGCTACTTGGCCGTCTTTAAAAAGAAGCAGAGTAGGAATACCACGAATACCAAATTTAGGCGGCGTACCCGCGTTTTGGTCGATGTTTAATTTAGCAACTGTTACACGGCTTTCGTATTCATCAGCTACTTCATTAAGGATAGGGGCGATCATTTTACAAGGTCCGCACCACTCAGCCCAAAAATCTACTAGTACAGGCTTGTCTGATTGTAATACGTCAGCTTCAAAGCTATCGTCAGTAATTTGGATTATTTTCTCGCTCATTGCGCTCTCCGATTTAGTTAGGCGAAATATTTAGTGCGTATTTAAACACTCTTGTTTCTTATTGCAAGTTTAAACGTTATGCTTAAACGCTATGACTAAGACACATTTGACCGATAAAAAGTTTTCAGACTTTGCTATCGCACCGGAAGTGGTTGCCGGTTTAACCGAAAGTGGGTTTGAATATTGCACACCCATTCAAGCAAAATGCCTACCTTTTATTTGTGACGGACGCGATATCGCGGGCCAAGCACAAACAGGTACGGGCAAAACGTTGGCGTTTTTAACTGCCACGTGCCATCGGTTATTACAATCTAGCAAAGCACCTAGTAAACACCCAAGAGCCCTGATCATGGCCCCGACTCGGGAGCTTGCGATTCAGATACACAAAGATGCTAAAATTTTAGCGCCGCACTGTAATCTTAACTTAGGTTTAGTATATGGTGGCGAAGATTACGAAAAACAACGTGCACAATTAGAAAAAGGCGTTGATATTTTAATTGGTACTACAGGTCGCCTAATCGATTTGTACAAGCAAGGCTGTTACACCCTTAATGAAATTGAGGTAGTTGTGCTTGATGAAGCCGATCGTATGTTCGATTTAGGCTTTATAAAAGACATTCGTTACATGTTCCGCCGTATGCCAGATACAGCAGATAGATTAAACCTATTATTTTCTGCCACGCTTTCTTATCGCGTGCAAGAACTTGCCTTTGAACATATGACCAACCCTGAGCACGTTCAAATCGAGCCAGACGTTAAAACAGGTAAGCGAATTAAAGAAGAGCTATTTCATCCTTCTCAAGAAGATAAAATTAAGCTGCTATTAACTTTAATTGAGGAAGAATGGCCAGAGAAAGCCATTGTGTTTGCCAATACAAAGCACAGCTGTGAAACAGTGTATGCCTGGTTAAAAGCCGATGGCCACCGGGTAGGTATGCTTACTGGCGATGTAAACCAGAAAAAACGCCAATCTATATTAGCGCAATTCACCAAAGGCGAATTAGACTTTTTAGTGGCAACCGATGTGGCAGCACGTGGGCTACATATCCCTGAGGTAAGTCATGTATTTAACTTTGACCTGCCAGATGATTGTGAAGATTACGTTCACCGTATAGGCCGTACAGGTCGTGCGGGCGCATCAGGTCATGCAATTAGCTTTGCATGTGAGCAGTACGCTTATAACCTGCATGAAATAGAAGAGTATATAGAGCACAGCATTCCTTTATCACATTATGATAAAACCGCATTGCTAGATGATTTAACAAAGCCTACTATTCAAAGAAAGCGCAACTATTCTACAGGCCCACGTAATCGTAGTAATAATAACGGACGTCGCCCAAATAATAGTTACCAAAAAGGACGGTCGTAACTCGGCCGTTACTGTACGTAGTAGTAACTAGAGGTTTTTGAACGGTGGGGCAATTTAAACCGCAAAAAAATGTGTATGCAGTCATTGATTTAGGCTCAAATAGCTTTCATATGCTAATTGCTAAATCAATTGCTGGCGGCCTACAAACTATAGGCCGCGTTAAACGCAAAGTAAGATTAGCCGCAGGGCTTGATAAAGATAACGTATTAAGCACTGAGGCAATGCAGCGAGGCTGGGAGTGCCTTGCACTTTTTGCTGAGCGCCTACAAGACATTCCAAAACAAAATATCACCATAGTAGCAACGGCCACATTACGTCTTGCGACGAATGCCGATGTTTTCAAAGCACAAGCAGAAAAAATCTTAGGCCATACTATTAATGTAATAAGTGGTGAGCTCGAAGCACGCACTATTTATAAAGGCGTAGCACACACTTCATCATGCACTGGCAAGCAGCTAGTTATTGATATTGGTGGTGCAAGTACCGAAGTCGTCATAGGTAAGGGCTTTGAGGCACTGCACTATAAAAGCTTAAATATGGGGTGCGTTACTTATTTAGAGCGCTATTTTAAAGATTGCCAATTAAGTGAAGCAAACTTTAACGCTGCCATCAAAGCTGCCCACGAAGTTATTGATGAAATTGCCCCTGAGTATAAACAAGCAGGTTGGCAAATTGCATCGGGTGCTTCTGGCACGGTGCAAGCCATTCAAGAAATAATGGTTGCGCAACACTTAGATGAACTACTCACCCTAGAAAAGCTAAATAAAATAAAAGAGCAATCAATAACGTTTAGCACTATCGCTGCACTAGACTTACCTGGTCTAAGCGAAGAGCGCAGATTAGTTTTTGTATCTGGTCTTGCTATCTTAATTGCGCTATTTGAATCGCTTGAAATTGAAAAAATGGGATTAGCTGGCGGTGCACTACGCGAAGGTGTGCTTTACAGTATGGTGCCCGAGCTTCATAACAACGACATTCGTAAACGCACTGTTGATGGGTTTATGGAACGTTACCATGTTGATCAAAAGCAAGCTAATCGAGTATCGAGCTTAGTTATTCAACTGGCAGAGCAGGTAGGTGAAAGCTGGCCGCTTGTTAGTGAAAATGCGTTGCCGCTTTTAAAAGCCGCAGCACAACTACACGAAATTGGTTTATTAATAGAGTACAAGCAATATCACAAACACACAGCCTACATTATAGAAAACACCGATATGCCAGGTTTTTCACAATCTGAACATAAAGTGATTGCTGCTGTTGCCAATGCTCATCGCTCCGATATTCAAAAAGGCAGCTTCGACGTTTTAGGTGCACATAGTACACTTACCCAATACTTAGTTAGGTTATTAAGAATTGCCGTAATATTATCGATGCGCCGACAAGACGACGTACTTCCTAAAATAGAGTTATCTGTAGAAAAAGACACCTTAGACTTAAAGTTTGCCAATAACTGGTTAAAAGAACACCCTCTTATGGCTAGTGAGCTACAACAAGAGTCTAAATTGCAAAGTAAACTCGGTTGGAAACTCATCGTAAACTAATATAAAAGGCCCGTAAGGGCCTTTTTAGTGTTTAAAGTAACCACTTTGCTACAATTTCACGCGAACAGTCATTTATTTCAAGTTTTCTTCAAAAAAGGGTTGATCTGTTTTCGGATCTCCCTATAATGCGACCCCACTGAGACGGCAGAGCAGGCAACGCTTAGCGAGGCAAGCAAACCACTTAGTGAGTTGAGTAAAACTTAGTTTTAAAAACTTTCAAGTTTAACAAAATTAAGTGTTGACAAAAAAATAGGAAAGCGTAAGATGCGCAGCCCTAGCGAGATAAAGTTTAACGCTTTAATCGCAACGTTCTTTAACAATATAAAGCAATCATCTGTGTGGGCACTCGTAC
>NZ_PNCY01000172.1:0-268 GCF_005887105.1 Pseudoalteromonas sp. S2893 | reverse complement strand
ACACTCCGATATAAAAAAATTTAAATGCACACAAAAGATTGTACAATTTAAATTACAGCTTCGTAATGCGCAGTCATCTAATAAGGCAATAACGATTAGTATAAATAACGACGAAAGCGCAGATGAAATTACGCGTTTTTTTAGCAAAAATACATATACATATAAATATGATCAACACCTAGGACTATTACTAGAGGAGCCAATGCATCTTTGAATACGTTAAAACATGTTACTAAAGAAAGGACTCAGATCCTCATTCATTCACCTT
>NZ_PNCY01000171.1:0-283 GCF_005887105.1 Pseudoalteromonas sp. S2893 | reverse complement strand
ACCTTATTAATAGTGTTTTCCACGCCTTGAAGGTGTACTAGTACCAATAGGAATACATTGGCTTTAGCATGAATAAACCATTACCCGTCACCCACCGTCATTACTTTCATGATTGGCTGCGAGTCATTGCGGTTGCTGTACTTAATTTATATCACCTTGGCATGTTGTTCAGCGAAAACTGGGGCTTTCACTATAAAAGCACTTATATATCTCACTACGTAGAGTATTATTAGTTGATCTATCTTACTTGCATAATGCTACTGATTTGGATTATATCTGGAGT
>NZ_PNCY01000170.1:0-215 GCF_005887105.1 Pseudoalteromonas sp. S2893 | reverse complement strand
AATATCGCGACGTCGCGATGTATGCTCAAGTACCTGAATATCTTCTATTAGCTCGCGGTTGTAGGCTAAATACTGCTCATTTACGCCAAGCTGGTTGCTGTACATGGGCGGGGCGGTTGAGACTGCTCACGGCTACGTTTAGGGTCTTTATTGCTTTAGACACAGCGGCGTTGATTACCCACCACTAAGCCGTACACGGTGTGTTGCTCGAACGC
>NZ_PNCY01000169.1:0-333 GCF_005887105.1 Pseudoalteromonas sp. S2893 | reverse complement strand
TGGAATTTGATTTAATGGAAATGAGATTAACTTTTAATTATGGTTTTAAGATTGATTTTGGCGCAATGATTGCCTTTTGATTTTTATATCTAATTAGCGCCATTGATTAGACAGGCGATATAACCGCAAATTGCGCGGTGTCTTAATTACCGGTAAATGGCGCAAGGTATTTAGCGCGTATCCGCGGAGGTATGTTAGGCGATGGGGTTAACTCATATGGTTGCTTCCGCTTTTATTACGTTTCCTATTACTTCTTTTAGGCAATATTACGTAGTTTTTGAGATAACCTGTGTAGCAAGTCGATACATTGGCCTTTGGATTGGTGTAATTTTG
>NZ_PNCY01000168.1:0-383 GCF_005887105.1 Pseudoalteromonas sp. S2893 | reverse complement strand
GACACAAGTATGGGTCTTTATGGGTCGTGTTTTGTGGGCGTTATTACCGCAGTCTTAGGAGGCCGCCCTGGTCTGATTTCGGGTGCTGCTGGCTCTATGGCTGTAGTCACCACCGCCTTTATTAATATGTTTGGGCTGGAGTTCTTGCTGCGCCGTGGTATTAACCGGTGGGCTACAAGTTGTGTATGGCGCTTTTAAACTGGGCAAATTTATTAGGCGGTTCCCTCACGCTGTAGTGCTTTGCTTTGTAAATGGATTAGCTATTGTGGTTTGTATTTGCTCAATTTGGCCAATAGAAAGCAATCGTTCTCTTAGTTAACGATAAGCAACACTATATGTTTACCTAGGCAGGCGATTGGATGGAACTAACCAGCCCAGCTATG
>NZ_PNCY01000167.1:0-267 GCF_005887105.1 Pseudoalteromonas sp. S2893 | reverse complement strand
CCATGATAATTTATAAACAAGTAGCCAGGCTTTTAAATTTTTAGAGTTAGTTTTCAGCTGCTATACGCGCCATACTGCGCTTGTTAGTTTATATTAGTGTGTCCGCCCAATACCATTACGATCAATATCTTTGCCATTTTAAAATACATCTGCTGTTATTCCATTTGCAATTAATAAATTTTGTTTCGCCTCCAATAATGCAACAAAACGGATGCCGTATTTCTTGCTTGTATCCATACCTACACCCTATACACCTTTTAAGCCTAA
>NZ_PNCY01000166.1:0-342 GCF_005887105.1 Pseudoalteromonas sp. S2893 | reverse complement strand
AGTAGAGGGTCCAACACGCACCATAGTGATATACTTTATACACTACCCATCGTTTTTTTTCTGTTTCTCTATTTGAGCACTGTTATAGCCTTCAGGGTCTTTCACAAAAGCAATTTCTGTTGTGCCGCCATTTACTGGCCCCGTCTCTAGACTGACGTTTCCACCATCGGCCTTTATTTCGTCCAATGCCTTGTATATATCTTCAAATTCAATAGCTATATGGCCATACGCATTACAAAGATCGTAGCTATTTTGATCCCAATTATAAGTAAGCTCTAATAAAGTATTACTATCATCTTCAGCATACACTACAACAGCTAATGTATAACGCTAGTCTTCCTT
>NZ_PNCY01000165.1:0-269 GCF_005887105.1 Pseudoalteromonas sp. S2893 | reverse complement strand
GGTACATCTGAGCATGGAGCGGAAACTAGCACCGTACCAGCGCCCTATCGCAAAACAAGTGAACATGTCTGGCCGTAAACGGGCATAGTGCAAGGCGATGATATTTCAAACCTTATTACGGCTAATGCTAATCACCAGCTATATTTTAACGCGATTTTAGAAAACGGTCAGCCGCAATTTAGTAATAAGCATAATGTACTTGGTGAGAAAGAATTAGGGATAAAACAAAAAAATTTAAGCTTTAATATTAACCGTGAAAAAACCATACA
>NZ_PNCY01000164.1:0-266 GCF_005887105.1 Pseudoalteromonas sp. S2893 | reverse complement strand
CAGCCTATTTACGCATTTTTAATTGGTGCAGATTAGTGTGTTGTTGCTGCTGTTGCAGTAATGCGCGATAAAAATTCTCATTAAGGACTCACAATGAAAAATTATAAACTTATAACCGCCTCTCTTTAAACGTTAGGTTTATCGGCTTGCGGCGCTCAAAACACAAGTGCAACTAACGAAAGTACAACAGAACAGTATACAACGGAACCAGGCGCTCCAGGTGCAGAGCCTTTTTTGGAGTATGGGTGTAAAACAGGTATTGGTCC
>NZ_PNCY01000163.1:0-359 GCF_005887105.1 Pseudoalteromonas sp. S2893 | reverse complement strand
TCATGGTGGTTGTGCTTTAGTGGGCCTTTGAATCTTTGGCTTACATTATTTCGTTTTGTATTGGGCACACAACTTCCAGTCATCGGCACTGGCCTCTTTTGCATTTTCAATGTTGCTAATAATGAACATAGTCAACTCCCGTTTATTTTTTGCAAAGACCATTGCCTAACGTATTTACTGCGGCGCGTTTATATGCGTTGTGGGTATTATTATTCTGTTTTGGACGCATTTACAGCTATTCGTCTTGAGTAATGGTGCGTTTCTAGTGTTACTAATTGCCGTTGGGGGTACCTTTGTGGCTTCATTGGGCAATATGATTAGTGTACGTAATTCTAATCTTCAAATAGGTGTGCTGCAGG
>NZ_PNCY01000017.1:0-92755 GCF_005887105.1 Pseudoalteromonas sp. S2893 | reverse complement strand
AAAGTGATTATGTCACCACCGAGAAGTGAAGGAGGAGAGCAAGAGAAAAACTGGAGAAGTAAATCACCAATACCTGTGTTTTCTCTGTGTAGCGCGAAGCGCCTCTGTGCCCTCTGTGGTGAAAAACAAGTTAAGCCAATTATTCACAAAGAGGTTAAGAGACGCTGCGCTTTTAGAGCTAGAGAATAAGTGATTTAATAAATGATCACATAAGTAAGAATTCGGTCTACAAAACAGTATTTGAATTTAGTGTTAGACGCGCACTGCTTTTGTTTAAAAGTGATTATCTCACCACAAAGAAGTAACTCACCAATGCCTGTTTTCTCTGTTTAGCGCGAAATGCCTTCTGTGGGGCAATTAATGAGAAAATACGCATCCCCCTGAGCAAACTAGGCGTCTACAGGCAAAATTAGCTACAGGGTAAAACTTGTATTCAGGCGTTTATAATTATCGTTTAAAGTATAAATCGATGGCTTTGGTGAGGAGTTCGTCGAGTTGCTCTTCGAAGGTATCTATATCAATTTCAAAATGGTTTAAATAGGCCTTGGCTTGCACTCGCGATAGGTTGCGGTTTTTTACGCTGTATTGACGCTCATCTTTTTGTTTATCAAAACGTGGTAAAAACAAAAATTGCCCGTAATAAGGTGATTTAATATGCTTATTAGCATAACGACAAAAGTCTTCTATGTGATCTGCGCCCTGCGGCCCTAAACACCCTGGCTCAACGCGATACATTAAGCGAATTTTTTTGTCGTCTGCTAACTGCATAGTATGCCTTTTATAATTATCTAAAAAATAATACGCGGATTATTTTTCCGTCTTTTATTTGGTAGCTCGATACTAACTCAGAGCGTTTATCTACCACGTTTTCGTCTGTTGAACAGGTTTCTGATAGCTCGTGGTCTATTACTATGTCGCCGTGCACAATGCGCTTTATTGGCGAGCTATTAATGCACTTTAATTTTTTAAACATTAAGCCATAACGGGCTATTAGTTTTTCTTTTCCTTTAAATAATAGCTCATTAGGAAAAATATAAAACTCTACATCTTCATCGTACATACGAATAAATTGTTCAATATTACGTGCGTTATAGGCTTCAACTAATTGCTCTACAACAGCAAGCGACTCGCGAGATTGCTTAGCTTTAGCTTGCTGCTTAGCGGTTAATGCCTCTTTGGCTTGCGTTACCGCTTTTTCTGCCTCGGCCACAGCTGCTGCTTTTTCTACTTTGTTTTTTGGTTTTTCTACCGGTTTTGGGGTTTCGCTACCCAGTACTTTTGAGTCGTCAGGTTTAGTAGTATCTACTGTTGGCGTTTTAAGCTCTGGGGCTTGGTACTCAAGCGTGTTTAACTTTTCATCTTTTGCTTTTGTTGGTGAATTGCTGGCTTGAGTAGAGCTTGACGCTTGCTCGGTACTTTTTTGCTCTTCTTGAGTCTCTTCGGTTTGCTCTGCTGCATAACTGATCAGGGCAACAGTGGCAATAAGCGAGGCAAAAATAATAGATAACGATTTCATAACTTTCCTAATATGAACATATAACGCTGTTAATGCTGCAACATAACAAATTTGAGCGTTTTCGGGTAGCAATTAAATGATTGTTATACACTTTACCAATACTGCTCAACCGTTATGTGCCCTGGGTCTCTGCGACGATTTCGTTTAAAGTTTTTGTCTAAAAGTAACTGTGTGGTGTCTTTTACCATTTGTGGGTTACCGCAAATCATAAATTGCGAATTACTCGGGCTTGGGGTTTTAGAGGCTTTACTAAATAGCTCGCCGTTTTGAATTGCTGTAGTTATACGCCCTTTCAGGCCTTGCTGTGGCTCCTCACGGCTTACAACCGGAATGTAGTTAAGTTGTGTAGGGTGTGCGTTTATTAGGGCGTGTATTAGATTTTGATAGCTTAAATCGGCATTAAAACGTACGCCGTGCACTAAATTAATCTGCGTGTATTTTTGCCATACCTCTTGTTGCTGCAAAATAGATAAAAACGGCCCTATTGCAGTGCCTGTACTTAGCATCCATAACTGCTCGCTTGGCGGTATTTCGTCTAAGGTAAAAAAGCCTGTGGCACGTTGCTCTATTAATACAGTGTCGCCTGATTTTAATTGCGCCAACCTAGGCGATAATAAGCCGCCCTCTACATTGATAAGGTAAAATTCTAAATCGGGGTTATTAGGCGCGTTTACATAAGAGTATGCCCGAGCAATTCGTTTATCGCCCTCCATAATCGAGAGCTTAGTAAACTGCCCTGCTTTAAATGGCTCTACGCTTGCGTTCACTACCAGGCTGAAAAGTGTATCGCTCCACCATGTTACTTTTTTTACGGTTGCATCTACCCAGTTAGACATAGTCAACTCCATAGCTTAACGGTTAAACAACAAAAACAATAAATGGTTGTAATTTATACACTAGCATTAACTTAGTAAGAGTGACACTGGGTGTAGCTACTTTTTAAACGTAGTGCTTTTACTTTGGGTAACATTGGTTTGATTAAAAAGATGAGTAGCAGCGGCTTTATGCCGCGAAAAAAATTAATACCAAACGCGAGGTTAACCCCAGCTACGCGGTTAGCTCGTGCTGTGCAGCTTGCTGGCGCTTTAAAAGCAGCGCTTTTTAGGCATAAAAAAAGCCGCATAAAATGCGGCTTTGGGGGTTTAGTCTCACTTCACTTTGGGCGTGTCTCCAAAACTTAGTGAATACGTTACCAAGGAACTGTTTGCTAATTTAATAAAATTGCGTTTATTAAATAGACTCTAAAGCAATTTTAACCATTTCGTTAAATGTGCTTTGGCGCTCATCTGCAGGTGTTGCTTCACCGGTGATCACGTGGTCACTTACGGTAAATAGTGCCATTGCGTTAGCACCATACTCTGCAGCTACACCATATAAACCTGCTGTTTCCATATCTACAGCTAGTACACCTAGTTTATCTAGGTCTTTGTAGAATGTGTCATCAGCTTGGTAGAAGGTATCGGTAGTAAATACGTTACCTACTTTTGCTTTAATGCCTAGGTCTTTAGCGGCGTTAACACCGTTTAAAAGTAGGTCAAAGTTAGCAATTGCTGAAAAATCGTAACCACGAACGCGTGCACGGTTTACGTTTGAGTCGGTGCTTGCGCCTTGTGCAAAAATTACGTCGCGAATTTTAATATCTGTACCAATACCACCACAGGTACCAATACGAATAATATTTTTAACGCCAAAGCTTACAATTAACTCACGCGCATAAATAGACATAGATGGTATGCCCATGCCCGAACCCATAATACTTACAGGTTTACCTTTGTATGTGCCTGTAAAGCCGTACATGTTACGTACGCCTGTTACTTGTACTGCATCATCTAAAAAGTTTTCAGCAATGTATTGTGCACGAAGCGGATCGCCCGGCATTAATACTGTTTCAGCGAAGTCACCAACGTTTGCACTAATATGCGGAGTACTCATTAATTGTTTTCCTTTTTATTTAGGCGCGTTTAGCTTATTTAAAAAGCCGTCACCGTATTCAAGTGCAGGTAAGTTAAACCACTGTGCAAGGGTTTGGCCTATATCTGCAAAGCTATTGCGCTCGCCAAGCGGGGTATTTTGCATGCCCGGTTGATAAGCTATAACTGGTACATATTCGCGGGTGTGTTCTGAACCTGGAAAGGTTGGGTCACAGCCGTGATCTGCAGTGATCATTAACACGTCATCTGCATTTAATTGGTTTAGTATAGTTGGTAAGTAATCGTCAAATTCTTTTAACGCTTTTGCATAGCCAACTGGGTTGCGACGGTGGCCAAACTTTTCGTCAAAATCAACTAAATTGGTAAAAATTAAGCTGTTATCTGGCGCACTTGCTAATACTTCGCTGCTTTTTTCAAGCAAATTCATCAGCCCTGGGGCTTTGTGTTTTTGGGTAATGCCTTGGTGTGCATATATATCTGCAATTTTACCAATGCTTATTACTTCACCACCGTGTTTAGATAGCACATCTAATAGGGTCGGTGCTGGCGGCAATACTGAATAATCGCGACGATTACCAGTACGGGCAAAATCTGCGTTGCTTGTGCCTAAAAATGGCCTAGCAATAACACGGCCTATATTTAGTTTATCAAGTAATTCGCGGGCAATTTCACACACTTCGTAAAGGCGCTCAAGGCCAAAAGACTCTTCGTGTGCGGCAATTTGAAACACGCTATCTGCTGAGGTGTAACAAATTGGTTTGCCTGATTTTACGTGCTCTTCGCCTAGCTGCTCTAATATGGTGGTGCCTGATGCATGACAGTTGCCTAAAATGCCAGGTATACCAGTAGCGGCTATAAATTCGTCTACAAATTCTTGTGGAAAACTCGGCTGTGTTTTAGGGAAGTAGCCCCAATCAAATAACACAGGTACGCCGGCCATTTCCCAGTGCCCTGATGGCGTATCTTTACCGCTTGAAAGCTCTTTTGCATAACCCCATGCACCTTGCGATGCTTGACGCTCAGAAACTAAACACGTTTCACCGCCCGCTGCCTCACAGGCATCGATTAAACCTAATTTAGATAAATTAGGTAACGATAACGCTTTACCCGTTTCGTCGTGGTATGCTTTTAATAAGTGGGCGAGTGTATTTGCTCCAACATCACCAAATTTGTCTGCATCGGGTGCTGCGCCTATACCTAGGCTGTCTGCCATTAAGATGATTGCTCTTGCCATGTTGACCTCACTTTGCTTCTAGGTGGTTACTTTATCCGCTGATCGAATTTTCCGTACAGGACATAAGTCCTGTTTCATAAAAGCTAAACATTATAAATTTGCGTTCTTAAGCAAAGCAAAAGAGATTATTCGTGTCTTTTTTGCTATTGTGATCAACCAAACAACTTTTCCTTTCTGTGTGGGTGAGAACTTTAGTGACACGAACTATTATAGCTATTGCTGGCGCATCAGCGTCGGGCAAATCTCTTTTTAGCCAAACTATTTACAATGAGTTGGTTAATGAGCTTGAACCAGGCGCTATCGCCATTATTGAAGAAGATGCTTATTACAAGGATCAGTCGCATTTGCCTATGGAACACCGTACGCAAACTAACTACGACCATCCTGATGCATTTGAACATGAGTTAATGCTTGAACATTTAACTCAACTTCGTAGTGGTAACTCTGTCGAAGTACCTACTTATGATTATGCACAACACACACGAAGCGATGAAACTCGTCGCGTTGCTGCAGCTAAAATTTTAATAGTAGAAGGTATTTTATTATTAAGTGATAAAGCACTTAATAAAGAATTTGATATTAAGGTATTTATAGATACACCCCTTGATATTTGCTTAATGCGTCGTATGCAACGAGACATGGAAAAAAGAGGCAGAACATTACAATCTGTTGTTGAGCAATATCAAGCAACTGTTAGACCGATGTTTTATCAATTTATTGAGCCTTCAAAGCATAACGCTGATTTGGTTGTGACTCGAGGCGGAATGAACCGCGTTGCGATTGATATTATTAAAAGTAAAATTAAGTATTTACTACAAGAATAATAACGGGAAACATCTGTATGACAACATTTATGAGCTTAGTAGGCATGTTTGTACTACTAAGTATTGCTTTTGCGGCTTCGACTAATCGTAAAGCAATAAACTTACGCACCGTAGCGATAGCCTTTGCTATGCAAGTAGTTATTGGTGGGTTTGTACTGTTTTTTGAAGCAGGTAAAAATGTGTTAGCAAGTATGTCTAGTGCCGTCTCTTCGGTAATTAGCTTTGCAAACGACGGGATTGGGTTTTTATTTGGCCCACTTGCATCGCAAGATACACTCGGTTTTATTTTTGCTATTCAAGTTTTACCGGTCATTGTGTTTTTCTCAGCTCTTGTTGCTGTGCTTTACCACATTGGCATTATGGATTGGATAATTAAAATTCTGGGCGGCGGTTTACAAAAACTATTGAAAACCTCGCGCACAGAGTCGCTCTCAGCAACGGCTAATATATTTGTAGGCCAAACTGAAGCACCCTTAATTGTTAAGCCGTTTATAGCAACCATGACTAAGTCTGAGTTGTTTGCAGTAATGGTAGGTGGCTTAGCCACGGTAGCAGGCTCTGTAATGGCAGGTTACGTAATTATTGGTGTAGAGCTTAAGTATTTAATTGCCGCTAGCTTTATGGCTGCACCAGGTGGGTTTTTAATGGCCAAAATGATTGTGCCAGAGACCGAAACACCTAAAGATACGCTTGCTGATTTAGACACCGATGAAGACAAGCCAGTTAATGTTATTGATGCAGCAGCATCAGGCGCAGCTAACGGCATGCATTTAGCGCTAAATGTGGGCGCAATGCTATTAGCTTTCGTAGCATTAATAGCATTATTAAACGGTTTACTAGGCGGTATTGGTGGGTGGTTTGATTACCCTACTTTAACGCTACAAGAAATTTTAGGTTATGTATTTGCCCCTGTTGCATGGTTACTTGGCGTACCATGGGATGAGGCAATCATAGCAGGTAGTTTTATTGGTCAAAAGTTAGTAGTAAATGAGTTTGTTGCTTACTTAGACTTTATAAATTATCGCGATACGTTAAGTGCGCACACTCAAGCAATTGTAACATTTGCGTTATGTGGGTTTGCTAATCTATCGTCGATAGCTATTTTACTAGGTGGATTAGGCGGTATGGCGCCTAGTCGGCGAAAGGATATCGCACGCTTAGGGCTCAGAGCAGTGTTAGCAGGATCTATGGCTAACCTTATGAGCGCAGCAATTGCTGGGTTTTTCCTCTCGCTAGCTTAGAAACTTAATGAGATGAACACCGGTGTTGCAAAACAAGAAGATAGTACTTTAAGGGGTTAAAGCACTATCTGACTTGAACGATACTTCACCAAGGGCCGCAAGGCCCTTTTATCGTTTTAGGGCCCTTATAAATATATTCTTCCTTTTAAAAACAACTCCCTCTTTCTTACCTTTAAGTACATATACGCGCATGGCTTTTTATATTTTTGCGATAAATTTGTATTATTGAAAAGTGGTAAATTATAAATTTTAGGCCACACTTAGGTTTATCCTAATGTAACCTACTGTTTTATTGATGTTCTACCTTTAAGCACACTCATAAAATAGCCGCTGTTGATAAGTCGATTTATATAAATGCGTAAACTTTTATTAGTATTGTTGTTTGTTTTTTTTAATAGCTACGCAAGCTCAGACCCTCTTTTAGTTGTCACGGAACTCTCGCCGCCCGATCAAATACTCGTTAATGAAAAAGTGACAGGCAAAGGCACTGAGTTTATAAGGGCTATTTTTGCAAAGGCGAACCTAACGCCCGATATACAAATGTACCCATGGGCGCGAGCATTTAGACTTGCCAGCACTATCCAAAACACCTTTATTTACACCATAGCGCGCACCAAAGGGCGAGAAAACGACTTTCATTGGATAGGCCCAGTTTCGCATTTTGAGCTTGCTTTTGTTGCGCTTAAAGAGCGTGACGACATAATTATTAACAATACTGAGGAGGCAAAAAAATACAAAATAGCGATGCAACGTAACGACTTTTCTACTGATATATTAACCAACTTGGGGTTTGAGGTTGTGCTAACCACCGATATACAAAAATCGTATGCGTTATTGGTTGCCAAAAAAGTAGACTTAATTGTTGATGACCCCGAACTAATACACCAAATTAGTCAGTATTTGCCCACCCCTGACGCTGAATTTAAAGCCATATATAATGTAGAAGAACTCAAGGTAGATGCCTATTTGGCAGCAAATAAAAACACCGATATGCGCTATATAAACGCGCTACAAAAAGCCTTTTACACACTTAAAAATACCCAAGGGCTGCCCTAGCCCCTAAGCTAAACCTTGCTTTTTTAAGCGCAACTTTAACGCTTAGTTACGTTAATTAGTACCTAAGTAGTGAAGTCAAAAATAGGGGCTTAGTGATTAATTATTGCTATATGGCGCTATGAACGAATCGAGACTGCGCTCTTGTTTTAGCACTTTAAAGGCACGTTGAAAGCGATCTACTATGTGCTGCGGCACCGCTTTATTAAACGCTAAATAATTATCTTTAAGGTCGTTACTTACAGGTAGCTCAGTAAGTTGCTCTACATCAAGTAAGCTCACGTTATAAGGCTTTAATTGGTTATAAATAACGTGTTCGGAGCCTAAAATAAGATCTATTTTATTGTTTATAAAAAGCTGAATATATTGTTGCTCTTCACCAAACGTCATTAAGTTTTGCCCATTTACAAACCCTATTTTTTTGACCAATGATTGATATATATCTCCCCTTACCATGCCTAACGAATAAAGAGTGGTGTCGTTAAGGGTATTTACAGTGACATCAGGACGGCTTTTTAACTTATAAAAATAAGTTCGTGCAGTAGTTAACGGGCCAAGCCAATTAAATAAAGGAATTCGGTTAGTATGTTGCGCCATTGAAAAAATGGCTGAATAAGGCTTTTTATGCACAAGCATTGCGGCACGCTTCCAAGGCATGACTTTAAAGTCGCACTCTACTTCTGCTTTAATACACAGTGCGTTGACTATATCGTAGTTAGCGCCAACAAGTTGGCCGTGCTCGTTTATAAAATTATAAGGTGCAAACTGATCTGTATAAATAACTAACTTAAAATGGTTTGCATAAGTAAACGTGCTAAAGAAGAAACAAGCAATAAAAGGAAAGAGTTTTAGAATAACCGCACCACTACATTAATTTATATTATTAAATGATAGATGGCGCTATTTTACAGTCAAATTTTAGACACAAAAAAAGCGCCTTAAGCGCTTTTTTTTATTTTTACTTTAAAAGTAAAAATTATAACGGAGTGATGTTATCCGCTTGAGGACCTTTTTGACCTTGTGAAAGAGTGAACTCTACACGTTGGCCTTCAGCTAAAGTTTTGAAACCTTCGCTTTTGATTGCTGAGAAATGTGCGAAAACGTCTGGGCCGTTTTCTTGCTCGATGAAACCAAAACCTTTAGATTCGTTAAACCACTTAACTGTACCTGATACGATGTTAGACATTGTAATATCCTGATATAAAAATAAAAAATATGCTCATAAGAGCGGGTGTAGCAAAAAATGAGATGGTACTTAAAAACTTCAGGACGGTACTACAAGTATTACTTATACAACAACGAAATAAAGATTTATAAACTATCATGCTTTCTTTCTAGCTGCGGCCTACTATATAGAGTTAACTATATATGTCAAGCCTTTATAGTAATGCAGCCAATAAATAGTGTTTGTGCTTAGCCTTTAATAACTCCCGTGGCTAGCCTATAGCTTAACCCCTACGCGGCTTTAACAGTTAACTGGCCAATTAAAACAATGAACTATTTAATCTTTAGATTTTAAAAGCGGTGGCAGTGAGTACAGCTAATTTAAGGCCTACTCACCATTTAAATAAAACGTATTCAGCCATGATACACGCCTTACAATTTACCCTGTGTATATAAACAGCTGCACTTTGCAGTTGTACACAAAAATAGATAAGCTACTGCCACTTATCTATTTAGCGTTGGAGTGTGTTTTGCTAAATAAATGCTTTATTTCGTCTGTTGTTTTTTTATCTGGGTGTTTAATGCCATTACAATCTTCTTTTGCTAAGCCTACACTGTCTCTTGAACAACAATTGGGGCAAAAACTAATACTCGATTTACGCTATTTTTGTCAGCAAGGGTCAAGCAAACAATGCAGAACACCGGTTACTACCCTACCTGATGAACTAGCAGCGGCCATTGCTAAGCATAATATTGGTGGTGTAATTTTATTTTCTGAAAACACCCAATCTATTGAGCAAACCATTACCCTTAATAGCCAATTACAAGCTGCGGCGAGTAAATCAAGTTCAAAGCTGCCGTTATTTATTTCGATAGACCAAGAAGGCGGCCGAGTAGCGCGTTTACCACGCGATGTTGCCACTTCATTTACTGGTAATATGTCTATTGGTGCAACCTATAAAAAGTATGGCACTCAATACGCAACCCAAACTGCCACTGTTATAGCTAAAGAGCTTAATTCGTTAGGTATTAATGTTAACTATGCCCCTACGGTAGATGTAAACATGAACCCCGATAACCCGGTAATTAATGTTCGCTCGTTTGGTGAAAACCCAGCGCTTGTCAGTAAATTAGGCGCAGCACAAGTGGCAGGATTTGAGAGCAACGGCGTTATTACATCGTTAAAGCACTTCCCAGGGCACGGCGATACCAACGTAGACAGCCACACAGGGTTACCACAAGTAAATCACTCCAAAGAAGACATATACCAACAAGACTTAGCTCCCTTTAAACACATAATTGCCACGCAAAACCCAGGTATGATTATGACGGCGCATATTCAATACCCACAACTCGATAACAGTACGTTTGTAAGTGTTGATGGCAAAAGCATGATAAAACCCGCCACTATGTCGCGTACCATAATTACTGACATTTTAAGAGGGGAGTTAAATTATCAAGGTGTGGTGGTAACCGACGCTTTAGATATGGCCGGCATTAGTCATTTTTTCACCCCAACGCAAGCGGTAATCAATACCTTTGCAGCAGGCGTTGACTTAGCGCTTATGCCAATAGAGATCAGAACACCGGCTGATTTAAACGCACTCGACAAACTAATGGATGAATTAGTCGCATCTGTTAATAATAAGCAGCTCAGTAAAGACGAAGTTGCTCAATCGGCTGCGCGTATAACCGCTTTAAAAAATAAATTTAAATTAACCACACAGCTAGACCCATTAAGCACTTTGGCTAAAGCAAAAGATATTATTGGCTCTCAAGCACATCGCAAAATAGAAGCTGAGCTTGCCGTAAATGCTATTACTGAGGTTAAAAATAACAATAATGCATTGCCTCTTAATTTAAGCAAAGGGCAACACATCCATATTATTATGCCCGATACCCGAAAATGCATGGCCATGCAGCAAGCGCTTAACGCTATAAGTAATGCAGCGCTTAAATATAGTTGCAGTAGTTTACAAGGGTTTGACCCTGTAAAGGCGCATAGCTTAATTAAAAATGCAGATGTTGTTATTGCAGGCAACGCTACGCCTAATCAAAGCGCTGTAGAGATTGGCGGAATGGATGATTTAAAAGACGACCCTCGCTTTGCACTCAATACCGCTGAGCAACCTAAAGCGCTGTCATCTTTATTGGATATAGCTGCATCAGTGAATAAAAAAACAATATTTATAAGTTTACGTGCCCCCTACGACATAGCGCAGTTTGGCAGCAGAGCTAATGCAGTTCTTGCTTCTTATGCGTATAATATAGATACAGATAAAAACAATGCTGTTGCAGGGCCTGCGTTTACAGCGCTTGCTAAGGTATTGTTAGGCAGTGCACACGCTCATGGCGTACTGCCAGTTACCATAAAATAATAATAACAAGGGATAAAAAATGAAACTGAATTGCGATTTAGGCGAAAGCTTTGGCGCATGGAAAATGGGGTTAGATGATGAGGTAATGCCTCATATTGATATGGCAAATATTGCGTGTGGTTTTCATGGTGGAGACCCAGATGTAATAGCCGATACGTTGTATTTAGCAAAGCAGCACAATGTACAAATAGGTGCGCACCCAAGTTACCCCGACCAACAAGGCTTTGGCAGGCGCTCTATGGCGCTTAGCACACAAGAACTGACCAATTGCTTACATTACCAAATTGCCGCCCTTGATGGCATGGCTAAAGTACAAGGCTTAACACTTAGCTATGTTAAGCCACATGGTGCTTTATATAACGACATGATGAAAAACGACCATATTTTACAAACAGTTATTACTGCTATAGCGCACTACCCTGCACCATTAAAGCTTATGCTATTAGCCACAAAAGACTCTGCAAAACACACCTTTGCCGCCAATAGTTTAGGTGTAGATCTTATTTTAGAAGCCTTTGCTGATAGGCAATATACAGACGAAGGGCATTTAGTATCTCGCCACCTTGATGGCAGCGTTCACGACAAGCCAGCACTTTTAGCACAAGTAAAACAGCTATTAACCGAGGGTTGTGTAACCACTCGCTCAGGAAACACCTTAAACTTAAATGCCAACAGTTTGTGCGTACATGGCGATAACGCAGTCGGTATTGCACTTATTAAAGAAATTAAATCACTGTGTGCATCAGCAACCTAACCTTGCTTTTAGCTCGTTATTAAGCCTCAAGCTACAAAACGCATGTTTGCTTTACTTTAAAAACTATTTAGCTGTAAAGGGGCTTTACAGCTATAACCTCCATTAAGTTCAATCACGTAAAACCTAATATTGCTTTAAAAAAGCGCAACAACACAGCACAGTAACAAAGCATAAGTAACAGAGCGCTGAAATACATGGCGCTGCATATAAAAAATTTAACGCAGTAAGCCCGCTATTTATTACTATAAAGTAACCATGTTTTACTTAAACAGGTATTAAATTACAGATTCACCGCATCGCGCTTTTCATCCCTTCCCTACTGACATATAACTACATATACAAAAACCACAACAGGGAATACAAATGAAGACGCTTTTAGCACTTAGTTTAAGTAGCAGTTTATTACTTGGTAGTAGCCAGTTAGCTTTTGCAAAGGACAACATATTACAGCTACAAGATGTGTTTAATCTTGAATACGCCAATCAAATTGATATAACAGACGATGGTAAAACGGTGTACTTTGTACGTAACCGTATGGATATAAAAACGGACCGTAAAGTCAGTAATATTTGGTCAGTTGATTATAAAACTAAACAACTGCAACCGCTTACCTCGGGCGTGCATATGGATCACTCCCCGGTACTATCGCCAGATGGGCAACGCCTTGCATTTATATCTAACCGCGATGGCAGCAGCCAAATTTATATGAAGTGGCTTAAAACAGGTGCTGTAGCAAAAATTAGTAACCTAACCAGCAGCCCACGCGCAATTACCTGGCATCCCGACTCTCAGCAGCTTATTTTTAGTATGTTTGTACCAAGTAGCAGTGCACCACCTGTTAACTTACCTGGCAAGCCTAAAGGCGCTACATGGGCAGAGCCAGCAAAATTTATAGACGATGTATACTACCGTGCCGACGGAGGCGGTTATAGCCAAAAAGGTTTTAGCCAATTATTTGCAATAGATGCAAATGGCGGCAATGCAAAGCAGCTCACACACGATGAGTTTAATAACGCCGGCGAAGTAAGCTTTAGTAAAAACGGCAATAGCCTTTATTTTTCGGCCAATCGGCATGAGCAAAATCAACTAAAGCCCACTAATAGTGAAATATACCAGCTTAATTTAAGCACCTTAAAAATTGCTGCCATTACCAATAGAAACGGCCCTGACCAACAACCTAAAGTATCTCCCGATGGGCGCTACCTAGCCTTTACAGGGTATGATGATAAACGCACCAATTACGAAAACACGCAGCTTTATATTCGTGATTTAAAAACGGGCGATACAAAAAGCCTAACCCCTAATTTTGATAGAAGTGTGGGGCAAATTAAATGGAGTGCCGATTCAAAAGGAGTTTACTTTAGCTACGCAGACGAAGGCCAAACCGCCCTTGCCTACCAACCACGCAGTGGTAAGCGTAAAGTGCTCACCGAGCAAATAGGTAGCGTTGCGTTTGGTCGTCCTTATTCGGGCGGCGATTTTGATGTAAGCGAAGATGGCGAAATTGCTTTTACACTTGCCGATACTCAGCGCCCTGCAGATATAGCCACTATAAAACGAGGCAAAGCTCGTCGCCTCACTACACTCAATGCCGATGCGTTAGACGATAAAGAACTTGCCAACGTAGAAGAAATTTGGCTTAAATCGAGCCACGACCAGCTGCCAATTCAAGGTTGGATTGCATACCCACCTGGGTTTGATAAATCAAAAAAATACCCTCTTGTTTTAGAAATTCATGGCGGCCCTGTGGCCAATTATGGTCCTCACTTTAGTACCGAGGTGCAATTGTTTGCAGCCAAAGGGAATGTGGTTTTATACATGAACCCACGAGGCAGTGACTCATACGGTAAAACGTTTGCCCAAACAATTCATCATAATTACCCAAGTAACGATTTTGACGATTTAATGACCGGCGTTGATGCACTAATAGCGAAAGGCTTTATTGATGAGTCTAAATTATTTGTAACCGGTGGCTCTGGCGGCGGTGTATTAACCGCATGGATTGTAGGGCACACCGACAGGTTTGCAGCAGCAGTGGTGGCTAAACCCGTTATTAATTGGATCAGCTTTGTACTAACTGCCGATTTTTATCCATTTTTTGCCGATTACTGGTTCCCTGGTAAACCTTGGGACCATATTGAGCACTATATGAGACGCTCACCTATTAGCTATGTAGGTAACGTAACAACGCCCACTATGCTTTTAACAGGGGAGGCAGATTACCGTACCCCTATTTCTGAAACTGAGCAGTTTTACCAAGCCCTTAAGCTGCAAGGTGTTGATACTGCTATGGTGCGTATTCCTAATGCATCACACGGTATTACGGCGCGCCCTTCTAACTTAATGACCAAGGTTGCCTACATTCAATGGTGGTTTGATAAACACTCAAACAAAAAATAAGCTCCGTGTTTAGGTTTAAAAATAGCCACACCTAAGTGGCTATTTTTGTAATTACCAACGCTTAGGTTAATTAATGCCAAACTGTAAACCCCCTTTACAGCTTTGAGTTTTTCCATATCGGACTTAGGCGTTTTTCAGTTAGTAAAATTTCGGTTTATTGTAATTTTAATCGTTTGAGTTGGTAAAAAATCGGTTTGAGCCACTGTTTATAAGCACTCAGTTAGTAAAAAATTGTTTTATAAAGGTACCAGGTTAGTAAAATTTCGGTTTATTATTTTACTTATACTTAGTAAAACAGCTAAAAATAGCCTTTTAAAAGGCGGATTTTGCACTTTAAAGCGGCTTTACAGTAAAAAAGCAGCCATATAACTGCACTTAATATCTACCTAGTTAAATTGTGATCCAAACTAAATTCAACCGAGTCAGATTTATATTAATACAACAAAAAAAGGGCCTTACGGCCCTTGAGTAACACTATCTAGAAAAGTTAAAACTGGTTCATGGTGTTATCTTCACCACCGGCTTTAAGTGCGTTTTCACCAGAGAAGTACTCTTTGTGCGTATCACCAATATTAGACCCAGCTAAATCTTGGTGCTTAACTGAGGCTTGTTCGCGGCGAATTTCTTGGCGTTGTACATCACGTACATATGCAAGCATGCCCATATCACCAAAGTAACCTTCTGATAAAATATCGGTGCTTAGTGCAGCCGTATGGTATGTAGGCAGTGTAATTAAGTGATGGAAAATACCCGCTTCACGTGCACCATCGCGCTGGAAGTTTTGCACTAGTACATCCGCTTCGGCAGCAAGCTCTGTATCGTCCATTTCTGGCGCCATTAGGCCTTTATTATCACCTAGGCTTGGGTAAGCGCTCAAATCGCGACCCGCTTCTTGCCACTCTTGGTACACTTGCTCACGGAACTTAAGCGTCCAGTTGAATGACGGTGAATTGTTATAAACAAGCTTAGCATCAGGTACTTGCTCTTTAACGCGGTTAACTAGCTCTGCAATTTGTTTAACATGTGGTTTTTCGGTTTCAATCCACAATAAATCAGCGCCCGATTGTAAGCTTGTTACACAATCGAGTACTACGCGGTCTTTTTCAGTGCCTTCGCGGAACTGGTATAAACCGTTTTCTAAACGCGTTGGCTTACATAATTGGCCATTAATTTTCATTGCCGTATCGCCTTCGTTTAAATCATCTACACCGTTAATAGGTGTGGTTTCTAAAAACGCGTTGTACTGGCTAGCTAAGTCCCCTGGCGTTTGAGACACAGGCACTTTTTGCGTAAGGCTTGCACCTAATGAGTCGGTACGCGCAACAATA
This sequence comes from Pseudoalteromonas sp. S2893, assembly GCF_005887105.1. NCBI lineage: Bacteria > Pseudomonadati > Pseudomonadota > Gammaproteobacteria > Alteromonadales > Pseudoalteromonadaceae > Pseudoalteromonas > Pseudoalteromonas sp. S2893. The sequence goes on along the minus strand of NZ_PNCY01000017.1, from coordinate 76,932 downwards.
ATACCGTTATCAATACCGAGTTCTAAAAACGCGTAACGTACAGCATTAATTTTTGCTAAAAAATCTTCGTGCGGTACAGTTACTTTACCTGCTTGGTGACCACATTGCTTAGCGTCAGACACTTGGTTTTCTATTTGAATGGCACACGCACCTGCTTCAATCATCTTTTTAGCAAGTAGGTAGGTTGCTTCTTCGTTACCAAAACCAGCATCAATATCGGCAATAATAGGCACTACATGCGTCTCAAAATTATCAATTTTATCAAGCACCGCTTGTACATCGCCGCCATTGGCTTTCGCTTCGTCTAGATCATTAAATAAGTGGTCTAGTTCACGGGCATCGGCTTGTTTTAAAAATGTATAAATCTCTTCAATAAGCGCAGGCACTGAGGTTTTTTCGTGCATGCTTTGATCCGGTAACGGGCCAAATGCAGAGCGAAGTGCAGCAACCATCCAACCACTTAAGTAAACATAACTGCGCTTAGTTGTTTTTTGATGACGCTTTATTGCCATCATCATTTGTTGCGCAGTAAAACCATGCCAACAACCTAAAGACTGTGTGTATTGGCTAGTGTCTTTATCGTAAGCGGCCATATCTTCACGCATTACATCTGCGGTGTATTGTGCAATTTCAATCCCCGTACGAAAACGGTTTTGTAAACGCATGCGGCTTGCATATTCAGGGTTAATGGCTTTCCATGCGCTACCTTGAGATTGGCAAAGTGTTGCTAGAGTATCGGTTTCACGTGTGTATGTTGTCATAATAAAGTCCTTCGAACGGGTCTATAAATTATTTAAATTATTGTGAGAGTGGCTAGGAGTGTGTGCTCCGTATCGCTTAATTCAACATTAGGCTTATTTTTTAGATTTAGTAAATTTATAGTTGTTATTACCGCTATATTTTTTGTGAATGGCTAAAAAGCACGCACTGAGCCTTTTTTGCGTTATTGTTGCTTTAACGCACACAACAACACCGCGACCGTTTAAGGAAGGTAAATATGGCACACACTCTCACACACTCAGGGCTAAGCGTAGATACACAGCTGGCCAACTTTGTAAAAACACAGCTACTCCCAGGCACTCATTTATCTGAGCAGCAATTTTGGCAAAGCTTTGCAAACATAGTACAAACGCTAACCCCGCAAAATAATGCCCTTTTAGCTAAGCGCGAGCAGCTACAACAACAAATAGATGACTACCATAAAACAAATAAAACGTGGGATAGCGCGCAGTACCAAGCGTTTTTAACAGACATTGGCTACCTAGTACCAGAGCCTGCAGACTTTGCCATTGAAACCCAAAATGTAGAGCCCGAAATAGCACTCAGCGCAGGCCCTCAGCTTGTTGTGCCTGTTAGCAACGCACGTTTTGCGCTTAATGCGGCTAACGCGCGCTGGGGTTCGTTATACGATGCGCTGTACGGCACCGACGTATTAAGTGAAGACGACGGCGCTGAAAAAGGCACTACGTATAATCCGGTTCGTGGTTTTAAAGTAATGGCGTATGCGCGCCAGTTTTTAGATAAGGCCCTGCCCCTTAAAAATGGCTCACACATAGAAAGCACCAACTACTCAATTGTTGAAGGCGCCTTGTCTATCACCCTAAGAGACAGCTCGCATACTCAATTAAAAAAACCTGAGCAACTTATTGGCTACCAAGGCGAGGCGCAAAACCCAAGTGCTATTTTATTAAAAAACAATGGCCTGCATGTAGAGCTGCAAATAGACCATCACCACCCTATCGGCCAAGCCGACAAAGCAGGGTTAAAAGATGTTTTGCTTGAAGCTGCACTAACAACCATTATGGATTGCGAAGACTCTGTTGCCGCAGTAGATGCCGAGGATAAAGTACAAGTTTACAAAAACTGGCTGGGTTTAATGCAAGGTAACTTGGTTGAATCGTTTAAAAAAGGCGATAAAACCATAGAGCGTACTTTACAAAGCGATAGGCAATATACCGCCCTTGATGGCAGCAGCCTTACGCTTAAAGGCCGCAGCATGATGTTTGTCCGTAATGTAGGTCACTTAATGACAAACCCTGCTATTACCGACATTTACGGCCAACCCGTATTTGAAGGCATTATGGATGCGATGTTTAGCGCAACCGCAGCCCTGCACGATTTAAATAAAAAAACAGGCATTAAAAACACCAGTGCGCAAAGCATCAATATTGTAAAACCCAAAATGCATGGCCCTGAAGAAGTTGCTTTTACAAATACGCTTTTTAGCATGGTAGAAGAAGCACTTAGCTTGCCAAAAAACACCCTAAAAATGGGGATTATGGATGAAGAGCGCCGTACTTCAGTAAATTTAAAAGCCTGTATACACGCAGCCAAAGCGCGCGCGGTGTTTATAAATACTGGCTTTTTAGACCGCACGGGCGATGAAATTCATACCTCTATGCACGCAGGGGTCGCTTTGCCAAAAGCCGCTATTAAAGCTCAGCCGTGGATCAAAGCATACGAAGACCGTAACGTTGATACAGGCCTTGCCTGCGGCCTAAGCGGTAAAGCACAAATAGGTAAAGGTATGTGGCCTATGCCAGATAAAATGGCACTAATGATGGAGCAAAAGCTTGCTCATGTGCAATCTGGCGCTAATACCGCGTGGGTGCCCTCGCCTACCGCAGCCACTTTGCACGCTATGCATTATCACGATGTAGATGTATTTACCGAGCAAAAAGAAATTGCCAAACGAGGCATGGCAAGCCTTACTGATTTACTTACACCGCCTTTAATGGCACAGCCGCAAACGCTCAGTAAAGAAGATATTCAAAGTGAGCTTGAGAACAATGCACAAGGCATTTTAGGCTATGTAGTACGCTGGATAGACCAAGGTATTGGCTGCTCAAAAGTGCCTGATATTAACCACATAGGCTTAATGGAAGACAGAGCAACCTTGCGTATTTCAAGTCAACATATGGCAAATTGGCTACAGCATGGGGTGTGTACTCAACAACAAATAGAGTCGATCATGGCTAAAATGGCTAAAGTGGTTGATGGCCAAAATGAGCACGACAGTGCGTATAAGCCAATGGCACAAAGCGAAGAGTCACTTAAAAATAGTATTGCTTATCAAGCCGCTTTAGCACTTGTATTAGAAGGTGCTAAGCAGCCAAGTGGCTACACCGAGCCCCTATTACACAGTTACCGCTTAAAATATAAAGCAAAACACCATAACCTAGCTGAATAGTTAACATTAGTTTAACAGCAAAAAAGCGCGTTTTGCCTACACAAAACGCGCTTTTTGTTTATTAGGGCGTGTTGATCTTTACAGATTGAAATTTGTTCAACCTAGGGGCGATCAAGTCGCGGCGCGAGGTTTGTAACCTAGTGGGCTAAGTAAAAACCGAGCAAAGCTTCCGCGTCCTGCTCACGCCCCTTACCTACATCCATGTAGGCAACAAAGAGTTTATCGCCCCTAGGCAGAACCCAAAAGGGCAGCGTATGTTTGGCATTTATGCTACGTTATCGCCTATTTATGGGGAATAACCACACTTCATAGGCTCTACCTTGCCTAAAAACCAAACATACTGCTGCAAATTCAAGCGCCAAAGGTCAACACGCCCTAGTACCGTTATTTATTTAGTGCTCACTGAACCTAGCGCTAAATTAATTTTTAATTATTGCATTGTGATACACGTTTTGAACGTCATCACAGTCTTCAAGCATATTGATGAACTTGTCAAAATTAGCAATAACTTCTTCATCTTCAATCTCTACATGCACTTGCGGAACAAACGTAATTTCATCTACTTCAAAGTTAATCCCTTCAAAGTTTTCCTCAAGTGCTGTTTTCGCTTTATAGTACTCAGTATGGGGTGCAAATACCGACACTTTACCATTTTCAACTTCAACGTCGGTTACATCAACATCGGCCATCATTAGTGCTTCAAGTACCACTTCGTCATCGTCACCGGAAAAACCAAGTACAGCAAGGTGATCAAACATATGTGCAACACAGCCCGGAGTACCAATTTTTGAATCTGTTTTGGTAAACGGTAAACGTACATCTTTAATTGTACGGTTTGGGTTGTCGGTTAAGCAATCAACAATAACCATGCAGTTACCCGGGCCATAGCCTTCGTATCGTGCGGGAGAATAATCTTCCCCTGCCCCACCGGCTGCTTTTTCAATTGCTTTTTCTATTACGTGAGCAGGAACCTGGTCTTTTTTTGCTTTTTCAATTAGACGACGCAGTGATTGATTGACATCGGGGTCTGGTTCGCCATTTTTAGCGGCAACATAAATTTCTTTACCGTACTTTGAGTTAACTTTAGTTTTTGCGTTGGCTGTTTTAGCCATCGAGCTCTTACGGACTTCAAATGCTCTGCCCATCTTGTGCCTCTAATCAATACGTTAATTTTGCCATATTTTACCAATTCAAACCCTATTGGGCTAGGGTCTGTTGAACTTTACAAACTGAATTTAAAACAACCTATTTGCTAAATAAATAAGGACGAGCCTATGCAAATAATACAGGAGTAATTACACAAAAATAAAAGTTGAGCGCTATTTAACATAACTCTACTTTTTGTGAGTAACTTTCGACTAAAGTAACTAGCTCGGTAAATTCACGTAAAACGTAATCAGCTTGGTCGGCATAAATAGGCACCGCGTTTGGCGCGTACAAACAAGCGCGCATATTTGCATTATGTGCTGCTTGAATGTCGTATAAAAAATCCCCTACGTATAACAAGTTGCTGGCGTTTATATTCCAAAGCGTGGCAATTGCATTTAAGGCACTGGGATCGGGTTTGGCTGGAGCATCACTACGGGTTAATACCGTTTCGATAGGTAGCGGGTTATTTTGTAGCTTTATGGCTGCCGCTTTATCAAAATTGCGGGTAACAATAGCCATAGGAATATTTTTAACTTTAAGGGCGTTAACGGCTTCGGTTACGCCTGGCAATATAGTGGCAAACTGAGCGTCTTGCAGCTCGTGCTGATGCACTATATTCATCGCTTCTTCACGCATGTAGGGCGATGGAAGCTGGGCAATATAATCAAGTAGGTCTTGCTCGCATGGGCAACCTATTTGTGCTTTTATAAGAGAGAAATCTAACTCAGACGATACTAACGTGCCGTCTAAATCAAATATAACTCCTTGAATAGCCTCTACTTGAGCTTTCATATCATTCCTTGAATGGGGTAAAAATCAATACAACATGTGTACACATAATGACTCTACTTCATGAGAATAATTTAGCAAATGTTTATCAAACAAATTATTAGAAAAGTATTCACTTATCTATTACTTAGCCTTATAAACACCAATTAATTACTAAAATTCTACGAACGGCTAGTAATAACAGATCAAAAATGAACACAGCATAAACAAAAGGAGAATACGCGCACATAAACTGCAGTGCGCGTAGGTTGGGGAAGTACTTATTGCTCGAACTTAGCCTCGAGCCAGGTATCGTTTTGGGTAAAGTGAAGGGTTTTAATCTTGCCTTTACCTTCTACGTTTACCATATTTACTTGAGAAGGCCATAAGTCACGCAGTGCGCCGTTACTCATTTTTATGCCTTCAATCCCTTTTGGGATAGGAGCTTCTTGATACACCCAAAAAAACTTTCCATCAATTTGCGCACCTACTTGGCTAAGCGTTAATGGCTTACCCTTTAAGGTTTGCAGCGCAACATGCGACTCAACATACTCTACAAAACGTTGTTGGTCGGCCTTGTTGCTAATGATATCGGCTTTTCCATTAAATAAATGCGCTACAGCATGCTCAGTATCATGTAAATAAAAGCGATGCATAAGCTCAATATTGTTAGTACGTTTATTAAAAAGCACCGTAGTAACCGATGACTTTAGTTGATGCGCCATACTTGGCGCAGCAACTAAAAGGCAAACAATAATAAGCAAAAAGCGCATTATTGTTGCTCCTCACCATCTTTTTTCTCGTCTTTTTTAAGCTCAGTTTTAATGTCTTGCATAATATCTCGACTTACTTTCGCTTTACTCTTTTTCTTTTTATACACTTCAATACGTGAAGGAATAATACGACGAGGGTAGTTGTTGTTCTCAACATCTACATCAGCTGTTTCCCAGCGAGGGTCAACGCTCACCGATACCAATGGCTTATTTTTATCTGTCACAATAAGCTTTTGTACATTTTTGTGATTACGGCGCCAAATTTCAGCCGGAATGTAACGCTCTTCGGTTGTGCCATCTTCATAGGTTAGCTCTAATAAAATAGGCATTACCAAGCCACCTAGATTTGAAAACTCCATTACATAGTAGTTTTTATCTTCTTCAAGCGCGCGATCTAGCGTTTTACGCTCCCACGGCTCTAAGCCTTTTAAAAACTTGTTGTACGCGTTACGTTCTTTATTGGTAACAGTAAAGCGGTCGTTTTCGTCGTAAAAGTCGGTAATATCTGGATTTTTTTCAACCCAAGTTTGTTTACCTTCTTCACGGTTGCGCTTAACAAATAGTGATGTTGGTTTGTCTGCTTCTATATCGCGTAAGCGTTTAAAGTCAATATCAGGGTTTTTAGTATCTAAACGTAATTGATACACTTTATCTAACGAGATATCTACATGGTCGGTGCTGTAAAACCAACCGCGCCAAAACCAATCTAAATCAACACCCGAGGCTTCTTCCATCGTACGGAAAAAATCTGCTGGAGTAGGGCGCTTGTATTTCCAGCGCTGTGCGTACTCTTTAAAAGCAAAGTCGAATAAGTCACGGCCTAAAATAACTTCACGTAATATATTAAGTGCCGCAGCTGGTTTAGTATAAGCATTAGGACCTAAACGTAGTACGCTGTCTGACTGCGTCATAATAGGTACTTGGTTTTGCGATTTCATGTAGCTTACAATATCGCGCGGCTCAACACCCCACGGTATAGTTGGGTCCCATTCACGCCCTGCAACACCATCTAAAAAGCTATTTAAACCTTCATCCATCCAGGTCCATTGGCGCTCATCAGAGTTTACAATCATAGGGAAGTAAATATGGCCAACTTCATGAATAACCACACCAATTAAAAAGCGTTTTTCAGCTTGAGAATAAGTGCGCGAGCCATCATCTTGTAGCTCTGTACGGGGGCCATTAAAAGTGATCATTGGGTATTCCATACCACCTACTGGGCCATTTACCGATTGCGCTACAGGGTATGGGTAGTCAAATGAATAGCGAGAGTACACTTCCATTGTATGTACTACAGATTCAGTTGAATACTTTTTCCATAAATCGCCACCCTCTTTAGGGTAAAACGACATAGCCATCACTAAAGGTTGTTCATCGCCACCTTGCTGATAGCCCTTTGCATCCCACATAAATTTACGCGACGACGCCCACGCAAAGTCACGCACATTTTCTGCTTTAAAGTGCCACGTTTTTGTTTTATCGGTACCTTGTTTTTCGTTTTCTAACGCTTCTTCTTCAGTAACAATAAATACAGGGCGTTTTGCTGTTTCAGCTTTTTCTAAGCGGTTACGCTGCGTGCGTGTAAGCACTTTGCTTGCGTTATCTAACTTACCTGTTGCCGATACAATATGATCAGCAGGTACAGTAATTTCTACATCATAATCACCAAACTCAAGCGTAAACTCACCTCGGCCTAAAAACGGCTTGTTTGTCCATGCTTCGTAATCGGTGTACGCTGCTAAACGCGGAAACCACTGCGCAAGTAAAAATATATCGTTGCCATCTTCTTCAAAGTGCTCGTAACCAGAACGCGCACCTACGGCATCTTCTTCAACAATGTTAAAAGCAAAGTTCATACTAAACTCAGCTTCTTTGCCTGGTTTTAGCGGCTCGTTTAAATCTATACGCATTAGCGTATCAACAACAGTAACCCGCAGTTCATCGCCATTGTCATCTTTTACATTGCTAATTGTATAGCCTAACTCGTTGTCGCTCATAAATTGTTGACGACGTAGCTCACCTAAACTTAATTTAGCCGGCTTTTGCGCAGGTAAACTATTTAGCGTGCTTTTAAACGTTTTTGTGGTTTCGGCAATTGAGTCGCTTTTAAAAATATTTTGATCTAACTGTAACCACAAATATTTAAGTGTATGCGGCGAGTTATTTTTATACTCAATGCTTTGGCTTGCTGTTAAGCGGCGCTTTTTTTCATCAAGCTTTACATCTATGTCGTAATTAACACGTTGCTGCCAGTATTTTTCGCCTGGCTCACCTGCGGCACTACGATAAACATTTGGGGTAGGAAGCGCTTCGTCTAACTGGCGAAACTTATCAACGAATGAGCCTTTAGTTTGCTCAACGGATGACGCTAACACAGCGCTCGACATTGCCAAAGGCAACACAAACGCGCTTAGCGTAAGAACTGTTTTTTTCATTATGAGTCCTAGTGGAATTTTGTGAGCGTACTTTGACAAAGTTACTATTTTTGTTCAATTAATTAGCGACCAACCGCCCATTAAACACGGTAATATTCACGTTGTTTTAACATGGTTTTTGAATCAGTAAATTAAGCCGCTTTTAAAACTGTAAAGGGGGTTTACACTTTACAGCTAGTTGATGTGTATTAATTAAGGTACAAACACAGTATTTATAAGGGTTCAGGCCTAATTCATGCCATTAGCTTAGGATTAAATTAAGGTGCAAAAATATGTTGTTTAAATTTAGCTTAAATTTATAGCGTTAGCAGTGTTTACACGGCTTTAATGCGTTCAGGTTCAATACAAATTACGCAGCATATTTAAACTAAAGGAGCCCGATATGAAATTTTACATTGTAAAAAAAGATCATCAGCTCGAAGCTATCCCTGCTGATAAAGACTTACTAGAGCGCTACGAATCAGACCAATATTCGTATGTTAATGTGGTGTCGGCATGCAATAAGCAAGATGCACTAAAACGCCTATCTACTGAACAAAAAAACAGTAAAAAGTGGCTAATAATTGGCGCAAATATTGCCGTGATCTCACTAATATTAACTATTTATACGATAAATTAAAAATAGTGAAATTTTAGGTTGATATTTAGTGCATTTTATATTTAAAATCGCCCACTTTTTTTATTTGAGCATAATAAAATCGTTACAATTATTCTCAAATATGTACTTATTACCAGTAAGCAATGTGGTGGGTGTATGGATTTTTATATCCTAAAAAAACAACAAGAGCTAATAGCCATTCCAGCAAATCAGCAAAGTTGTAAGCAGTATCTAGACTCAGGTTATTTTTATATTGATAAAGTAGCCGCCTGTAACGAAACGAATGCCATAAAAGCACTGCAAGCAAAGCAAACTAAAAGTTTAAAAATGCCGCTAGGTATGGCTTTGTTAGCGCTTCCTGTCATTATTATTGCTATATATAGTTTTACCTAAACTAAAGCCCTCCCGAGGCTTGCATCTTTACTTGCCTTGGGTATATTGGCGCTCTTATGGTTTTTTAAGAGCGCGATATGAAAGTTCTCCACACCTCAGATTGGCACCTAGGCCAACAATTTTATGAACATGACCGCCGTGATGAGCACGCTGCATTTTTTACTTGGCTACTTAGCACCCTCGTAGAGCAACACATAGATATACTTTTAGTTGCAGGCGACATTTATCATACAGCCACACCCAGTGCCAGCGCCGAAAACCAACTTTACCAATTTATAAAAGATGCTAAAAAGCGTTGTCCGCAATTGCATGTTGTTATTATTGCCGGCAACCACGACTCAGCAAATCGTATATTAGCAGCGCAGCCCTTACTTGCTCAGTTTGACACCCATGTAGTGGGGCGCTTTGAAGTAACCGACCCAGCCAATACCGTGATTGAAATAAATACGCAAAATAAACGCGCTGTAATCGTCGCTATGCCTTTTTTACGTACCAGCGATATAAGTTCACTTAGTCATACTAAAAACGGCCCTAGTTACGCACAAGGCGTTGAAAAAGCCTATAAGCTTGCACTTGATCACGCCTATAGCATTAACGCGCAAAATTCGCCATTAATTGTAATGGGGCACTTACATGCCAAAGGCGGTGATATTTCAAGTGACTCAGAACGTAATTTAGTGATTGGTGGGGAGGAGTCTATTTCGGCCAGTGTATTTGGTAACAAGGCGGACTACGTAGCATTGGGGCATTTACACAAAGCGCAGCAAGTCGCTAAAAAAGACGTTATTCGTTACAGCGGTACGCCTATTCCTATGTCTTTTTCAGAGCGTAAGTACACACACCAAGTTAATGTAGTAGAATTTAAAAGTGATGAAAAACAAACTATTAGCACCTCTGTAAACCCCCTTTACATTCCACGTTCTGCTGAAGTAATTATTTTACCAAAAGGGGAGTGCGTGCCATTAAGCGACTTATGTGAGCAAATTAAAGCGCTCGATACATCACAACATACTATTGCCCCTTATTTACGCGTAAAACTTAAATCAAGTGATACCGACACCACCTTTAGAGAACAAATAGAGCAAGCACTTGAGGGTAAACACGTAAAATTTTGCGGCATTGAGCGGGTACGAGAACAAACCATAACAAGCGATAACAGCGCCGTATTTGAAGATTTAAGCGAAATTGAAATGCTCAACCCATTAAACTTATTAGAACAAGCCTTTGCAAACGACAAAGATATGGCCGGCCAAGCTGTACCAGATGAGCTAAAAACACTGTTAAACGATGTAATAAGTGAGCTGACGGAGCAAGAGCAACTATGAAAATAACCGCAGTTCGTATTCATAATTTAGCCTCAATAGTCGATGCCGAAATCGACTTTACTCAAGCTCCACTAAAAGACGCTGGTTTATTTGCAATAACTGGCGACACAGGCGCAGGTAAAAGCACCTTTTTAGATGCTATTTGTTTAGCGCTTTATACTAAAACAGCACGCTTAAAAGGCGATAAAGGCAACTTAATTGATTTTAACGGCGACAGTATAAAGCTAAACGATGCGCGTAACTTACTGCGCAGAGGCAAATGGGAAGGCTTTACTGAAGTTGATTTTGTTGGCCAAGACAAACAATTATACCGCGCACGCTACGTTATTACCCGTACCCACAAAAAGGCAACAGGCAAGTTAAAAGTGGCTGAGCATACGTTACTAACCTTGCCCGATGAAACCCTAATAGCCGATAAAAGCCAAACTATAAAAGAAGTAGAAAACAAAATAGGGCTAAGCTTTGATCAGTTTTCGCGTGCGGTATTATTAGCACAGCACGAGTTTGCAGCCTTTTTAAAAGCCACAGGCGATGAACGCGCACAACTTTTAGAGTGTTTAACCGGCACCGATAAATTTAGCTTAATTGGTAAACGTATTTTTGAGCGTAATAAAGCGCTAAAAGATCAATATGAATTACTTAATGCAAGCCTTGCAAGCTACACCTTGTTAAGCGATGACGAATTAAGTGCTAAACAAACCCAGCGCGATGAGTTACTTAAAAAAATTGAGCAAACTAAAAAAACGCATGCAGCAACAGAGCAAAACTTAAATTGGTATAAGCAAGCAGCTAGCTTATCGCAGGCACTAGAACACGCAATAAAGCAGCAACAACACGCACAACAACAGCTTGATGCAATAGCAAAGCAAAGTGAGCAAGCTAAACAAGCACAAAGCGCCCTTGAAATAAAAGACAACCGCAAACGTCATGAGTACTTAACGGCGCAAAACAACGCACTTAGTAAGCAAATAAGCGATTTAAAAGCGATTGACCATGCTGCGCTTATAAAAGAGCAGGCCGCAACACTTACAACAAAGCAAAGCGAGTTAAAAACAGCGCAAGAGCAAAAGCAAACGGCAGAGCCAATTATTGCAAAAGCCCGCGAGCTCGACAGCCAACTTGCTATACACGCACAAACTATTACAAGCCTGACTCAGCAAAGCGAAAAAGAGCAGCAGCAACTTAGCGAATTACAAACGCAGTACACGCAAAGCCAACATGCACTCGATGAGGCAACAAAACTCAGCACTGGGTATCAAACGTGGCTAAACGAGTACACGCAGCTTAAACCATTGGCTAATGATTGGAATTATTACCAACATAGCTTTAATACATATTTAAGTGCCAATGAGCAAATAAAGGCAACCGCTTTGCAAAACCAACAGCTGTTAGAAGAGCAAACTAAACAAGCGGCGCTGTTAGCAGAGCAAACTAAAAAAGTAGAGTTGCAAGAGCAACAACTTGCGCATAAACAAAAAGATCTTAACCAGCTAAGTGAGCAACAACGCCAATTTAATATTGAACAATGCGATAGCAAACTTAAAAATATTGAGTATTTAAAAGATCAGCGCTTGCGCTACCAGCAGTTTAATCAAGAAATAAAACACAGCACGCAACAACAAGCGGCGGTTGCGGCCAAGCTTGTACACAGTGAGCAAACGCAAACAACATTGCAACAAAGCTTAGCCTCGTGCGAGCAAGCACTTAAACACAGTGAATACGCATTAAATCAAGCTCGCCTGCGTGCCAGCGAAAACGTAGAGCATTTACGCACGCAGCTTACCCCTAACGAGCCATGTGTAGTGTGCGGGGCAAAAGAGCACCCGTATGAAAGCAGCCAAAACCCGCAATTAAATAACCTAATAGCCGATTTTGAAACAAGTTATAACCAAGCTAAGCAGCAACACGATAGCGCCCAAGCTAAGCTGCATCAGCACCAAACTCAACATGCTGTACTTGTCACTGAGCACGCTCAATACAGCCAAGCTATACAGAGTGCACAGGCAAAGCAGCTAGAAATTAAAACAACAATGCAAGGGGCACGTACAGAGCTTAACGACTTAACAGCACAGCAGCTTGATGAAACATACGCCCAGCTCAGCAGTCAAAAGTCGCACTATTTTGAATCGCAAAAACAGCAAACAGCTCTGCAAGAAAAAGTAAATCAGCTAATAAGTAACTTAAAAACCGAGCAACATACACAGCAGCAATTGCATAATCAGCATGTTGAATTAACCAATAAGCTTGGCCAAATAAACACTAAACATGCAGAGCTAAATACGCAAGTTAACGAGCTTACCAGCACCCTTAATGCACAGTTTGAGCACAGTGACTTTTGGCAGCAATTGCAAAACAACACGCTTAATATGAGCGATTTAAGCCAGCAGGTTGAGCAGTACCAGCAAACACAGGTTCAGCTTGAACAAAGTCAAAAACAAATAGACAGCGCTAATCAGCAATTACAGCAACTCACACCGTTAATTGCTAGAAGTGAGCAAGCGCTTAAAGTTTTAAAAGACGATTTAGCCAAAGCGCAACAACTGCAAAACACCACACGCACAGAGCGCCTTGCTTTATTTAACAACGAGCCATTAAGTGCCGATGATTACCAAGCAAAACTTAATGCGCAGCTTGAGCAGTGCCAAAAGGCGTTACATACAAGCCAACAAGCCCACGACAGCGCAATTAAAAAACGCGATGAGCACGCTATAACACTCAAAAACATTGAGCAGCGCTTGGCAGAGCAAACTCAAGAGCAAAGCACACTTGAAGAGCGCTACAATGCCTGGTTTAGCGGCTTTAAAGCGCAATATAGCGAGGCAAATCACGAACAGATCGCTATTTTACTAACACTGACTAGTGAGCAAATAAAAGAGCAATTAATGCAGTTTGAGCAGCGTTTAGCAGCACTTACAGACGCAAATGCAGCGCTTAAGCAACAGCAAAAGGCGCAAACAGATCACCAAAATACTAACAAGCCCGAAAAAAGCGAAAGCCAATTAGCAGAGCAAGAAACGACCTTAGCCAATGAGCAAACTGAGCTACAAAATAGTTTGCTTGGCACTAATACCGCGCTTGAGCAACACAATCAAAACGCCACAGCACTTAAAGGCAAACACGCTGAACTTGCTACCCTTAAAAAGCAGGTTGAGCAGTGGCACGTGCTTAATAAAGTATTAGGGGATGCAACCGGTAAAACCATGCGTAATTTAGCGCAAACACAAACCCTTAAAATATTGCTGCATTATGCTAACAGCCATTTAAAAACCCTCAATAAACGCTACGAGCTCACTGCCATTGCACAATCGCTTGATATTGCCATTATTGACCGCGATATGGCCGACGAACAACGCTCTGTTAATACGCTCTCTGGTGGTGAATCTTTTTTAGTATCACTAGCACTGGCATTAGGGCTTGCATCGCTTTCTTCAAACAAAGTGCAAATCAACTCTTTGTTTATTGACGAAGGGTTTGGTACGTTAGATAGCGAAACACTCAGCGTTGCTATGGACGCACTCGACTCATTACAAGCACAAGGCCGTAAAGTAGGGGTTATATCGCATGTGAGTGAAATGAGTGAACGCGTAGCCACGCAAGTACATGTAAGTAAAAAAAGTGGTGGATACTCCACTGTTGAAGTCTTATAAAGGAGTTAAAAAATGCCAACATTCACAGGCGAGCAAGCAACGCATTACAACGACCGCATTACCCGTTTAGTCCCTGGTTATGAGCTATTGCACCAACTTACTAATGCTCAACTTAAAGCAACCCTTAAAGATAACGCACATATTTTAGTCGTGGGCGCAGGCACAGGCAAAGAAATACTAGCCATTGCCGCGCTTAACCCTACTTGGCAATTTACCGCGCAAGATACCTCAAGTGATATGCTCGCAATTGCTAAACAAGCGTTTGAAGAGCACGGCATAGCAAAGCGCGTTAATGTTATTGAAGGCGAGCTTGATAAGCTATCTACTAAGGCCGATGCGGCGCTATGCCTACTCGTAATGCACTTTTTAAAAGACGACGGCAGCAAAAAGCAGCTACTCAAAAACATTAAAGCTAATTTAAATAAAGGCGCAAACTTATTTATTAGCGATTTAATGAAACCCGAAACCGACTTTGAGCGCGAAGCACAAATTACTGTGTGTGCCGATTTAGGCTTAAGTGATGCAGGGCAAGCCTACACAGCTCAAAACTTAGACAGTGAATTTTACCCACTTGATAGAATGCGCTTTAGCGAGTTACTTAACGAGTGCAAATACGGTATTCCTAAGCTTTATTTTAAAGCGCTCGGTTTTAGCGGATACGTTGTTTAATAGTATAAAATTTAAGTAACATAACCCCAAAACACCGAGTATGCATACTCGGTGTTTTATTTTATACACATCCTTACATTTCCTGACAGCAACAAACAAACTTCTCACATCTTTTATATGCGTTGCTACTTATTATTTCCCTATTAAATATTAACAGGGACTCAACATGAAAAAGTATCTTATCGCGGTATTACTACTCTCAGGCTGCGCATCGCAAGGGGTAGATCGAAACAATCAAAACCAAATTATTAAGCGTTACTACGCATCGGTAGAATCAATACAACCAGTAACGCTTTCATCTGAAGTAGGCACAGGCATAGCAGCTGGCGCCGGGTTTGGCTTTGTCGATAACTTAGATGGCAACAGCGAAGAAATGCTCGGCGGAGCAATAATTGGTGGGTTAGTGGGAGGGTTATTTACCGCGTTATTTGAAGGCGGTAACGATGCCTATCAATACAATTTATACGCTGCCAACGAGGGCGAATTTACTATTATTCAAAAGCAAAAACTCGATAAAAACACGCAATGCGTGGTAGTAAATGCAGGCGATACAGTAAAAATTGAGCCTGTAGCGCACCACTTTTGCAATCAAAACTAATTAATACCAAAAGCCGATACTGCAATATCGGCTTTGTGTTTTACATAAGCATAGGGCGCATCCTACTAAATACGTGTTACTCAGATCAGGTTTATATCAACTACCTTAAACCAATCTCACCAAGTGCTTTCATCGCGGCCTGCGCTTTATCGGTTTGTACAAAAATATGATCGTGATAAAACGCAGCCACTACGTTAGTGCTAATATTATGCTCGGTTAATTTGGCCGATACCGCAGCGGTTAACCCAACAGCCTCAAGGCTTGAATGCACATTAAGGGTAATTAAATTATATTTAGCTTCATAAGTAATACCGGCTTTATCTGCGGTATCTGCATTTAAAATAAGGGTTAGGCCTTCTTCTTCAACGTAACTGGCAAGCGGGTTTAAATGAACGTAGTCAGCAAGGTTGCCTGCTAAACAACAAAATATGTATTCACCTTGTTTAAGCTCGGGGTTCATTGATTTTAATAACGTATTTAGCTCTAAAATTCCCGCCATGTTGAGTCCTTACATTTTCAATTAGATGTTTTAAGCTTGGCAACTAGCTCGCTTAATCGGGCTATTTTAATATTACTTAACTGCCGGTAATCGAAGTACGGGCACACGATAATGTTATTCGTTGTATCAATTGCAAACTCATCGTCTAACCAATTAAATTGCGCATTAAGCTTACCTTGCTGTAATAAGTTTTTAGCATGGGTCCGCCCAGCAATAATATGCAGTTGATTTTTATTTGCGCCGTTAATAATGGGCGCACTAAATAACAGCGCTGTTTTACTGTTTTTTTGCAGTAAAAATGTATCGCGATACGCTTGCCAGCTAGCGGCTTGTTTAGCAAAGCTGTAATGCTCACTCGGTAGCGCAAACAACACTTTAGCGTATACGTTAAACACTTTACGCCAGCCATTCCCGCAGTGCTGGTTTATGGTATTTATTTGCTCGTTTATTACAGGCTCAACACTGTGTAGGGTTGCAAAGTAGGGCATAGGCGGCGCTTTTGCCACATAAACGGCTACGCTAAAGGCTTGCTCACCTAAGCCAATTAGTTGCTCACTCACACTAGCTCGCCTTTTTCTGCGCTAAAATACGGTCGAGGTTATTGGCAAAGTTTTGGCGGTCGGTTTGGCTAAGCGGTGGTGGCCCGCCACTCATTTCTACGCCGCTTGAGCGCATGGTATCCATAAAGTCGCGCACGTTTAATAACGAGCGAATATTCTCTGGCGTGTAAAGCTCACCCCGTGGGTTAAGTGCTTGGCCACCGTTATCTATAACTTCACTGGCAAGGGGTATGTCGCCAGTAATAACTAAATCACCTTTTTCTACGCGTTTTACTATTTCGTCATCGGCCACATCAAACCCGCTCGAAACCTGTACCCGGCTTATAAATTTTGAAGGCGGAATACGCATTGCATGGTTAGCTACTAAAATGGTTGGTGTTTGCGTGCGCTCAGCGGCTCTAAAAAGTATTTCTTTTATTACCACAGGGCATGCGTCGGCATCTACCCATATTTTCATGCTTAAATCTTTTAATTGCTCTAGTATTTAGCTGATCCTATAGCAATTTATTTTAATCGGCTAGCAAACTTTATTGGCTTAGAGCCGTACAAACAACATCACTTTTAAAAAGGAGCTTTCATGAAGGCCATTACGACTATTTTACTCATTACAGGGTTATTTTTACTCACCGCCTGTACAAGCGCACCAGAGGGCATTACCCCGGTTAAGAACTTTGACCTGGAGCAATACAAAGGTAAGTGGTACGAAATTGCCCGCCTTGATCACTCATTCGAAGAGGGCATGGAGCAAGTAACCGCGACTTACACCGTAAATGACGATGGCACAGTAAAAGTGCTCAACAAAGGTTTTATAACTAAAGAGCAAAAGTGGGATGAAGCACAGGGTTTAGCTAAATTTGTAGAAGGGACTGACACAGGCCATTTTAAAGTCTCGTTTTTTGGCCCATTTTATGGTGCTTACGTTATTTTTGAACTAGACCAAGACGACTACCAATATGCGTTTATTACAAGTTATAACCGCGACTTTTTATGGTTTTTATCGCGTACACCTACTGTTAGTGACAAACTTAAACAACATTTTATAGCTAAAGCCAACAAACTAGGCTTTGCTACAGAGCAAGTTATTTGGGTTAAACAGTAGGATATTTAGCTATGTAAAGGGGCTTTACAGTTGTTGAGTAAATGATTGTTACAGCTGTAATAAAACGATCACCTCACTGTAAGGTAAGTTAAATATGTTCGGGCTATATTAGCTGCACTTGCAACGAGACATGCAAGTGTTGGACATACTGAATATCCCCCTATTGTTGGCAAGCTTTATAGCTTGCCATTTTTTTTGCCTAAAATTAATGGCTTTCTTTGGATCAGGTTTTTACTAACTAAAGTGAATTCACTGCCAGTAATAGCCCTGATAAGCCAATCAGTAACATATTTAAAAAGCTAAATGGCTTAATCAACTTTTCTATAAAATTATAAAAAATCGTTATAATTAATACACTTAGCCCCATAAAGCCACAAAACAGTAAAGCACCGTATCCCTGCTGCGTAACCACACAGAACAATAAACTTAGTAAAATACTGATCCAGGCAACTATTAGCAGCAAATTACTTTGCAGCTTAGAGGGACGCGTTGTAAACACCGTTTTAAAATGCGCTGGTTTTGCCAAAGCAAAACCATTAAAAGCAAACAAACAGAGGCTAAAGCTAAGTAAATCAATCATGCTTTTTGCCTCTTTTTATTATTGGCTAGGTTATTAGCTGTTTTTTTAGATGCACTAGAAGCAGTACGTAATTTTTCGGTTTGTACTAAAAACAGTATGCTAAACAGTAAAAATACCGCATCGAAAATAAACAAGGCCCATTGTTTATTAAGTAAGTAGCTCACTATATTGCCCTGTGTGGTGAACGCATTTATTGCCGGTACACTCAAACACGCGAGGGCATTTATGGCTGCCATTACACGCCATTGCAGCCTATCACGCTTTAAAAGTGCCATAACGGCAACCACTAACCATGCTAAAAAGAACGCTGTAACTTCTTTTTCACTACGTCCTGCTACGGTCGGGCTAAGTAACCTATTGGCAATAAAAAAGGCGCAAGTAGCCAGTGGTAAGCCCATAATGGTGGCAAGGTTTAAACCTTCGACTAACTGTAAGCCAAATGAGGCTTTACCCTTATTACGCTCGCGTATGCGTTTAGCCCACATTATGCAGCCAGAGCCAATCATTACGCAGCCTGCAATTCCGCCAAGTACGTATAACCAGCGCAGTAAAGGCGTAGCAAAGCGCCCTGTATGCATAGAGTTAAGTGATTCATAAAGTGCTTTACTACTGCTAAGTTCGTCATCAGTTTGTGCTACTAACTCGCCCGTAGCACCACTAAACAAAAGCCGTGGAGATTGATCGCGAAGCGCCTTTGCAGGGCTTACCAATACCGTTACTGTTGAAGCGGCCATATTCGGTTTACTAACCTGAACACGCGTAATATCTGCACTAGGCCACTTAGTATAAACTTGATCCAAAATAGTGTTTATAGGGAGCAATTCTGCACTGCCTTGGGCGTTATTAGTCACGTTATTGCTAGGTGTTGCATCGTTAAAAAAGCCACGCATGCCCTTGTCGTACGTCGTTAACGCAGGGTAGGGGAACAACATAAATATAAGCGTAATAATGCCTGTGTAGGTAATCATTAAATGAAACGGTAGGGCAAGTACCGAGCTTAAATTATGCGCATCTAACCAGCTACGAGTCCCTTTATTGCGCCTAAAAGTAAACATATCTTTAAATATGCGCTTATGAATAACCACGCCCGAAATTATTGCCAGTAGCATAAAAAAGCTGGCAAAACACACTACCCAGCGCCCTGTTATGGCATCTAAATAATAAAGCTGATAATGCAACCGATAAAAAAAGTTACCGCCTTTACTTTCAACAAAAGGAGGCAGCGCTTGCATGGTGTTTGGGTTTAATTGGGTATTTACAAACTGGCTGCGGCGCTGCCCTGGCTCTTTAGGTTTTGCATAGCCATATACCAAATACGGTATTCGCTCTTCGGGCAAGGTAATACGCCAACTAGGGGAATTTTCAGCGTGCTGATTTAAATATTCAAAGCCATTAATAATTTGCTGCCTTTGCGCGGCCACTCTGTCGGTTTGGGCTTGCACATTGTGTATAGCCGGCTGATTCCACAAGTTTATTTCGTCTCTAAAAAAGCTCGCTGTGCCTGCAAAAAATATTACGTAAATAATCCAACAGGTAAGTAAGCCCACCCAGGTATGTAGCCAGGTCATCGACCTAAAAAAACTGTCTTTCATAGCCAACCCTTCAGTAATGCCAATATAGCAACAAAAAAACCTGTACTTAGTAAAATACTGATCCAAACAGTTTTTAACGACTTAACCGAAAACGCATAAATAAACACTGCGGCGTAAATTAAAATACTGATAGACACACACAGTAATACGGCATCTTGCTTAGGAATGGGCAGCAGTACACTTAATAATGAAATACACGCTGAGGTAAATGCATAGCCACCCACTATGGCAATAATAAAACGCAAAAATACTAACACTCTATAGCTTTGGGCCACTTTTAAAAGCGCAGCTAGGTTAGTTCTTGTAAAAGGTGCTATGTGCAGAGGTGCCTGCATAATTAACAAATCCCTTATTCAAATACGAGGATAAAAATAAGGCGTTATTATAAAGCTTACAAATACAAAAGATAGCGATTCTCATTTGTATATTCTAGTTAATTTAACATTAGTGCCTAGCATGTTAGTAAAATACTGATCTCTGCCGTTTTAGGGTTATTGCTTAGCTAATAACGAAGGTTTACAGTGGTCAATACTGGCAAGCCAATGAGTAAATTTAAAATGAGCAACCACGAAAAACTAAATTATGTAGAGTTTCCCGCGTGCGATTTAACAGCTACAAAAAGCTTTTTTACTAACGTGTTTAACTGGCAATTTACCGACTATGGCCCAGAGTATACGGCATTTAGCGGCCAGGGGCTTGATGGTGGCTTTTTTAAAGCACCGCTTAAATCACTTACTCAACATGGGGCCGCACTGTTGGTGTTTTACAGTAACGACATTCACGCTACCTATAAAAAAGTAGCGCAATATGGCGGCAAAATAGTAAAACCTATTTTTGAGTTCCCCGGTGGCTGCCGATTTCACTTTACCGAGCCCAGTGGTAACGAATTTGCCGTATGGTCAGAAAAACAATAAATATATCAAATAATTAGTTGTTATTTTCAAGTGAGATCACGATTTTACCAACTAATAACTAATTTGAGTAAAATAAACCGATTTTTTACCAACTCATTAGGTCTAAATGGCCATTTAGAACAAAACTTAAGCATTTAAGGCCAGATTTATATGGATCCGATCAATTTAATTGAGCAAGTTAGTAAATGCGTGATCTGTGAACCTCATTTACCGTTAGGTGCTCGCCCCGTTATACAATTTAATGCCAATGCGCGTATTTTAATTGCCGGCCAAGCACCGGGCATAAAAGTACACGAAACTGGCAAGCCCTTTAACGATGCCAGCGGAAACCGCCTACGCGAATGGCTTGGGCTAAGTGTTGATGAGTTTTATGATCCGCAAAAAATAGCTATTTTACCTATGGGCTTTTGTTACCCTGGTAAAGGTAAGTCGGGCGACTTACCCCCGCGTAAAGAATGTGCACCTGCTTGGAGAGCGCAATTACTGGCCGCTCTGCCAAATTTAGAGCTTACAATCGTGCTTGGTAAATACGCGCAGGCTTATCATTTACCGCATACTAAAAACAGGCCCTTAACCGAGTTAGTAAAATCGTGGCGTGAGTATTGGCCGGAGCATTTGGTGCTACCACACCCAAGCCCACGCAATAATATTTGGCTTAAAAAGAATCCATGGTTTGCACAAGATGTACTGCCAGAACTTGCTGAACGTGTTGCTGCAATATTAAATAAAGAACCACAATGAACAACTATAAATCAAACGGTTATATGCTTGTAAAGGGGCTTTACAGCACCGAAGAGCTAAATAAAATTAAGCTCCTAGTTAATGCCTTTCATACACAGTGGAAAACTAATAACCGTGAGTTTTATCAATCCCGTGCAATTAATAGCTCGGGCATAACAAATAGTGAATATTTAACGGCGCAGCAAAATGAGTTTTTATTTAGTTTAATAGCTGATAACAAATTAATTAAGCGTGTAAAACAGGCGATTAGTGAGCCACTGTTTTTAAATACTCAGTTATTTTTTAATCCCGTTAATGTTACACAAAAAAATTATTGGCATCGCGATATGCAATACCATTTAAATGTGCAAGAGCAACAAGCTGCGTTAAACGGGCCCGACGTAGTGCACTGCCGGTTAGCCCTTGAAGACGAGCCAGGTATAGAGCTTGTGCCCCACTCGCATAAAAATTGGGATACACCAGAGGAGCTAAATGTACGTTTTGCAAAAAATAATAAGCTGCCAAGCGATAACCTAACTACAGGCAAAGTTATTAAACTTAATGCGGGAGATTTACTGTTGTTTTCAGCCAATATGATTCACCGTGGCTTATACGGCAAAAACCGTTTAGCACTGGATATTATTTTTTGCGAAAATGCACCACAGCTTACCGCCTTTATCAATGCAGCAAACACTCCAAGCTCGGCAATCGCTAATAAAACCGATAACCCACTGATATTTTTTAACCCGCTTTAAACCCGCTATAACCCCATTTAACACAACACTTTTTCGCTTAACTATAAATATTACTAATAGTGTTGAATAAATAAACATCACTGTTATTTATTTTAAGACTCGTCAGTATGAAATAGACGCAAAATTATCCAATAAAAATAACCTCTATAATGGAGTTGCAGCTATGACAACTGAACACACACAGTCACACACACGTTTAAAACCTAGCTTTTTAAAACAAAAAACACTGACTTTATTTACGCTCAGCGCATTAAGCGTGGGTATGGCACAAGCTGGCGAGCAAAAAGTAAATAACAGCGAGCTTGAAACCATTACCGTCACCTCGCAAAAGCGGGTGCAATCGCTACAAGATATTCCTACCTCTATTCAAGCGCTTTCTGGCGACTACCTCGAGCAAAACAGTGTTGACGATTTACTCGCCCTAAGCGAAAACCTACCTAACGTGCATATAACCGAAACCTCAAGCAGCAAACGTATTTTTGTACGCGGCATTGGCTCGGGTACTAACTCAGGCTTTGAGCAATCGGTTGCTATGTATAAAGATGGCGTGTATTTAGGGCGCGGGCATCAGGCTAAATTTCCATTTTTAGATATGCAGCGCCTTGAGCTTATAAAAGGCCCGCAGTCGGTTATGTTTGGTAAAAACGCCACAGCAGGAGCCTTTAGTATGGTTTCAAATTCGCCAACCGATGTACTTGAGGGCAACGTATCGGCAGAGTTTGGCTCTGATAACGAAAAGCGCTTTACCGGCGTTATAAATATTCCTATTAACGATGATTTAGCCATTCGTATTGCCGCGTTTGATCATTCTGTTGATGGCTTTTTATATAACCAAGCACGCCAAAGTGATGAGCAATCTAACGACTCATCAGGTGCACGTTTATCAATAGATTGGCAAATAAACGATGATATAAACGCATTGTTTAAATGGGAACACGGTGAGTTTGAATCGCATGGCTCGCGCTACCAATACATTATTGATACCCCCAACCGAGATTTACAAATAGCAAATGACCCTACTAACCCAGGCAATGTAGGGTATCGTTCACTTTTATTAAGCGACAACTCGGGCCTTGATTACACAAGTTCGGTATCGGGCGATGGTCACCCAGGTGGGCTTAATGAGCAAAGTAAAACCACGCTTGATAACGCATCACTTAAATTAACCCATAACCATGGCGAATACGAATTTACCTCTGTAACCACGTATAGCGAGTACGATTGGGACTCAACCTTTGACGCCGACTTTTCAGAAATCCCGCTTATAAAACAAGACTACTTAGAAACCTATAACCAGTTTACGCAAGAGTTTAGAGTAAGCTCGCCAACAGGGCGCACGCTTGAATACGTAGCGGGCATTTTTTACATGAGCAGCGAGCTTGAACACCCAAACGATATTTTATTTGGTGCATCGTTACTTATTCCTGATTTAGTGGGTACATCATTGGGCGTAAATGCGCTGTTTGATCAAGACCAACAAAGCTACTCAGCATTTACCGCCCTTACTTGGAATGTAAACGCGCAATGGCGCGCTAATTTTGGCCTGCGTTATCAAAAAGAAGAAAAAGAAGTAAGCAGCGTACAAAGTGTGTATAGCGTATTTGAGCCAAACACACCGCAAGCCGTACAACAATTTGCTAATGCCGCTGCGCCCACTATTGCAGGGCAGCTTTCGGGCGCGGGGGTACATAACCTTAACGCTAAGCGTGATGAATCGCACTTATCACCCAATATTAGTGTGCAATATTTAGGGTTTAACAACACCATGTTATTTGCAAGCGCTGGCATAGGCTACAAAGCCGGTGGTTTTGATGGCTCTGGCTTAAATGGCTCACAAGGTAACACGGTTGATGAAAACTCAGGCTTTGAGTTTGACGACGAAAAAGCCACAAACTTTGAATTTGGCATAAAAGCCGAGCCAATTAAAAATACTCTACAAGTAAATGCTACACTGTTTTACACTCTGTACGATGACCTACAAGTATCTGAATTTAATGGTAATGCATTTGTAGTTAAAAATGCCGCCGAAACCAAAGTAAAAGGGATTGAGCTCGATTCGCGCTGGGCAATAAATCAAAGTTGGCAGCTATCGGCAAACCTTGCGGTGCTTGATTTTGAATACGAACAATACGCCAGTGCATCGCCAACGGTTATGCAAAGCGAGCTACTTGGCCAAGCATTTCAAGATTTAACCGGGCAAACTGGCGCGTTTGCTCCCGATTACTCAGGCAATATAGCGATTGGTTACAATACCGAGGTGTTTTCAAACCTTACTTTAAGTAGCAATTTAGCGCTTAACTTTAGTGACGATTACTTTTTAGAGCAAGATCTTGACCCAATAGCCAAGCAAAGCGCTTTTGAAAAGCTAAATTTACGCATAGAGCTAGGTAGCAGTGAAGGAGATTGGTCGGTGGCGTTATTGGCTAAAAATTTAACCGATAAACAAACTTTTTCGCAGGCCAACGATGTGCCAGTAATTAGCTACGCACACCGTTTTTTATCAGAGCGTGGGCGCAGTTATCACGCACAATTTAATTACCGCTTTTAAGTTTGTCAGCAGGGATAAGTTGCTGGGCTAAACCTAGCAGCTTTTCTCGCATCCAACTATTTACTAAATCGTCATCGGCTTGTTCGTGCCAATACATGTGCACGGGCATTAACGGCACATCAAACGGCAAGCTAGTTACATGCACAGGCATTTGCTCTTTTAATACCTGCGCGTATGCGTTTGGCATGGTCATTATCATGTCGCTTTGGCTAATCACTTTAGTCGCCGCAAAATAATGTTCACATTTAAGCACTACATTACGGGCAAGTGCATGCTTTGCCAGCGCCATATCAATAATATCTACCTGCGCACCTTTTAACGACACCAACGCGTGCGATGCCTTTGCGTAATTTTGTACGGTTAAGTCATTTAATATTGGGTGATCGTGCCTACAAATTAGCGAAAAATGCTCATTACAAATAAAGGTGTTTTTTATGTGGTTACTGGTAGGGGTAAGCACATCAATGACTATATCGAGCTCTTGGTTTTCGAGTGATTTTTCCATATCAACATGTGACACCTGTCGGCTGTTAATCGTGATATTGGGGGTGTTTGTGAGTAGGTCGCTCATTAGCGGCGGAAAAAATATCGATTCTAAAATATCTCTAAAGCCAAATTTAATTTCGCGCTTAAAGGCGGCTATATCAAAAAGCCGTTCGTTATTTAAGGTTGACTCTAATACCTGCACCGACTCAATAACTTGCGCTATTATTTTTTGGCAAAAAGGAGAGGGCACCATACGCCGACCGTGGCGAATAAATAATGGGTCGTCAAACTTTTCTCTAAGGCGAGAAAGCGCATGGCTAACAGCAGGTTGCGTTAAATGCAGTTTATCCGCTGCAGTGGTAATACTGCCCTCTTGGTATACCGTTTTAAGTATTACAAACAGGTTTAAATCTATCTTTCCATGCATAGTATTTATGTTTAACCATTAATTAACATCACTTCTATTTATCTTAAGCGAGGCTAAACTAAAGTCAACAGAGTTTAATTTAGGATTATTATGAGCAATACACTAGAGCAGCAAGCCGCAAAAATGACCATAGGCAGCGACAAATTTAAACTTATTATGCCGCCTAAATTTAACACCCTTAAGGAGCAACGCAGCTACGAAAAACAACGCCTAGCCGCTGGGTTTAGAGTATTTGCCATGTACGGTTTTGATGAAGGACTTGCGGGGCACATAACACTTCGCGACTGCATAGAGCCCGATACTTTTTGGGTAAACCCTGTGGGTATGCATTTTGCGCATATTAAAGCATCAGATCTTATTCGGGTTGATCATAAAGGTAATATTATTGAAGGCAGCACACCGATTAATAATGCCGCGTTTGCTATTCATTCACGCATACACATGGCACGACCCGACGTAAACGCAGTAGCCCATGCCCATACACGTTATGGCCGTGCGTTTTCGGCATTAGGAGAGTTACTTAAACCAATTTCGCAAGATGCCTGCGTATTTTACGAAAACCACAGTGTATTTGATGTATTTAGCGGCGTAGTGGCCGACAGCGAAGAGGGCGACATGATAGCTAAATCACTGGCTGATCACTGCGCTGTTATTTTGCAAAACCATGGTTTACTTACCGTCGGTTCGTCGGTTGATGCCGCAGTTGCCAATTTTGTATTGCTAGATAGCTGCTGCCAAAGCCAATTATTAGCGCAAGCCGCAGGCGAGCCTAAGCTTATTTCTCACGATGTTGCGCTACACACTAAACAAGCCAATGGCTCAGAGCTAGTTACATGGGGGAACTTTCAGCCCATGTATCAGGTTGTTGCCGCAAAAGATAACAGCTTTTTAGATTAAAACACTGGCAATAGCTTAATTTTGATAGACTAAAATTTGCGCGGTAATGGCCCACACACCCAAAGCCGCGTTTAAATACTATGCACTCACACGCAAACACACACATTATAAAGATACGTTGAGGGTTTTATGAATATAACAACAATTAAAAACCACGCCGATGTTGGCAATTTAAACCTTGCTGAAATATCACCAGAGCAACTTCCTCGCTCTACTTATCATGCCATTTTACAATCGGCAAAAAACTTTGGTGATGCAACCGCTATTGAATACATTTTAGATGGCGACTGCATTAGCGAAGCGCAAATTCCGTTTGCAAAAAAGCTAATTCACCGCATTTTAATGACCTTTAAAGGTAAAAGCTTTGCTAATCCGCACCGTAAAATGAGTTACAAAGCGCTCGCAAAAAACGTAACAGGGCTTGGCAATGCATTGCACTCGTTGGGTATTACAAAAACCGAGGTAACCTCGCTGGTATTACCTAACTTCCCTGAAACCTATGTATCGCTTTGGGCAGCAGAGGCTGCTGGCATTGCAAACCCCATAAACCCCTTGCTTGATGAGTCCATAATGAAAGAAATTATGATCTCAGCCAATACCAAAGTAATTATTGCCCTAGGCCCAGTCCCTGGTAGCAATATTTGGCAAAAAGTAATGGCAATTAAAGAGCATATACCCGGCCTAAAAGCGGTTATTAGCTTATTTGGTGACGACATAGCGTGCTCGCAAAATAATAAAGTACCCGTGTATGGGTTTAAAAAGTTACTCGCGGCGCAAAGTACGCAAGCAGCTAATTTTACTTTGCCTGAGCAAAGCGATGTGTGCGCGTATTTTCATACGGGTGGTACCACCGGCTTACCAAAACTTGCCAAACACTTACATTTAAACCAGCTTACCAATGCAGGGCAGGTTAATTTACTTTCGCCAGTAAACGCAGGCGATACCATGCTAGTAGGTTTGCCCATATTTCATGTAAATGCGGCAGTGGCAACAGGCATTGCCTCGGTTATGAAAGGCTGTAAAATTTTACTCGCAAGCCCTTCTGGCTTTAGAGGTAAAAACATCATTCAAAACTTACTCACCCTAATTAATAATTACGATGTAGCCGTTATGACCGCTGTACCTACTGTTTACGCGGCTATGGTTGAGCAAATTACCTCGCAAAAAATATCGGTGCCACCGCTTAAAATGAAGTTTGCCATTTGTGGGGCCGCGCCGCTTTCATCAGATTTACAAGCCCTGTTTACTAAACTCACAAACACCCCACTGGTAGAGGGTTATGGCTCAACTGAGGGCAGCTCGGTAAGTACGTTAATGCCTGTAAACCCAATTAATAAAGAGGCTTCTGTAGGGCTACCAATACCTGGTATTACACTTAAAATTGCCGATATAAACGAGCAAGGCACGCTTGTTAAAATTTGCGATACACTCGATGTTGGCGAAATAATAATAACCGGTAATAACGTATTTCCCGGTTACGTAGAAGATGCGCATAACCAAGGCGCATGGGTAGTTGATGAAAACGGCCAACAGTATTTTAGAACCGGCGATTTAGGAAAAATAGATGAGAGCGGGTATGTATCTTTATGTGGTAGGCAAAAAGAGCTAATAATACGTGGCGGACACAATATAGACCCCAAAATGATAGAAGATGCCGCAACCAGCCACCCCGAAGTAACACTTGCAGCCGCCGTGCCACGCCCCGACAGCTACGCAGGCGAAGTACCCGTACTTTACGTAACGCTAAGCCCAAATAGCACGCTTAAACTTGACGCTCTAACCGCGTATGTTAGCGCCAACATACCTGAGCGAGCAGCAATACCAAAAGCTATTTATATAATTGATGAAATACCGCTTACTGCCGTAGGTAAAATTTATAAGCCCGAACTGGTTTGCCTAGAAATAAAACAAACCATTACAGAGGCTCTTAGCGAGCAATTAATCAACAAAACCGTGCAAATAAATGTGTTTGCTGATAAAAAGTTAGGCATAAAAGCCACAATTTTAGTTAATGAAGATGAGTTAAACGCGCTGCAACAACAGATAAAAACGCAGCTAACCCCGTACTCATTTAACTACGAAGTGCTGGCATTAAAAACAACAGAGGCCGCCTAATTTGAACGCATCATTTTTAACAGAAATCATACTCCCACTCGCCCTTGCCCTTATTATGTTTGGCATGGGGCTTGGGCTTACAGTTGGCGACTTTACGCGGCTTTTTAAAAAGCCCTTAGCAATTGCTATGGGCTTACTAGGCCAAATTCTTGCCATGCCGCTACTGGCTTTAGGTTTGTGTTATTTACTTAATTTACCCACGCCTATAGCAATAGGGTTAATGATTTTAGCCGCGTGCCCGGGTGGTACTATGTCAAACGTAGTGAGTCAGCTGGCAAAGGCTAATTTAGCGCTGTCGGTAAGCTTAACCGCTGCCTCAACTGCTATTAGCATTATTACCACCCCGTTTATTATTGGCTTTGCCATGCACCAATTTGCGCCGCAAGACGATGCTAACTTTTCTATATTAACTACATCGCTTGGGCTGTTTGTCATTACATTAGTGCCTGTAGCCATAGGGATAAGCCTGCGCCATTTTAAAAGCGAATTTGCGATTAAAAGTGAGCCGTTTTTTAGGCGTTTTTCGTTATTTTTTATGCTCGCCATGATAGCCGCGTTAGTAATAAAAGAACGCGCCTTACTGGCAAGCTCGTTTGATGCTGTATTTTGGGCCTGCCTTGCATTAAATATTGGCTCAATGGTCATTGGCTTGCTCATAGCTAAGCTTTCAAATCTTAACCTGACCGATTCGCTTACACTTGGGATTGAGGTGGGGATTCAAAACGCATCGCTGGCTATTTTAATTGCTATAAGCTTTTTAAATAAGCCAGAATACGCAGTAACAGGCGGTGTATATGGCCTTGCCATGTTTATTGGGCCGCTGTTATTAATTGCTGGGCTTAAGTTTAAAAACAAACGCCTTGTAAACGCTTAAAAAATAATGCGAAGCGCCAAATTAAGTTCACTAAGTTTGGCGCTTTTTTTATAGCTATTAACGTTTAAAAATAGGCTGCACTTGCCCACGTAACCATACTAAAGCGTCGTCTTTATCAGTACTCTGATGCCAATATAAATGCTGATAAATAGCAGGCATAGTGGTGGGAACTGGCCGTGCTATTAGCGTGTCGTCTAGCAGTTGGCTTGCCACCATTGAAGGTAAAGTAAGTAAAAATGGCGCGTCTTTTATTACCTCTTTCGCGGCAAAATAATTTTGACAACGTATAGCCACCTGCCTATTAAAACTCAATTGCAATAACGCAATATCTTCAATAACAGTACCGGTTGCTCGGTTAGATACCGCAACATGCTTAGCCGCTAAATAATTGTCTATATTGAGTTGGTTTTTAAGCGGGTGGTTTTTTTTCATGAGTACACAAAAGTGATCACTTGAGAGAACAGCATGGCTAATGGGCGCTTTTATTGGCCGTGCTACATCAATTGCCATATCTATTTGATGATTAGCTAATTGCTTATGCATATCTTCACGGCTTAATTTTACGCTCGCTAAGCTTGCATTGGGAGCATGTTTTGCCAGTGCAAGTTGCAATTTAGGCAAAACAATAGGCTCTATTGCATCGTGCAGGGCTATTTTAAAAGTTTGTGCAGTGGTCGCTAAATTAAAATCACCGCAGGCTTGTAGCACTTGGCGTAATTTTTCGAGTAAATCTATTAGCTCGGGTGCCATACGTTGGCACGCAGGGGTGGGGAGCATTAATTGCCCTTGGCGCTCAAATAACGGATCGTTTAATACACAACGCAAACGTTTTATAGCATGGCTGACTGCTGAGGGTGTTATGTATAGCACCTTTGCGGTTTCGCTCATGTTTTTTTCACGGTATAGGCATTCAAATATTTTAAGTAAATTTAAATCTAACTGCTGAATATTTTTAGCTTCAATCATTATTACCCACTCAAACTATGAATGCAATTCACACTTAACTGGTAATATATTTCATTTAATTCATTGGGGCGAATGTTTTATGCTGGGTTAACTAAAAAATAAACAGGCAACCCTAATGAACTTTGAGCCAAGCCAAAAAAGCCAAGACTACCTAAAGCGTGTAACCGCCTTTATGGATGAACACGTATTGCCTATTGAGCAAGCAGTAGTTGCGCATAACCATGCTAAAAATAATTCAAACGATTGGTCCACTTGGCAGTTAAGTGAGCACATTGAGCCATTAAAAGCGAAAGCAAAAGCCGCTGGCCTGTGGAACTTATTTTTACCCGATGCCGATTTAGCCCAAGGCTTAACCTGCTTAGAGTACGCCCCTATTGCTGAGCAAATGGGTAAATGTTTATTTGCATCAGAAATATTTAATTGTAATGCCCCCGACACCGGCAATATGGAAGTGCTTTATCACTTTGCAAATGATGAGCAAAAACAGCAGTGGTTAACCCCATTATTAAATGGCGATATTCGCTCAGTATTTGCCATGACCGAGCCCGATGTCGCTTCATCAGATGCGACAAACATGCAAGCAACCATAGATGTTGATGGCGACGAGCTTATTTTAAATGGCACAAAGTGGTGGACCACCGGCCTTGGTCATCCTAATGCCCAGGTGGCTATTTTTATGGGGCTTTCTAACCCCGAAAACGATAAACACAGCCAGCACTCAATGGTACTTGTGCCGCTAAACACGCCCGGTGTAAACATTAAGCGCATGCTAAGTGCCTGTGGCGATTTTGATGCCCCCTACGGCCACGGTGAAATGGAATTTAATAACGTACGCGTACCAAAACAAAATCTTATTTTAGGGTTAGGCAAAGGTTTTGCCATTGCACAAGGGCGCTTAGGGCCTGGGCGAATTCATCATTGTATGCGCGCAATTGGCGCAGCAGAGCGCTGTTTAGAGCTCATGATTAAACGCGGGCTGTCGCGCAGTGCTTTTGGTAACCCCTTACTTAAATTAGGCGGTAATTTAGAACGTGTAGCGCAAGCGCGTATGGCGATAGACCAAGCCCGTTTATTAACCCTGCACGCGGCATGGAAAATAGACACCCAAGGCGTTAAAAACGCCATGACCGAAATATCGAGCATAAAAGTAGTCGTGCCTAATATGCTGCAAATGGTCTCAGATATGGCGATACAAGTGTTTGGGGGCGCTGGGGTGTCGAGCGACTTTCCTATTGCCTCGTTTAATGCAATGGGGCGTATTTTACGCCTTGCAGATGGCCCAGACGAAGTACATATGGGCATGGTTTCGCGCCTCGAACTTAACAAATACCGCTAAGGCAACACCATGAAAACACGACTAATAATAACAGGTGGAGCCACAGGGCTGGGTAAAGCGTTAGCCCTGAGTTACGCAAGTAATTTGGGCGCTAACTTACAAATTTGTATTGCCGATATAAACGCCGAGCGTGCAGCCACAACCATTAGTGAGCTGCAAGCACTAAAAAGCAATGCCTTTTTTTACGCCTGCGATGTAACCAAGCAAGCAGATGTAAAGGGGCTTTACGATATTATCCAAACCAAGTGGCAGGGCGTAGATATTGTCATTAATAACGCAGGCGTTGCCACGGGCGGCTCGCTTGAGGGCGAATCGCTTGAGCAATGGCAGTGGATTATGGATATTAATTTGCTCTCTATGGTGCGGGTGTGCCAAACGTTTTACCCCGCCTTTGTGCAACAAGGCGGTGGCTACTTTATTAATATAGCCTCACAAGCAGGGCTTACCCCTATTCCGTTTATGAGCAGTTATAACGCCGTAAAAGCGGCGGTTATAGGCTTTAGCGAAACCCTAAAGCTCGAACTCGCCCACGATAATATAGATGTAAGTGTTGTGTGCCCGAGCTTTTTTAAAACCAATCTTGATGAATCCATGCGCACCAGCGAGCCGGCCATGAAAACCATGCTTAACCGTGCCTTTGAGCGCTCCCCCATAAACGCAGAGCAAGTTGCCGATATTATTTATCAGCAGTCGCTTAACCGCCCATTTTTAATTTTGACCCATAAATTAGGTAAACAGGCCTTTTTAATGAAAAAACTACTCCCCATTGAGTGGTACATTAAAAACATGCTGAAAAAAACACGCTCTATGCAACGTTTAAAATCAAAATAATAAAGGCTAGCAATGAACACACAATTATTAGACCAAGCCAAAAACGTACGCCAAGGCGAAGAGCTCGACATACAAAAAGTAGATGCCTGGCTTAAACAGCACCTTACACAGCTAACTGGCGAGCCCAGTGTTACTCAATACGCAGGGGGGGCATCAAACTGGACCTACTGCCTAGAGTACCCAGAGCAATCGCTTATTTTACGCCGTGCGCCCAAAGGCACCAAAGCCAAAGGCGCACACGATATGGCCCGTGAATATAAGCTGCAGCAAGCGCTAAAACCAGTTTACAGCTATGTGCCAAACATGGAGGCGTTTTGCGACGATGAAAACATACTCGGCACCGACTTTTACGTTATGGAAAAGCTTACGGGTATTATTCCGCGTAAAAATTTACCACGCGGATTAACCCCCACGCCCGAGCGCACTAAAAAGCTGTGCGAAAACGTACTCGACTGCCTAGTAGAGTTACACAAAGTAGATTACAAACAGGCCAATTTAAGTCATTTAGGCAAAGGCGAAGGCTACACCCAGCGCCAAATTTGCGGCTGGAGCGAGCGCTTTACTAAAGCCAAAACCTGGAATGTACCCAGCGGTAAAAAAGTCATTAAGTGGCTTGAAAACAACATGCCAAGTAACGAGCGTATTTGCATAACACATAACGATTTTAGGTTTGATAACGTTGTGCTTGATGCAAACGACTACACCAACGTACTGGGTATTTTAGATTGGGAACTTGCCACCCTTGGCGACCCACTTATGGATTTGGGCAATACATTGGCTTACTGGGTAGAGCCAGCAGATGACTTTTTAGCCCAAGCTACGCGCCGTCAACCCACTCACTTAGAGGGTATGCTAACGCGCAAAGAAGTAGTGGCCTACTACTGTAAAAAAATGAATATAACCGTAGATGACTTTACCTTTTACGAAGTGTACGGGCTATTTAGGCTTGCCGGCATTGTGCAGCAAATTTATTACCGCTATCACCATGGGCAAACTAAAAACCCCGCCTTTAAACACTTTTGGGTGTTTGTACATTACCTTTTATGGCGCTGTAAAAAAGCCATTAACAACCAAGGTAAAGTCTAATGTGTATTTTATATTTAGTACGCCACGGGCAGGCCAGTTTTTCGGCTGATAATTACGATACGCTCTCAACAAAAGGGCAACAGCAAGCCACACTACTAGGTGAATATTTAGCACAAAAGCAGCTAACACCCGATGTTGTATTTGCTGGCAGTATGCTGCGCCATAACCAAACCGCAGAGCTGAGTTTAGCAAGTGCTAATAATGCGCCGGTACTAATAAACGATGCGCGATTAAACGAATACGATCACGAGCATATTTTAGCCGTTTATAACCCACAGCTTGCCACCCCAAGCCAAGTTCGCGCCGCACTTAGCAAGCAAGCCGAGCCTATGGAATACTTTAAAACGGTATTTATTAGCGCCATACAGCAATGGGTACTCAATCCCGATAGCACTCAATATAACGAAAGCTTTAATGCATTTACTGCCCGTGTACTTGGCGCGCTTGAACAAATAGCCAATGAAAACCACGGTAAAAAAGTAATTATTTATACCTCTGGCGGGCCTATTAGCATTATAACCAGCCATTTAATGGGGCTAAAGCTCGAGCGCTTTATTGATATTAATTGGAGCTTAGTAAACGCAGGCGTAACCAAAGTAGTGGCGCGCGGCAAAGGAAAAAATCAAAAATTAACGATAAGTAGTTTAAACGAGCATCACTTTTTAGAGTGCCACCCACAACAAAAATTAATTACATACACCTAAGGATCTAATTATGCGCAAAAACATACTAATAACAGGTGCAAGTTCAGGCTTAGGCAAAGGCATGGCAAAAGAGTTTGCAAAACAAGGTTGTAATCTTGCTTTATGTGCTCGGCGCTTTGAGCTATTAGAGCAGCTAAAAAGTGAGCTTGAACAAATAAACCCAAATATAACCATTAGCATAAAAGTGCTTGATGTTAACGACCACGAGCAAGTATTTAGCGTATTTAACGCCTTTAAAGAAGAGCTTAACGGCCTTGATAGAGTGATTATAAACGCTGGTATGGGCAAAGGTGCTTCTATTGGTACGGGTTATTTTAATGCCAACAAACAAACCGCACAAACTAACTTTGTGGCCGCACTTGCGCAAGCTGAGGCCGCAATGGAAATTTTTAGAGCGCAAAACCATGGTCATTTAGTGACTATTTCATCTATTAGTGCTGTACGAGGTTTTAGGCGCGCCATGACCGTTTACGCCGCGACTAAAGCGGCTATTACCTCATTAAGTGAAGGCATACGCATAGATGTAATGCACACGCCTATAAAAGTAAGCTGTGTACATCCAGGTTTTATAAGAAGCGAAATAAACGAAAAAGTAAAAACAGTGCCGTTTATTGTTGATACCGAAACTGGCTGCAAAGCACTGGTAAAAGCAATAAATAAAGAAAAAGCCAACAGCTTTGTGCCAAGCTGGCCGTGGGCATTCCTGCATTGGATTTTACGAATAGCACCGCTGAGTACAATTCGTAAAATGTCGTAAGGTTTTTAAATTTTAGGCATTAAAAAAGGTGGCAAATGCCACCCTTTATGTACGTGTTTACTTAACCTACGTTTAGGTTATTTGTAAAATTATAGTAGTGCAAAAATCTTTTGCAGCTGTGGCATGTACTCGCTCACAAGCTCAAGGTTGTTTTCGCTTACTAGTGGGTCTGTAGATTCTTCAGCCGCGCTTGAAGCCTTCCCAAACGAGCCCATTAACGAGCTAGCGTCACTGCTTTTAGCACTTTTAAGGCTTTGCAGGCCGCCCATTACTTTATTTGCTGTTTCTTGGTTTTCAGCTGAAAGACCCGATTTAAGGTTTTCGATGTAAGCCATAGATACTTCTGAGCCAACAGATACTAATTCTTCAGGCGAAAAACCGTAACGGTTAGTAATATCGGCAAAGCTTTTATATAAACCTTGCTCTTTAATCATGCTTAATGCGCTATTAGCAAGAGAGCTTTGCTCTTCAACATTTTGATCAGCAGAGCCACCTAGCATGCTTGCTAAATCTAGGTTTTTTAACGAATCTTGGCTGCTAGCCCAGCTTGAAACAGCCGGCAGTGCTTTCATGTAGCTTTGTAATTGGCCTTCGCTAATATCTTCAGCAAGGCTAGAAAAACTCATTGCTAATAAGCTAAGTGATAAAATTATTTTTTTCATTGGGCGTTTCCTATTATTTAATTAAAGCCATTAAAAACTAAATGTAAGCGCTTGCCAATACATAACTAAAGTATTAGCTGTATTTAGGCTATAAAGTAGTATAAATACTTTAAAGTTCTATAACTTAAGCTGATTCAGCACAAATATAGTTACAAATGTTATACTGCATTTTTGTCGATAAGAGCTGAACGTAATGTTAACTATTTCAAATACTGTCACTATAGATGAATGGGAACTAGAGCTAACTGCTATACGTTCGCAAGGTGCCGGTGGCCAAAACGTTAACAAAGTAGCCAGCGCCATTCATTTACGCTTTGATATTAACCGCTCAAAGTTACCCGATTTTTACAAAGAACGTCTATTAAAGCTAAACGACTCTCGGATCACCAAGGAGGGCGTGGTGGTAATTAAAGCCCAAAGCTTTCGCACCCAAGAGCTTAACCGAGAAGATGCACTAAAACGTTTAAAAGATTTAATTTTAAGCGCAACCAAGGTAAATAAAGCCCGCCGCGCAACCAAGCCAAGCCGTAACTCGCAGCGCAAGCGCATGGATAAAAAAACCAAACATGGGCAAACCAAAGCCTTGCGCGGTAACATTAAGTTATAACTCACTAAGTTTATAAGGCTTTACAGTAAAGTATGCTTAATTTACGCCTACAGCTAATAGTTAACCGTAGGCGTAAGTGGGTTATTCGTAGGTATGATGGCGGGTGGCACTAAAGCGATTTAATATATGGTGCATTACATACACCGCAGATAAACTTGCCACAATAGCCACCGCAACAGAGCTAAAGCGATACATGGCACTATAAACAAGGTCTTGCCCGGGGCCTAGTGAGTTGCCAAACAAAATACCAAACGTGGTTAACACACCAAACCCTATGCCCGGTGCGCCGCCACCAATAATATGAAAACGGCTAAATACAAACGATAACGTCCACAGTATAAGCACCGGAAACAATAAAAAGTCAGAGTGATTATACAATAACACTTGCGCCAACAACGCAGCATTACAGCCAATTAATGTACCAATAGCGCGCTGCCAACCGGCCATACCTGCGGCTTTCCAGCACAGCGAAAACAAAATTAATACCGATGAGGCTTGCGCCGATATTGAATCTTGTAAATCGAGGACTTGAAACGCCACAAACGAAAGCGTAGCAACCGTTGCGCATAATAATACCTCATGGCGAATGCTTTCTTTGGCTTTAGCGGGTACCGCTCTCACGGCACGCGCGGTTACATCAGGAAAAACACCATGCATAACAAACGCAATAACAATAGAGAGAACAGTAGCCAAACCATTACTTAAAATAAGCGGGTATACACTACTTGTACCGGTTACATAGCTTGAAAAGTGCAGTTGAATTGACAACCCAACCACGCCTAGTGCGCCAAATAAAAAAGCCGCACCTGAGCTCATTTGATAAAACAAAAAGCAAAACGCTAAAAATACAATAATGGTCATCAGTACCGGAAGGTGCGAAAACAAGCCCTGCATAATTAAAACCATTGGAATACTAATGGCAGCACTGGCTAAAAACTGGCGCACAATGCTTTTATTTAACACAGGCACTAAACCAAGTAGCAACATAGGGTAAACAGTAAAAAATATACCGTATGGCCAGTTCATTAATTTACTAATAGTAAACCCTATGGTGCAACCACCGGCTATGCGCAGCGCTTGGCGTAAACCGTTTGAGTCTAATTGCGGTGCTTGGCTAACAGCTTGAGTCATTCGACCTCCATTAATAAATGTAGTGTAGCCAGCTAATAAACCTAATTTGAGCCGATGCTAACCATTGCCCAATTGTTGACTCTGGCAATAGTTGCACAGTGGCACGGGCACCACTTGGCATATTAGCAATTAATTTAGCGTTATCTGGCATCACTAAATGAATACGCTGGCGCTGAGCGTCGCGCACCCAACGATTACTGGTTTCGGTACTACTAAGCGAGCCATTTGCACTGAGTTGCCCATCGCTTACGCCTGCCTCAAACGTGCTTATATGCGCGTTGTAAACCTCACCTGGACGGCTATCAAATACCACTCGCGCCAAACTACCTGGTTTCATATTTAGTAATGATTTTTCTCTAAAATCGGCAACAAGGTCGGCCTTATTAGCCACAATAGCTAAAAGCGGGCTACCCGTTAGCGCATATGCGCCATCTAGTAGTTGTAAGTTAGAAACCACACCAGCGCTTAGCGCACGCACTTGGGTGTACGATAAGTTAAGCTCGGCTTGTGCTAATTGGTTTGCAGCATGGCGAAGCGCTAAGTTTTGCGCGCCGCTTTCGCCACGGGCAAGTACGGCTTCTGCCAATTGCGCTTCTAATGAGGCGACATTTGATTTACTTGCTTGAAAGTTAGCTTTAATGCTTTCAAGCTCTTGCTCTGAAATAGAGCGCTGCTTAAATAATGCTTCGCCACGGTTATTTAGTAATTGCTGTTCGTGCAGCTTTGCCTTGGCCGCCGAAATTTGCGCCTCCAGTGCTTTTACATTGGTATCTAAACGTTTGTTTTGTAATTTAGCGTCGTCAAGGGCAAGCTGTGCCTGCTCTAGCGCTAATTTATACGGGCCTGAGTCTATTTCAAACAATACATCGCCAGCTTTTACGGTTTGATTATTATTAACCAATACCTTAGTAACACGGCCACTTATTTGCGGGGCAATTTGCACCACAGGATGATAAACCCGCGCTTGCGGCGTTACCGGCATAAACATGTCGGCAATTAAATAGTAAATAAATATAACAACAAAACCCGCTAACGAAAGCCTTACATAACGAGTAAATTTTTGATCTGGTGTCATTGTCTCTCTTACTCTTTACTTTGATTTTTAATACAGTTTAGTGCGTTTTTTTCCATATTGACGATGCCATAAGCAAGCGCATCGAGTTGCTGTGTGCTTAGCCCGCTGTATAGCTGGCTTTTAATATCAATGAGTTTTTCGTTTAGCGACTGTAAAATTGCGCCACCTTGCTCGGTAAAGTAAATTTTTTTACTGCGTTTATCGTGCTCATCAACTTTACGGGTAATTAAAAGCTGCTCTTCTAATTGCTTTAATGTGCGAGTAAGCGAGGGCATTTCTATTCCTAAACTCTGCGCAAGCTCAAGCTGTGTTATGCCCTCGCCCAACATATTTATATGGGTTAGTGCCGTCCAGCGCGACTGCGTAAGCCCTAAAGGTTCTACAGCTAAAGTGATGGCCTCGCGGCACAGCCTATGAACCCGCCCCATGTTACCAATAATGGTTAAATCGAGCGTTTCGTGAAAAGGTTTTTGAGTAGTCATAACTACCTCAAATTAGTTAGCATGCTAAGTATTTTAGCATTGGTTAGCGTGCTAAGTAAATATTGAGGGGTGTTGCAAATAAAAAAGCCCCAAAACTGGGGCTACATAAATTTGTGGATTTAAAAATTAAGGAGGTTAGCAGGGGAGTACTGATCGGTAAGCACTTTTGTATTGGCAGGCCAATCTTGCTTGTTTTTGGTACTTTTCATGTAGGTACTAATTGCTTTTAAATCGACATCGTATTTTTTTAAACGCGGGTTAAGTGCTTTAATACGCTGATTAATTTGCGCCTCAGTAGGCATAGAGTTTACACCCGCCAAAATAATACGGTTAGAGCGATTAGCACGGCTTACGTTAATAAAATCGCCAAACACGGCGTGGTAAGTTGCCGACTCATGCTCGTATAATTTACTGCTCGAAAACGTATTAGCGGCAATAACACCGCCCTCGGCCAATACGCTTTTTACCTCTTCAAAAAACTCTTTGGTGAGTAAGTGCTCAGGAATATAATCGCCGTTAAACGCATCAAGAATAATCCAATCGTACTTTTGCTTTTTAATGGCTGCGCGCTTTATAAATATACGCCCGTCTTGCACGCTTGAGGTGACCGCATCGTTTTCTATAAAGTTAAAATAGTTACGGGCTACTTTTAAAACGGCGGGATCTATTTCAACATTATGAATTTTAGCTGCAGGGTAAAGCGCATGAATGACATTAGAAAGCGTACCGCCACCTAGGCCAATAATAAGCACATTTTTAGGGTTGTCGGTTACTAAAAGGCTGGCAAACGTAAGTTTTGTATAATTAAAAACGAGTTTGTCGGGGTTGTTTTTGTACATACAGCTTTGGCTGGTTTGGCTACTTTTTGTATTAAATTTTAAGCAGCGAAGGTCACCTGTTTCATCAACAATAATATTGCGATATAAAGAACGCTCCTCGTGCACTACATTACTGTGCGCCGCAACCGAAAACAGTACCGCTAAAAATAATAAACAGTTACGCATGGGCAAGCTCCTTATTACCAGCAAGGCTATTAACAGTAATTGCCAGCACACCTAACAGGCCCAAGGTTAACGCAAAGGCACTTATAATGGTGTTTACATCAAACGCCAGTACAAAGTAAAACGAGGTAATAATAGTCCCTAAGGCGCTGCCCAACGTGCTTACAAAATATAAAATACCCGCCACTTGGCCACTTTTATGGCTGTCGGTGACTAATAAACGCACCGAGTAAGGCGAGATCATGCCTAAAATAACGGTAGGAATAAAAAACAACGCCGTAGAGGCAAGTAACGAGCCGTAGCGTGTATCTTCAATGTGGGTAAAAATAAACTCCATTATTGGCTGCGAAAAAAGCGCAATAGGCACCACCATAATACTGGCAGTTAAAAATATTAAGCCATATTTTGTAAGCGATGCATTTTTAGTACTTAGCTTACCGCCGAGTAAATACCCAAAAGAAAGGCTAAGCATAAATACGGTAATTATGCTGCCCCAAATGTGCACACTACTGCCAAAAAAAGGCGCTAAAATACGCCCGCCTAATAGCTCAATACCCATAATGCAAAAGCCACTGCAAAAGGCTAGAAAATAGATTAACGCGTTTGTTTTTATACTCATGTAATTATCGTTATGTAACCTAAAGAGATCTCCATACTAACGTGATGGCGGGGCAGTCGCTAGTGCATTAATTAATCGCTCTGTGATTTTTTAAAAAGTTGTTTTGTTATAAAGTAACACATGTTAAACTTGTTGTTATAATATAACACCTTCGATTTCCCTATTATCATGAAGTATTCTTTAGTTTATTTAGCCTGCTTAGGCATAAGTGCGCAAACAGTGGCGCAAGAGCAAAACGACGAAATTGAAAAAATATCGGTTACTTATAAACAAGCATACCGTGGCGATATTCCTCAAAAGCAAATGCCGCAATCTATTGTAAGTGTTAGCAGTGCTGCGCTTGATCAAAAAGGCATTACTAAATTACAAGACGCGCTCGATTTTTCAGCGAGTATTTCGCGTAAAAATAACAGTGGCGCACTATGGGATAGCTTTTCTATTCGGGGCCTTTCGGGTAACGAAAACATGCCATCGGGCTATTTAATTAATGGCTTTAGCGGTGGGCGTGGTTTTAGCGGCCCGCGTGATGTATCTAACATTGATTACATTGAAGTACTAAAAGGCCCTGGCTCAGCACTTTATGGGCGCTCAGAGCCCGGCGGTACTGTAAATATTGTGACTAAAAAGCCACAGTTTGAGCCGCAAGGTGAGTTAAAACTAAGCTTAGGCAGCGACAGTTTTAATCGCGTTGAAGGCGATTACACTAACGGCATTAACGACACCACCGCGTTTAGAATAAATGGCGCATGGCAAGATAGCGACAGCTACCGCGATGAGGTGTACACCAATAAAAAGGTAATTACGCCGTCTATTTATCATCAAATAAACGCATCAACCAGTGTGACTTATGAGTTTGAATACGTAGATTTAGCGCAGTTATTTGACCGAGGTGTTGTCGTACTCGATAACGATTTTGACACCGTACCAAGCTCACGTTATTTAGGTAACCCTAACGATGGCGACACGCAGGTGTATTCGCGCGGGCACCAAATTACTTTAAATCACGATATTAACGATGAATGGTCGTTAGTGGCCGGTGCAAACTACCGTAGCTCTACGTTAACGGGGTTTTCGTCAGATGCAGAGCTTTCGCCATCGCGCCAATCGTTATTTGACGATGGCCGAACACTTACTCGCCAGCAGCGTTATCGCGACTACGAAGTAGAAGATTTGAGTGTTAAGTTTGAGCTAAGCGGCAGTGTAGACACAGCCGGTATTACGCACCATTTATTAATAGGTGCCGATGCATACAAGTACGATTTACGCACTGCGCTTTCTCGCTATCGAGGCGGTAACGGCACTTATACCGTTGATATTTTTGAGCCAAATTACGATGTAGAACGCCCAGCAGTAAGCCTGCTTTACGAAAACGACGAAGAGCAAAAAGCATACGGTATTTATGTTCAAGACCAAATGGATATTACCGACAAATTTAAGCTATTAGTGGGCCTAAGGTTTGACAGCGTAGACCAAGATATTTTAGAAACCAACAGCGGCGTGTTTTCGACCAGCTCTGAAAGCCAAGTAAGCCCGCGTGTTGGCGTAGTGTATGAGCTAAATAACGCTCTCACCTTTTACAGCAGTTACTCAGAAGGCTTTTTACCACTGAGCGGCACAGATGCAAGCGGTGACCCGTTTGGCTTTGAATACAGCGACTCGTTTGAGGTTGGCGCTAAGTTTGAATACTTAGGCATAAACGGTACTGTGGCATTTTTTGATGCGTCTAAAAGTAATATGTTAGTGGCAGACCCTGTAAACGTTGGATTTTCAGCGCCTATTGGTAAAGCCGATAGTAAAGGGTTTGAGCTTGATGTAAACACCTATATTACTGATGCAACCGCGTTTAACTTATCGTACGCCTACATAGACGCCACCACAGCAAACGACATTATTAATGCCGATTGGGGCGTGCCAATTGAAAAAGGCAGCCCGCTGGTTAATGTACCAAAAAATAACTTAAACCTTACGCTTAGCCACCAAACAGCATTAATGGGCAAAGAGCTTGAGTTTGGTGCAAGTTACCAATACACCAGCAGCCGTTTAGGTGATGCCGCCGATTTAAGCTTTAGGTTACCGAGCTACCAATTAGTAGGCGTATTTGGCAACGTTAACTTAACCGAACAAACAGAGCTTAATGTGAGTGTTAATAACATTTTTGATGAAGATTACGCCGAAAGTAGCTACAACGCTTTATGGGTTTACCCAGGTGCGCCAACTCAATTTAAAATGTCGTTAGCGTATAATTTTTAATAGCTAGCAAATAAAAGTTTTCATCCTAAAGCGTCTTAATGTAGTGGTTAAGGCGCTTTATATTTTTAAGCGCTTTTTTATAAAGAATGCATAAGTTTATTAAGCCAACCATCGGCCTTTGAAGGTTTGTATATCATTACAATGCTTTCACTGTAGTGACTGTTAACCCCCTTTACAGTTAATTTTGTAAGCCCTAAATCATCAATCACAAAGTTTGGTAAATACGCCAAGGCCAAGCCACTTTGAACCACCTCTATTAATGCACTGTAATCGCTACATCTAAATACAATATTGCGCGGTGCAATATTATCTTGCCAGCCGTCGGAGCCTATACCTTGCTCTAAGCCGCACAGGGGTGAAAACAATGGGCATGCAAAAGCAAGCTCTAGTAATTGATTTTTATTAAGCGTTAAAGAGCCTGTTTGTACTAGCTGATGCGCAGCGGCCGCAGCCACACTAAACCCAGTATTAAATACATCAACCGCTACTAAATTAGTATGTGAGCTGTTATTTAATGCCTCGCGAGTTACTAGCGCAATATGCGCAGCGCCTGATGCAACTTGGCTTATGGCTTCACCTTCAAACACATTATTAATACGTACCGAACAGGGCAGGTTGCTAAGAGGGGTAAGTAACTTTTTTAAGCCACTTTTAAGTAAAATGGCAGGGCATGCAATAACTGCATTAAATTTATGGTTATCGCTTTTAAAGCGGCTAGTAAGCTGCTGGTAATTATGAACTAAATCACTACTGTGCTTAACAAACTCTTTGCCTTTATCATTAAGTACTAAGGTTTTGCCCACACGATTAAACAGCTCCGTGGCTAAGTTTGCCTCAACCTTTTTTAGCGTTTTAGACAGCGCCCCTGGGGTAATATTAAAATGCTTAGCGGTTGTGTGCAGGTTTTGCGAACCCGCCATATGAATTACTTTTTCAATGTCATCTAAATGCATAGCGCCAAACCGTATTGATTAAAAGGAAACAACTAACAACTTATTATCGATTATTTATACATATAAATCAGCTTATAGTGACGCTATATTTATTTTTGAGCATTAACATGAAACACATACTGCTACTTTTTATTTTATTGTCGAACGCAGCACTAGCAAGCGACCCTCAACAAAACACGTATAACACACACAAAACCCACAGCTACGTGGGATTTCATGGTATGGCGCTTATATTAGCCGGCGATAAAGTACTTGCCAGCCACATGCCTTTATACGCCCCCCCACACAACTACCAAATAGTGTACGAAGTAACTACCAATGACACCCATCATAAAATAATCAAAAAAGCACTAAACGAGTCACTAAAAAAACAAACTCAGATCACCATTTTACCAACCAAATTTGATTTAAATTTATTAATAA
Organism: Pseudoalteromonas sp. S2893; assembly: GCF_005887105.1. NCBI lineage: Bacteria > Pseudomonadati > Pseudomonadota > Gammaproteobacteria > Alteromonadales > Pseudoalteromonadaceae > Pseudoalteromonas > Pseudoalteromonas sp. S2893. Next base: position 32,438 of record NZ_PNCY01000017.1, on the reverse strand, counting down.
ATAAGCTGACACCCACATTAAATACCACTGTGTTTAATGGCCATTTTGAGCGCGGAGGTACGGCTTTGTTTTCGACAAAGCTGACCTTTAAAAATCCGTTATATGTAAAAAAGATCGCTATAACACAACCTGAAAAAGAAGAGTTTGATTTAATAAAGGTTTCAGCAGAGCAGGGGGTGGTGATTCATAAAATACAAAGTAAACCAAGCTATGACTCACTCAGTTTAGTAGCACTAACTAACGGAAAATATAATGGCCAGTTAAAATGTGATGCGCCAGTAACCACAACGCTTGCAAGTAAGCTAAAGACCTGTTTTAAAAGCGTACCAAGCTATTTAGAAACTCGCGATTTTGCAGTTAATTAAAAAATTCTAGCAGCGCTTTAGCTTAAAAAGCGCTGCTATATAGATTACTTAACGTTAAGAGCATATACATTTGCCAGAACGTATTCGCCGTTTAACAATTTTATTTGCGTTAAAATGCGTGAGTACGCATCGCCTTCAAATTCATCGAGCACATGCCAGTGATCTTTTAAATTAGTTGAGCTAAACACATAGCCATTTATCTCTTGGCCTGTTTCGTCTAATACCAGTGCAGGAAAGCCCAATTTGGCGCCCCAGCCCTCGTTAATTAAATTGCCAACTACACTGCCTTGCTCAAACGTACCGCCAATATTGGCAAGAATATGCTCGTTCGGATGCCCTGGGCACAAAGTGCCATATACAAATAGCGCTTCTAACACGTAAACTCCTAAATTAAGGCTAATGATTATGTTTAGCTAAGCTAAAGCTTAACTAAATATGAAAAAAATCCCGAGTGAAATTTTACTTTTACAATGACACCCTCCTTTAATATTGTTCTATTTAACTTTACCTAAAAACTTTAGAAAACTTAGTTATAGTAATACCTTAGGTAATTTGTTAAAAGTAGATAAATGAGCGTTAAGTCGGCAGAAATATGCGCGATGAGCACACTATTGAATTGTTATGCAGCTATGAGTAGCCTGTAAATATCGGAATATTAAAAGTGATAAAGTTAATTGGTATAGCGCTGCAAGCTTTTGGGATACGAAGTGCTAAACAAAAAGAAAAAACTCAAAGAGTAATTGATTATATTGATACTTGCCTTGAGCACATGGAGAACATCATGGGCTACAAAAAGGACATAAATGAGGCAAGTGTAGAGCAGTCCAGAAAGTTTCTTCAGAGCGCATATCATGAAATGACTTCTCAGTTAATCGGTGTAGCTACTCCTATTGAGTGTGACATAATTAAAAACTCGATTGCAAGTGCTCGAATTTACTTCCATGCAGTTAAAGAAGGTAAAGTGGTCAATAAAAGCCTTATAATAGATTATGAATCACGTTATCAACTTTATATTAATCATAATTATGATCAAAATAAATTCCGACAAAACTCATATGAAACGTTCCTTAGACAGCTTGTCAAAGACAAACGTGAAATTGATAAAAATTATGTCGAAATGGAGTTACAAAAAATAAAGGAGGTCTGCCAAGAAGATGTAGCAAGAATAATGTCTTTAAGAGAAATACTTAAAACTCGAAAAGCAGCTGCATAACAGGCCTTAAAGTCGGATTCGTAACAGTTTGCTCGATTCCACTTCGTTTCACATTTTAGCAAACTGTCGCTCACCACTTAAGGTGGCGTTACAACTCAAGGAGAGAGTATTTTGCTTTTCAAATACCTAGAGCCCGATAGAATTGATGTTTTAGCCTCTGGTCATATACGTTTTACTCAGCCAGCCGATTTTAATGATCCTTTTGAGTTTCGACCAGTAATTTCGTCAGTGGCTTCAAAGGAAGAATTCGATAAGGCTATGGATGAAGATCTTAAAACAATGGTTCAAGAAGAACTTCAAAAATTCCCTTCAGAAATACGCAAACAAATTTCACCTGCACAGCTAGAAGCAGTTACACGTAAATTATATGAACAGCATTGGCCTTCTTTGGAAACCAAATTTAAAGAAATGGGCAGTGAAACAACTAGAGTTTTTATTGATAAAGCAAACACATTAATTGGTGTTCTTTCTCTAACGGAAAAAAACGACAATCTTCTGATGTGGTCGCATTACGCGTATTCTCATAAAGGGTTCTGTATCGGGTTTGATAATACTTCACCCTTCTTCAACAGAAAGAGAAGCGAGGTCGATGAGTTTTATCATTTGCGTAAAGTCACATACAGTAAAATTAGACCCTCCAAACTTTTAAATCAATTGAATAGTGTCGAGCTATTTTTAATTAAGTCACAGGCTTGGGAATATGAGCAAGAATGGAGAATGTGTGCTGTATTGGAGGATAGCGAAAAGACTATCAGCACAACAACCTCCTTACCGATACACCTATTTCAATTTCCTAACTCAGCGGTTAAAGAGATAATTCTAGGTGCATGTATAGAAAACAATGTAAAAGAAAACATTTTAACGGTGGTAAGAAAAAATTATCCTCACGTAGCGATTAAACAAGCAAGAATATCAAATGAAGAGTTTTGTCTTGAGTTCATAGAGTTATAACAAGTGAATAAGGTTACAACCGTCCGCTCATGGCACTATTTAGTCACTCGACAACTTAAAATATTGATAATAATTGGCAAGATATTTTGCTTTAATGATTAGTTTTTTCGGCGGCCACAATGGCCGCTAATATGGTTTAATACTAATCAAAGGCACATACGTACTTATTGCGCTGTTTGTGTGATTATAAACCCACTATGGCGCTTCGCCTTTCCATTAAAACTACATTGCGCCACACACCATTTAATTTACCTAGTTTCTCTCGATTTCCAACCGGCCTAAAACCATTGCGAGCATGTAAAGCAATACTATTAGTATTTTCAGGGAATATACTGGCTTGTAGCATCCATATACCGCTTTTTTCTGACTCATTAATGAGTGCTTTAAGCAGTGCCTGCCCCAAGCCTTTACCTTGGGCTTGGTTTGCAACATATACACTTACCTCGGCAACGCCCGAGTAAACCTCACGGCTAGAAAGCGCAGATAACCCGGCCCAGCCAAGCACCTTTTCATCCTCAACTGCAACAAGACGACAACAGTTGAGCATAGAACTATTCCATTGCTCCCAATTTTTAGCTTTAGTTTGAAAAGTCGCGTTGCCGGTATCAATACCTTGCTGATAAATATTTTGAACGGCTAAAAAGTCGTTCTCTGCAAATGGCCTTATGATGGCTGTTACTCCAATTTGAAATTTGTTACGGCTTATAGCTAGAAATCAATTCATTGATTTTTCTTCTTACCGGTGACACTACATCTGACTGATTAGCTAAAATAACAACAATGAAGTCATCGTCTAAATGTATATCTAACCGCGCATCAACACCTAAATATGCACCGCCATGCCCTATAACTCGATTAGTATCGTTTCCACCGACTGAAAAACCATAACCATACCAAGGCGCTGAATTATACTGTGTTTTTTCACTATAAGCTGCTTGTGTTAACTCTTTATTTAATAATTTAAATTGTGTTAACGCCAAAGAAAAACGGTGTAAGTCCCCAACTGTCGAAAAACCTCCACCGGCAGGGCTGCCTTTAATAGCTCTGGTGTAAATACTATTCACCCAGCCGCTACTATACATTCGCTTTAAATAACCCGTTGCTAGGTTATTGTTTACATCATCTAGTGCAAAGCTCCCCGAATTTTGCATACCTGCTTTTTTATAAATATGCTTATCTACATAACTGTAGTAAGACTCCTCAGTTACACTTTCAACTATAAGCCCAAGCATTAGCATTCCTGAATTACTGTATCGGTTTCGTGTGCCAGGTTTAAAAAGAAGAGGGGTACTTGCCACTAGGGGTTTATAAGCTGAAAGGTCGCGATATGCCTCTTTGTTGCTGGCATTAAATTCTTCATTAAAAAAGTTACCTAATCCTGATGTGTGCGTTAAAAGGTGCCTAACAGTAATTAAATCTGTATCGCCTACAGGAAGCCAGCTTTTATCTACAAAGTTAACTAGCTTATCGTCGAGCTTGAGTTTGCCTTTTTCAATAAGTTGCAACGCCGCTATAGCGGTAAACATTTTATTCATAGAGCCTAAAGAAAACTTAGTCTCTAAATTATTTTTAACCTGCCACTCTTTGCTGGCATAACCTACCGCCTTTTTAAATAAAATATTTTGGCCTTTAGCGACTAATACAGCACCAGAAAACGCGTTGTTATTATCTAAGTTATCAATAAATTGCGCTAATTCTTGGCTAAAGCTTTTTGGGGTGAGTGAAGCATTTTTTATATTTTTTGACTCAACATCATTAAAACTGCTGTAGTTAATTTTGTGAGGAGGAGAACTTTGTTTATTTATAACAAGTTCATACTCAAAATTATTATTTTGAGAAATAACACGTATACGATCATTATTATTTTTTTCTGGTAGGTACTCTAATACTTTTAGTTTTCCATAAGTATTTTTCTCGTTTAAAAACACTCCAACATAAGCATCAAGGCCGTAGGTCTCTATTCTACTCTGAGACATATTATTTGAGAGGTACTCAATAACTTCACTCTGAGAACCCTCGTTAAAAACAGTAATAAAATTTTGCGCTGTTTTTTCATTACCATGAGCCGAATAAGATAGGCAAAGTACAACTAAACCAGTAATAAGATGCTTCATAAAAATCCCTTTTTAATAATTAAAATTATAGCTTAATAATCGCTAACATATCGTCGTCATCCTCATCGAGGCCCACTTCCTCAAACCCGAAACTTGAATAAAAGTTTTTAGCAACAGGATTTTGCGGGTTATAACAAATCTCGATTTGTTCAAGCTTAGAAATCGTTTTAATCTCTTCAATTGCCATAGCCAGTGCTTTGCGCCCAATGCCTTTATTTTGATGAGTTTGATCTACCATAAAGCGCCAAATAGAAACCTTTGCAGGGGTTTCTTGTACCCACATAAAAAAGCCAACTGGCAGAGCATTTAAGTAAATCGCTTTACAGGTATACCCGCTATTGTAGTGCGCCTCAACTAACGACCACATATTACACGCTACGTATTCTTCTTGCGTTTTAGTAACATCCAATTCGCATATGGCTTCATAGTTATCGGCGGTGATGTCTTCTAGTGACAGATTCATGTTTTTCCTTTAGAACAACTTTGTGCAATTAGTAAGCTATAAGTGTATGTACCTATAATAAATCAAATGAAGATATTGATTTTTATACACCCAATATTAGCCAAATTAATAATCTACAAGTCTATTTAAAACAAAAAGGCCGCAGTAAATAAATACTGCGGCCTTTGTTTTTAACTAAGTGCTTTTAATAAGCGCCTGCGCTGTAAATAAGCTCGTAGCTGTGGCTGTAAATCTCAAGGATGTTACCAAACGGGTCTTCCATGTAGATCATGCGGTACGGCTTTTCGCCAGGGTAGTAGTAACGTGGCTCTGGCATACGTTTTTTACCACCTGCAGCAACAATACGCTCCGCTAAGCCTTCTACATCTGGGTCTTGTACACAGAAATGAAAGATACCGGTTTTCCAGTATTCAAAGTTGTCTTTAGGGTTTTCTTGGTTTTTAAATTCGAAAATTTCTACACCAATACGGTCGCCTGTTGAAAGGTGCGCTATTTTAAATTTTTCCCAATTTGGGCCAAATACATCGGTACACATTTCGCCAATGGGACTGTTATCTTCAGTGATCACGGTAGGCTCCATTATGGTGTACCAGCCCATCACCTTAGTGTAAAACTCTACGGCTTTTTCAACATCTGGTACTGAAATACCAATGTGCGAAAAACTACGTGGATATGTATGACTCATAATGCTTCCTCTTTAACTGTGATTAGTTGATGGAGTTAGTTTACGAACCCGTATTTATTAAGTAAAATTATCATTAATCATCATTTTGAGTACGTTTTGTAATGATAAACCCGACATGGTTAAACACGTTTTGTACGTTGGTTGAGGTAAATCATTTTACCCAAACCGCCGAACGCTTATTTATGACCCAATCAGGCGTAAGCCAGCATATTAAAAAGCTAGAGCAGCAAGTAAACTGCGCGCTATTAGAGCGCCACGGCAAACAATTTACCCTTACCGTGCATGGGCAAAACTTGTATCAGCAAGGCAGTTTGTTATTAAAAGAATGGCAATTTTTAGAACAACAATTAAAAGATGACTCGCCTTACAGCGGCCTAGTAAAAATACAATCGCCAGGCAGTTGTGGGCTACAATTTTATAGCCAATTATTAGCATTACAGGCTGAGCATACCGAGCTTAATATTGATTATCGCTTTGCACCTAATACCAGTGTAGAGCAAGCGGTGGCAAACCACAGTGCCGACATAGGCTTTTTAACCCAAGCCCCCACGCTTAGCGAAGTTACCAGCCACAAAATTGGCCAAGAAGCTTTATTATTAGTAACCCCCGCACATATTAAAAACCCAACATGGGAGGTTTTATGTGAGCTTGGCTTTATTGGCCATCCCGATGCAAAACACCACGCGCAGCTATTACTTAGCGAAAACTACAGCGAGTTTGAGCATGTTGATCAAATTAAGCGCACGGGGTTTTCTAACCAAATAAGTTTAATACTGGAGCCGGTCAGTTTAGGACTGGGTTTTACGGTTTTACCTGCGCATGCTGTTAGCGCATTTAATAAACCTGCGCTTATTAAAACGCACCATTTAGCTAATCCGATTAGTGAAAATATTTATGTATGCCATCACCGAAATAGGCCAATGGCAAAGCGCATGAACACAGTGATTGAAGCAATAAAGGCCGGCTAGGGCGCGTGTAACTGCGCCCGTAAAGCCCCTTTACAGTTTATGCTGTACGCTTAGGCTTTTGCTTAATAGCGAATATGGTTTGCTTAGCTTGCAAATACACTTTGTGCACTGCAAAGGTTAATAAGCTCATCAGTACCATTAAGCACAACGTTGGCCAAAGCGACTGGGTATGATAACCAAACACGCCCATAAGCCAGCAAATTAGCACCCATTGAATAATGTAAAGGGCCGTTACATGTTTGCTCGCATATAAAAGAGCGCGTGTAATAGGACCATTAAATTTATTGGCAATGGCATATTCTATTAAGGCTAATGCACATAAATTTAAACCCACTAAATAAATAATACCGCCGCCATTTAAGTGAAAAAAGTTACCAAACTGGCCTTTAAAATCAATAAATAACCACACTGAACCAATCACTAATAATGCGGCCCCTAACTTTGCACACACATTAAATAAATACGCTGCATTATGCTGGCTATTTATATATACACGCCCAAGCACGAAGCCGGTTAATATAGCGCTTATCCACGGAAATACCGGAAAATAAACTTGGTAGTTATTAGCAAAAAACAAATCGCTAATGTAAGGCGAAAGCGCAAACTGCTGCCCCCTAACAAACTGGCTTACAAGTGCAATAGCCATGGCTAAACATGCAATCCATGGGGTTTTCCAGCGGGCAATATTAAGCGCGCCAAACAGCACTAAGCTCACCCCAGCAAGTTGTAAAATATCACCGGTTAACACCATAAATTGTAACTGCCCAGCACTAAGCGGGCTTTGCCAGCCATAGGCATTTATAAATGCCTCGGGCATGGTATTAAATACCTCAATGGGTAGCCAAAACTTTGCCGCATTCATTAAATATGCAAGTAATAAAAGCTGTACGCCGCGCTTAATTAACAGCAGGGGGGTTTGCCTGCGCGAAAGCGCCATAGACAGCCCCATCGCCACTAAAAACGAGGCCGTGCCTTTGCCAAGTATATGGATAACAGCGCCAAATAGGCTCTCACTTTGAAGCGTTGTGCTCGAGTACATCCATAAAGTGTGTACCAAAATCATAATAAAAACGCTCGCACCTCGGGCAAGGTCTATCGTTTTAAGACGTGTGTTCATTGGTTTTAATATCCTTTTTAGGGCAGGTTTGGCATTTGCTGTAACCAGCTAAATAATAACAACAGCACGTTAAGCGCTTAGGCGTTAATTTAAATGGGGTGTGTAAATTAAAGTGATTGCTGATTAAATTGTGTAGCTGTTGATGGCAATGTGTAGTGTGATCAGCGCTTGCTAAATTTAAGCTATGTGCGCGCTCAAATGCACTGTTAAGGGTGTCGATTAATAAGCGCCCTTGCTCTTTTTCACCCAGCGCATAATCTGTATTGATCCACTTACCTACACAGCTAATAAACTCAATAAGTGCAGTGTTTTGCTCGGCTTTACTTAATATAGGCGCACCGCTGAGGTTAAACCCTCGGCTATAAGCGCCATTAATTTTAAGCTGTAATTGCATGGGACTATGCGCGTTGTGTTTACACGTATACCAATAACAATAGGCATAAATAGTTTGCCAACAAAGCTGCAAATATAAATGCCGACTAATAAATTGCCCAGGCGCATGTGGGTAATGCGCCTTGCAATGAATCGCTAATGTGCGCATTAAATGTAAGCTTGGATGAGCCGCAGTAGCTGGCTCATTTGGGCAAAATAAAAAGTGCGCAAGGGTTACAGGCTTAGCCATACAACTTTGCCGATACCGGGTTATTTAAACTTCCGGCAAACTGTAAACTGCCTGCTGGGTCGGTTAAATCAACCATTTGTTTATTATTGCCAAGCTGCAAGCGGTTTAAGCAAGAGTGTGCAAATTCATCACTAAAAAAGTCATACTCTTTAAAACGCGCATTTAAGGCAGGGTTAGCCTGTTGATACGCTTTAACACTTTGCGCAACGCCGTGCCAAAAGTCGTGCTCGGTAATGCGCTCTTCTCTTACTAAAATAGCCACTAGGTATCTAAAAAAGCAGTCAAATACATCGGTAAATATGCTCAGTAACTCAAGCTCTTTTGGCATAGCAATATGAATACGCGAAACCTCATCAGGTAAAGGTTCATTGCTATTAAGCAGCGCCACTTCTTCGCCTATGTCTTTCATGTAGGCGCCCACAGGAACTGAATTTTTAAGCTTTAAAATGAGGTTTTCGCCGTGCGGCATAAACACTAATTTATGGGCATAAAAACAATGCACTAACGGGATAAGATAGGCGTTAAAATAGTGTTGCAGCCAAGCATGTGTGCTTAAACCACTTTGATCTATTAATGCACCTGCCATACTTTTACCATTGTTATCTAGGTGCAGTAGTGCGGCCATGGTGGTGAGCTGCTCATTATTTTGTAAGTTATGGTTTGGGTTTTCGCGCCATAAACAGGCAAACATTTTACGGTACGGTGTATCGCCCAACGCGCTTTGCTCAAAGGTATGATGCGCATACCCTAAGGTGGCGTACTCTCTTAGTGCAGTAAAATTGCACGCACTAAGCGTGGGGTCGTAGTTTACTTTATTAAACACCCAATCATTTATAGCCGGGGTTACCGCCATATAAGCGCGCGAAAGCCCGCGCATAAACCCCATATTTAAAATAGACAGCGCCACTTTTAAATACGGCTTATGCGGATGCGAGCAGTTATATAACGTACGAATAGATTGCTGCGCTTGATATAAATCGTCGCCTTCACCTAAATACACTAAGCGGTTATTGGCAAACTCGTTGGCAAACACCACACTTAATTTATGTTGGTATTGCCACGGGTGCGCTGGTATTAATAGGTAGTCGTCGGGGTTTAGGTTTTGCGCTTTTAGCGCTTTGGTAAACGCATCACGGGTGGTTAAATCAAGCTCACCACTAATATGGCTTGGGTAATCACTAAAGTATTCACTATAAGCAAAATCACATACTGTTTTATGCGCCGCTAACCACAATACTTTAAACGGTTTACCCACCTCTGGCGCATAGCGTAAAAAGTCGGTTTTGCTAAAACCAATACGGCCATTATTAGCCACAAACGCAGGGTGGCCTTCGCTCATTGCGGCCTCTATTTGTTGTAGCCCTAATTGCGCAAGTTCGGCTGCGCTAAGAGTGTTGTTTTCGCGTTTATAACAGGCACTCGCAAGTGTGGCGTTAAGCTCTTCAAGGTAAGTGGCTAAACGCTCGCCAGTTAAACCCAGCGCAGGGCCATGTACACTAAAAAAGTGCAGTACATCAAGCTCTGCTTGCTCATTATTAAGGTTATAAAAGCATAAGCTTGGCTCGTCTATATCTATATGATTAAGCGCCATAGCACGGCCATTAAATATAAAATAACCCCCTTCAATATTTACTTTAAAACCTTGTGGGGTTTGCTCTGCAACCAATAAGCGCTCGTGTACCAGTTCGCTAATGGCTTTACTTTGTAAGTGCCTGTTAGCCCACTGCCAGTGGTCAAACTTTATATAGTGGGTGTTTATTGGCGTTTGCGCTTTGTGATGTAAATTAACGTGCGTTTCAAACGCAGCTTTATTACAAAACCCAAGGTAGGCGTTTTTATCACCAAGGGTTATTTGCTTAGTATGCACAAAGCCTAAACGCTTATTTAAGCTATGAATTTTACTATTGGCAATGTCGGGCTCTACTACTACGCGTGCATCGGCATTATGAGTAAAAATACTGTGCAATACGCACTGCATTATTTCAAAACTAAAATGGCGTTTAGGCTGTGTATTTGGGGCAAGTAAAATATGCATGCCGGTATCGTTTGGCAGTACCTCATAGGCGGCTGCGAGTAGTTTGTCGTGCTTTGGGCTGTAAAGCTCAACTAAGGCAAGCAGCTCATTATTTTGCTCAATAACATAAGCATGATGGTGCGGGTTGTTAATTATATCTTGGTAGGCGCTGCACATTTGCTCGAGTGTGTGTTTACTCATACCCCAAAAATGGGCGTAAGGTAGTGTAAGCCACTGGCAAATTATGGGCATATCGCTTTGCTGTAGTAACCGCATAGTCACATTCCCAGTGTGTTGTAACGTGGTTACAAAAGATGAAAAATACATAAAAACTCCTAAATCTTTTTAATTATTAAGTGGCTGTGTGTGCAGCTTGGCCAACAAATTTAACGCGCCATAGCAAAATAGCGCCAAGGCTTGCAAAGCCAATGGCAGCAAAGTAAAAAGGCACGGTGGTATTAAAATATTCCACACTCATACCCACTAATAACGACGCTAAAATAACGCCAATATTTTGCGCAACATGTACCTTGGCAAAATCACTGCCGTAGTGAGCAGGCTCGCTTTTAGCAAATAGCATCACTTCTAATAAAACCATGACCTGAAACAATGCTATACCGTATAAAACGCGTGAGCTAACCACTAACCACACCGACCCTTGCGCCTGTAAATAAAGCCCAATAGCGCCAAAAATAAGTGCACACAATAGCGTGCTAGTGCGGCTAAGCGTAGGAAGAGGTAAGTACTGCCTAAAGTGGTTAAACAACAGCATAAGTAGGGCTGCAAAAGCAGGAATGGCGTACACAAGCGCACTTTGGAATGCACTGCTTTGTGCGCTCATACCTTGCCAGTGGGTAGTAAAAAACGGCCTAATTAAAAACGCGCTAAAATAAACCACCACGCTTATAAAGCAAAATTGCCAAATAAAGTACGGCGTACGAGTACGCGGTTTTTCGCTTTCAATCGCGTGCTGATAAATACCTAACTTTAAGCTCACCATTAAATAGGCACACAACAGCACTTGTATAACATCGCCCGCAGCACTTAATAACAATGCATAACGCGGTGCATTTATACTAAAAAAGTACCCGCCCACTAACGCGCCGCCAATAGCACCAAAGTGCATAAGTACCGAAAACAAGCCAATAATAGAAAGATGCTTACTTTGCTGCTCTAAACGCAGTGCAAACGGGTAAATAAGCAGGTAACTGGCTTTAAGCACCAACATAAGCTGATAATAAAACCAAAATTCCCACACGTTAGTTGCAAAATAACAAAGTAAACCAAAGCAGGCGGCAATCACTTGCGTTACAAGCCAAAGAGCCAGCTCGTGGTATTTTTTGGCAACCTTTGCCCACAGTGGCAGCGCGAGCATAACGGTAATACAACAGTTAGCTACAAACACGCCAATAAGTGTGGGGTTACTTACAGAAAATTCGCTGGCAAAAAATTGCGGATAAAACGGCAGTAATAAGGTGTCGCACACTACCGAAATAACCGTAAGCAAAATAAGCGCTAAACGTAAACTCATGCGGCGTTACTCTTTTGCTGTGAATGGGTTTCTACATCGCTTAAATCAAAACACTGAAAAGCAATTTTTTGTTCAACCTGATACGGCGCATAACTGAGTATTTCGCGCAAAATTATACTATTGCGATAACACGCCATGCCTAAATCGGGGGTTACAAAACCATGGGTGTGCTGCTCTGCATTTTGTACAAATATACGTTTTTGTTCGCTATCTACCGCATACTCGCGGCTAACTAAGTAGCGGCCTTGTTCATCTTCTGGAAGTTGCTGTGCAATGGGGTTTAAAAAAGCAGGGCGCTTGTATTTAAAGCCCGTGGCACAAATTAAGTAATCGGTTTTTATTTCAAAGGCTTCATTTAGCTCTTGATGATAAAACTCAGTGACTAAGCGCCCAGCACTTTTACGTGTATTAGTAAGCTTGCTGTTAGTTTTAAATGTGGTAGAAATGGGCCCATCTAGGCTTTGCGTGTAAAGGGTGTCAAAAATGTCGTTAATTAAATCGCCATTAATGCCTTTAAATAAGTTTTTTTGATTTTGATTAAGCCAATCTCGTTGCTCGGTTTTTAAATTATAAAAGTAATCAACATACTCAGGAGAGGTCATCTCAAGGGTGAGTTTAGTGTATTCCAGCGGAAAATAACGCGGCGATCGTGCAATCCAATCTAGTTGTAAACCTTGTGGCACAGCTTGTTGTAATAAGGTGTGATAAATTTCAGCCGCACTTTGCCCAGCTCCTACAACCGTAACGCGTTTAGCAGCTTTTAGCTCATCAAGGCGGTGGCAAAAATCGCTACTGTGCAGTACATTATTAGAATTACTTTGCACTGCACAATCAGGAATATATGGGGCAGGGCCGGTGCCAAGCACTAAGTGGCGCGTAACATAGTGTTGCTCTCCATTTGGGGTTTTACAGGTAACGGTATAGCACTCACTTTGCTGGCAAAACTCAACCTTAGTTACACTTTGCTCAAAGCTTACGTTGCTAAGCTGCGAGCACACCCACTGGCAATAGAGGTTGTACTCTTTACGCAGTAAAAAAAAGCTCTCGCGAATATAAAATGGGTATAAGCGATTATTAAGCTTGGCATAATTTAAAAAACTGTACTTGCTGGTAGGGTCTGCAAGGGTCACCAAGTCAGACATAAACGGCGTTTGCAAGGTAACACCTTCTAGCATCATTCCAGGGTGCCAATCAAATTGGCTACGCTGCTCTAAAAATAAGCTTTTCACGTCCTCTAGCGGCTCACTTAAACACGCTAACGATAAATTAAATGGGCCAAGGCCAATGGCTATAAAGTCATAAGGTTGGTTACTCATTATTTTTGCTCCTTATACGTTTGCCACGCAATAGTGCTAATTTGTTCAAGCACGGCGCGTACATCGCTCAATTGGCACTGGGCATTAAGTAACGTAAATTTAAGGTAATGACGGCCGTTAATTTTGGTGCGCGCAATCATGGCTTCACCAGTATTTAAGAATGTTTGGCGTACGTGCAGGTTTAGGGTGTCGAGTAAATCGGGGTTATGTTTTAGCTCCTCTGGCGCAAAGCGAAATACCAGTGCGCTAAGCTCTGGGTAATTTATAACTTCAAAATCAGGGTGGTCGTTAAGCACAATATGGGTTTGACGAGCAAGGCCAATTACTTTATCAAACGCTCGCCCAAGTGGCGCTTCACCCATGGTGCGCAGTGTTAACCACAGTTTTAAGGCATCAAAACGGCGTGTGGTTTGTAAGCTTTTATCAACTAAATTTGGCGTGCCATTGCCGGCCTCAGCAAGCGGGTTTAGATAGTCAGCGTAAAGGGTAATATGGCTAAAGTGGCGTTTGTCACTTAATAAAAAAGCACTGCAGCTAACCGGTTGCATAAACGATTTATGGTAATCAATGGTAATTGAATCTACTTGTTCTATGCCGTTTAAAGCACTTCGGTGATGCTCACTTACCAATAATCCGCCGCCGTATGCGCCGTCAACATGGCACCAAAGCTGCTCTTTTTTAGCAAGTTTTGCTATGTCCTCAACAGGGTCAATTGAGCCAAAATCGGTTGTACCTGCGGTAATTACCACAGCGATAGGTAAATCGCCCTTAGCTTTAGAATCCGCAATTGCGTGGTTAAGTGCGTCCATATCCATTTGCATTTTATTGTTTGTAGCCACGGGCACTACCGCGTTATAACCAAGGCCCAGTAATGCCGCTGCCTTTTGAATACTAAAATGCGCAACCTCAGAGCAATAAATACGAAAACGTGAGGCTACTTCAGGCAAGCCTTGCAGTTTTACTTCATGATTAGGTGCATAGCGGCTCACTGCAACTTCGCGAGCAACAAGCATAGCCATTAAGTTCGATTGCGTACCACCACTGGTAAAAACACCATCGGCAGTGCTAGGTAATTTTGCTTTTTCACAGCTCCAATCAATTAATTTTTGTTCAATAAGGGTCGCGCCAGCGCTTTGATCCCAGGTGTCTACCGAAGTGTTGATTGCGCCAATGATGTGCTCAGCCACAACCGCAGGGTACGTAACGGGGCAATTTAAATGCGCCATATAACGCGGATGATGAAAATACACAGCGTGATCTAAATACACACTTTTAAGCTCGTTTAATACCGCTGGGAAATCAGCTAGAGGTTTGGCTAAATCGACATCATTTACAGTGGCGGCAAGCGTATTAACAGACACGCCAGAAAACGGCTTTTGCGCTTTAGCCATAGCTTGTTGTACAGCCGAAAGCCCCTGCAACGACGCTATTTGGTAGTTAATAAACTGATCGAGATTAAATTGAGGAGGTAACCCGTTTTGCTCAAATATTGCTTTATTTTCGACAGGGCTGAGCTGCGCCGATTGTAATTGTGACATATTCGCTCCTTGGTTGTACTTGTATTGGGGTTGAGGATCTTAATGGTAACAATTTGCATTTACAATAATGATTAAGGGTTAGATATAGGTTTATTTTCACAATTAGGAGTGACTGATTAGTTATAAGGAATTACTTTTAAAACTAACAAAGTGTATAAAATGAGCTATGAGAAGGTGCCAAAATGCGTGCTAAATAATGACAGTTTGTAAAATAGTGCGATAGTTAAAATATAAGAGTTGAGAGATGAGAGGGGGTAGCAAAAAGCGAACGTATTATAAGTGGGCAGTACCACTATAAGAGGTAACCCCCCTTTACAACTCGGTTAAACCTTAAGTGCTAAAGAGGGATATAAAAGAAAAAATGCAGCTTAATTGATATCTTCAAGCTTATTTTTTAAATCCACTAGATCGGTGGCTACGGTGATTGGCTGAATTTCCCACGGATCAAAAATAGAATCCTCAGAGCGTTTTATCCATGCTCCGCGCATACCATGTGAAATAGCGCCGGTAATATCAAACGGGTTACTCGAAATAAGCCACGTGTTTGCGCCCGTTGAATTGGTCTCGCGTAAAAAATGGCTGTAAACACCTGGGTTTGGCTTAAATGTTTTCATATCGTCGGCACTTACTACACCTTCAAAAAGCTCACTAATACCTGCAGTTTCGAGCAATTTATTTACCGCATCAGCAGCGCCATTTGAAAATGCAAACAACCGGTAATTTTGCGCTTTAAGTTGCTCAAGGCCTTTTTTCACATCGTCAAAGGCGGGTAAAATTTTATACTGCTCAAGCAATTGCTGCTTTTGATCATCACTAAGCTGCGTTTTGTGCGCTAAACACGCGTAATCTAGGGCATGTTTTGTACATAACGAAAATGGAATATAGTTTTGCATCAACCCACGCCTAAACGAATACTCTAATTGTTTTTCGCGCCATGTATTTGAAAATTTTTGCGCGTTATCGCCTATCATATCTTCAAGTAAAGACAGCACGCCGTGAGTGTTTATAAGCGTACCGTATACGTCAAATGCGAGTGTGGTTGCCATGTTTGCTCCCAATAAATTTAAGATACTTGTAGGTTAGTCGTTTTGAGCTTAACTTACTTTGAACGATTGCTCAAATTAATAAAGCTTATCTGTTTTAAAAGTTGGAGCATTAAAATCATAATAATTGAAAGGATTTTATCTATATGGATGATCATTTTAGTAGCCGCCCATAATTAATTTTGGGTAAGAGGACACAAATTAAGGCAGATCTAACTCAATCTAAGAGCTAAAAACTAATACCTTTTAAATTAAAGTTCGCAATTGTTGTAAATTTAGCGGTGGAATAAAGTCATAATAAAACTATTAGAGTTATTGTAAAAATCAACAAGCATTAATTAGGGATTTAAAGTTTAACAAACGCTTGGAACTCCAAAATTATAACTATAAGATAGTTACGAAAATGCTGACCTTCAATAAGTTCGAGCAACTAGCTTTTGTATAAATACAAATGCCAATATTTAAAACACATGGAGTCTCAAATGGATGCTGTTGAGTATGGTTTAATATGCGACCGAAGTGATGAAAAAGATATAGTTAAAAACGTTAATGCTTATTTAGCTGAAAAGGGCTACAGAAAATTATACAAATGGAAGGATAAAGGTGGGATCAAAAATATTGATGATCCATCGAGCGATCCGCAACTTGAGTACACATATGGGCAATTTATAAAAGAGTCTCCTAGGTGGTATTTTGATATACTACCTAATACAGATCTCAGAGGTGTATACAGGTTTGCTAAGCAGAAAGATTGCGCATGGACTCTATTTTTTTCAAAGACAAACCCAGTATCTAATACAGAAGCTGACAATATATATCTCGATAACTTTCTAAAAGACCTTCTCACAGGCTCTGGTTATAAAAGTAGATTACTTCATAAGTACTCAGATGACGACTATCGAAGGTAATTACGACTCATCTAGCTCCCCTATTTTATAGCCAAATAAACCAGAGGCTAGATACAAAGATCCTAAAACAGTGGTAAAAATTAATTGATCACTTGTACCTACAACGACATGACTTTTTAAAGCTATGTGGAATCACAAATTAAGTGAAAGTAGATTGTTTATAACCAAATCTAACAACTAATTAGAGTACCCGTAATGAACAAACAAGAGTTAACCGAAACCTTTCGAAAGTTTGGAGCTTCTAACCCTGAACAGTGGGCAGAGAGCGAAATAGAAGAAGGTATCCCTCAGCTGGCTAGGTTTTTATTTTTAAAGGGTGCGTGGAGTAATGTCGTTCCAGACAACGATGAATGGATTCAGCACATCTTAAAAAATTATGATCCAACTGATAATGGCCCATACAGCGGAATGATGCACTCCATCAAAGAAATGATAGACGCAGGTGTTAGCAAAAATGCGATTACAGAGTTCGCTCGATGTATTGGTGCAGAAATGATATTTAGTATGACTTACCTAATGGATGACCCCGAAGTTGTTGAAGATAACGAATATGTAAATTGGGGGTTATTTATAACCGATGATGAAGGCCGGCCGATTAAAGAATTAAGTGGCCTTTATGAGAGTGTTTTAGGCACAGAC
This sequence comes from Pseudoalteromonas sp. S2893, assembly GCF_005887105.1. Taxonomy (NCBI): domain Bacteria; kingdom Pseudomonadati; phylum Pseudomonadota; class Gammaproteobacteria; order Alteromonadales; family Pseudoalteromonadaceae; genus Pseudoalteromonas; species Pseudoalteromonas sp. S2893. Next base: position 14,951 of record NZ_PNCY01000017.1, on the reverse strand, counting down.
CCAACAGGAAGAGAAATGTGCCCAAAAAAATAAAATTGACCCAAGTAATGATTTAATAAACGCATAAAATTCTGGCTCTATAGCTTAAATAAAAAGGCTCCCTCAGTTATGTGAAAGCCCTGTTAGGCAAATTATTTAAAAGCTAAAAAATTAAAGGACTAAATAACATAGTATGAAAATATATTTTTTAATTTACGACAAAGTTGAAGAGCTGGATTTAGTTGGTCCATGGGAACTAATAGGTCTGCTGGCAGAAAAGGGGTTATGTGAAAAACCCAAATTAATATCGCTAAATTCTATGACTCCCTCAGGTGAGCACGGCATGCGTTTTAGTGCCGATTATCATTTTACTGACCCAGTGCAGCCCGATGTATTATTTATACCTGGCGGTAGTGGTGCACGTATAGCAATGGAAGACCTTGACGTTATTAATTATCTTAAAAAAACAGCTGAAAACTGCCACAGTGTTTTATCTATTTGCACTGGTATGTATTTAATGCAAAAAGCGGGGCTATTTAAGCATAAAAAAGTAACCACCCACTGGGCTTTTCTAGATCACCTTAAAAAAGATAACACCGTAACCGTAGTTGAAGAACGCTTTGTAGAAGATGGCAATATCTGGTCTTGTGCGGGTGTTTCAGCAGGTATGGATATGTGCCTTGCTTTTATTGCTGATTATTTTGGTGAAGATGTTGCCTCCACCATACAGTTAGACGCAGAATACTATCCGTCACCAATTATTTATGGTGACGCGCATAAAAATAGCGCCACATCTAATTACATTAAAAAGCTGCGTTAAAGCCCACTTTATAACTTTATGTTGGGCTTTGCTGCTCTTAACCCAACATACGCTTTGTAAACCCCCATTACACTTTGATTAAAAAAACACAAAGCGCTTGCAGCGCGCTGATTAAAATTAATAAAACTTATAGGTATCAAGCGCTAAAATATCCATTTCAATATCACTAAAGAGTTTTTCAACTTGCTTGCCGCCTGCGCCCAAAGCAGCAAAGAGTGGTAAAAAGTGCTCTTGGGTAGGGTGGTTAAATAACACATGGGGTGCATCGGTTAAGTAATTTAAAAGTGCGGGCGTGTCTTGCGCTAGAAGCGTGTGTTCAACCCATTGGGTAAACGCTTTTACCATTTGTACACGGTTAGGTGTAGCAGGGGTTTTAAACACTTCTCGTAGGTTGTGGCTAATGCCACCAGAGCCAATAATTAATATATTATCGTCACGAAGAGGGGCAAGTAACTGCCCATATTCATACATGGTTTTTGCGCCTAATCGAGTATTTATAGATACTTGTACAATAGGAATATTTGCCTGCGGGTACATTAAGCGCAGTGGTATCCATACTCCATGATCCCAGCCTTGGCGTTCATCGAGTATTGCTGTGATGCCTTTATTTTTAAATAGCGTTGCAATATTACCCGCAATCTCAGGATGACCTGGCGCAGGGTATTTAATGTCATACATATGCGCAGGAAAATTATAAAAGTCGTGAATGGTTTCAGGCGCTTGCCCTGCGGTTATTACAATATTATGAGCCGCTTCATCGTGGGCCATATCAAAGTGCGCCGAAAAAATAACAATAGCGCGTGGCGTGTTGAGTGACTTGCCAAGCGCTTTTAAAAAGTCAGACGTTGGCGATTGCTGTACGGCCATAATAGGTGAACCGTGAGAGATAAATAGTGCAGGTTGAGCCATGGTAATACCTAAGGATTTTATTAATATCCCCTTATTTTATTGGCTTTTATTTGTTAATAAATAAAGCCCGCATTGAGATATTATAAATACAGTATTGTTAAACTGATTTTTATTTACCCCCTCGTTAAAAAGCCGATGCGTAAACATCGGCTTTTAAATTAACACTAAATAAGCAATCAGGCGTGTTAGTAGTTAATTGCGCCACCATCAACGTTAATACATTGTCCGGTCATAAAATCGCTGTCTTCACTGGCTAAAAAGTAAATAGGGCCAAGTAAGTCTTCAGGCTCCATTGCACGTTTAATTACTCGTGAGCCTAGTGTGCTATTTTTAGCTTTATCAAACTGTGCGTTATTTTTAACGCCTTCGCTTTCGGTTAAGCCAACTAATAGGCAATTAACTAAAATATTATCGTTAGCAAGCTCAGTGGCCAACGCACGTGTTTGCCCAACAACCGCGCCTTTAGATGCCACATAATGGCAAAACATAGGTGCACCGCGTAAAAATGTACCCGATGCAATGTTAATGATTTTACCGTGGCCTAATTTACGCATGCTAGGCAACACTGCTTTGGTACACTGAAAAGGCCCGCGGGCATTTACGCGCATAACTAAATCCCATTCGTCTTCAGATATTTCCCAAAATGGCTTAAGCTCAAGCGCAGCAAATATAGCGGCATTGTTAACTAATATTTCAACCGGGCCAAATTCAGCTTCGGTTTGTTTTACCATGGCATCTAACGATTAACTATTCGTTACATCTACTTTGCAGCCTATTGCTTAGCTACAGCTGCGCTTGGGTCGGCTAAATCAGCAAGCACAACTTTAGCGCCTTGTTGAGCTAAACCTTTTGCATAAGCAGCGCCAATACCTTGTGCTGCACCAGTAACGATGGCTACTTTGTTGTTTAATCTTTTCATGGCTTTATCTCTTAGTCATTAATAAAAATATAAGCGTGCTTATTCACGTACAGCGATACTGCATTATTAATAAACCCGACTTGGCGTTAGAATGGATAAAAAGAAGCGTGATTGCTGCAGTAGCACGTATTAACTCCATTTTGTTGTAAATAAATAGTTATTTACGCAAAAAAATGTGTTTATAACGCTATAAAAACTCACTAACTGTGCAAAAATGCGATGTGTGGACTTTAACTGTTTTTATAAACATAATTAATACGATCTTTATTTAAAAATTATAAACAAGGCATTGCTAATAATGGATAAGCTAACCACCATGAAGACTTTTGTAAGTGTTGTACAAGAGGGGTCATTTTCTAAAGCTGCCGATAAGCTCGACATATCGCCGCAACTTGTGAGCAAGTATGTGTCTGCGCTAGAAGAGGGGCTTGCTACCCGATTACTGCACCGCACCACGCGCAAAGTAAGCACTACCGAGGCGGGAGATCACTATTTTACCCGCTGCTTACAGGTGCTAGACGATATAGACGACATGGAAAATTCGCTCGATAACCTAAACGAAAATGTCTCTGGTGTGCTCAGTATTAGTGCCCCTATGTCGTTTGGGGTAAAGCACTTAGCACCGCTATTGGTTGAGTTTCAAAAGCGTTATCCAAATTTAAAATTAGATCTAAACCTTACCGACCAGTTTGTTGATATTGTTGAGCAAGGTATTGATATAGCGCTGCGCATTGGGGTTTTAAAAAGCTCATCACTTATTGCTAAAAAAATAGCGCCTATTAGGTTAGCGGTGTTTGCCTCTCCTTCTTATTTAGCGCAGCACGGCACACCTACTACCTTAGAAGAGCTGCAATCACATAACTATTTACGCTACGCACACACCGAGCCCACCAAAAAGCTACGTGGAGCGAACGAGCTTAAAAATGAGTTAAAGCTTGAAAGTAACCTAGTTGCTAACAATGGCGACCTGCTACTCAATGCCGCTATAGCCGGTGGTGGTGTTGCCATGCAGCCAACATTTATAGCTGGTGAGGCGCTGGCACAAGGTAAAGTTGTGCGTATATTAAAAGACTACGAGCCTGAGCCAATAGGGCTTTATATGGTGTACGCAAACAGGCAGTTTTTACCTAGTAAAGTGCGCGCGTTTGTTGATTTTGCGAGCAATTATTACACCGATACACCTTATTGGGATTTAGGAGAGTGAGATGTCAATCACCAACCAATTAGCGTTATTTGTTGATGTAGTACAGCAAGGCTCATTTGCAAAAGCCGCGGCGCTGCACGATATGGATAACTCATCGCTTTCAAAGCAAATTAAAAAGCTAGAAAGCAGCTTAGGTATTCAGTTACTTAATCGCTCTACGCGCTCGTTTTCGCTTACCTCCGCAGGGGAGGAAATACTCCAGCAAGCGCATATTTTAATTGATACGCTCAGTGATATTCATAGCATTGCCGACTCCTACCAAGCAAAACCTAAAGGTATTTTGCGCATTACCTCGGGCATGTTTTTTGGGCAGCAGTATGTGCAGCCTGCCATTAATTTATTTATGCAAAAATACCCTGAGGTAAAAATAACCCTCATGCTTGATGATAAGCGCAACGATATTATTGCCGATCATTACGATTTAGCATTTAGAATTGGCAAATTGAATGACTCCAATCTAATGGCAAAAAAAATATCTGACATGCACTTTGCTTTGGTTGCCTCTAATGACTTTATTGCACGCCATGGTATGCCAAGCACACCTGAAGAACTTATCGCCTTACCTGCGGTGGTTTATGGCAATGGCGATGTAAGCCTAGATCAAATAAAATTAAGCACTCAGCCTCATGGTGATGAATACAAAACCCACAAAATGAAAGGCAACTATAAGGTAAGCGATGTACGCGCCATGCTTGATGCCACAAAAGCGGGTTTAGGGTATGTGATGCTAGATTTATTTAACCTAGAAAAACCCATAGACGAAATGGGGCTAGTGCCGCTATTAACTAATTATAAGCTCAGCGCATCGGGCACCGGTATTTATGCGCTGTATCCTCACCGTAAACAAACACCACTGGTGAGCGAATTTATAAAAACTGTACAAGAGTATATTGGCAGCCCTGCATTTTGGGTAAAGCATATTCCTAATTACAATCAGTTATATAAATAATAGCCACAAAAAAGCCCCGTTAGGGGCTTGGGTATACTCAAAAAAACCATATTAGCTAAAGGCCTTAAAAGCCTTCTAACACCACTTTACCTTTAGCGGTTTGCGATTCAAGGTGCTGATGCGCTTTGCGTAAATTGGCTGCGTTAATTTTACCTAAGTGCTCACCTACCGTGGTTTTAATTTGCCCTTGGTCAATCATAGTGGCTACGTTGTTTAAAATAACGTGTTGCTCTTGCATGTCGTCGGTTTTAAATAACGAACGAGTAAACATAAGCTCCCAATGTACCGACACGCTTTTGTTTTTAAATGGCACAATATTAAGTGTTTCAGGGTCATCAATAAGGGCAAATTGACCTTGTGGCTTCACTACTTTTTCAATTTCAGGTAAGTGCTGCTCTGTATTGTTTAAGCTAACAACGTAATCCACTTCGCTTAAGTTTTTAGCTGCAAATTCTTCACTTAACGGGTTACGGTGATTAACAATAGTGTCGGCACCTAAATCTTCTAACCACGATATTGTTTCAGCACGAGAAGCACTGGCAATAATATTTAATTTAGTGCGCTGCTTTAATAGCTGCACCATTATTGAGCCCACACCACCGGCGGCACCAATAACTAAAATGCTTTTAGAATCATCGTTTTTAGCTACGTTTAAACGGTCAAACAATAATTCCCACGCAGTAATGCTGGTAAGCGGCAATGCTGCGGCTTCGCCATACGAAAGCGAACTTGGCATATGGCCAACAATACGCTCGTCAACTAACTGAAACTGCGCGTTACTGCCTGAGCGCGTAATGTCGCCTGCGTACCATACTTTGTCGCCAGGCTTAAATAACGATACGTTTTCGCCAACCGATTTAACAACCCCAGTTGCATCCCAACCAATTACTTTATACTCGCCCTCAGCTGCTGGCATTGCTTGGCGAATTTTAAAATCAACCGGATTAACCGATACCGCTTTAACTTCTACTAAAATATCGTGGCCGTGTGCTGTTGGCGTTTCAAGTTCAATGTCTTGTAATGATAGTTCGTTTTCGATAGGTAAACTTTTTTGATATCCGATTGCTTTCATGGGAGTTGCCTCGTTAGCTAGTTAATACTCTGTGTTGATGACGCTATTTTGGCTTTATCAACGCTATTAAAAAAGAGACAAAACACCCAATTATTATGGACGTAAAAATCCATAATAAAACTTGTACATAAGCGTTATAAAATATTTCGTAGCAGTTTTCTAAGTGTTTTAAAAATAGCGAGGTCGCTGTATTTTTGGTGCTGTAAAATATCAACATTAGCGTGCCACTGCATTTTTTCAAACTCTATGGGGAGCCTAACCAACTCATTAGCCTGCAGAGCCTCATGCGCTACATGCTCTGGTAATAGGCACCAGCCGTGCCCTTGTAATGTTAGCTGTAGTAATAAGTAGTAGTTGTCGGCAAAAAGTACGTCGGGGCTTACCTTTAGCTGAAAACTACTGGTTTGCGTATTACGCGAGCGAATTAACAGCTGCCTATACAAACGTAAACTATCAATATTTTTTACAGCCTGTTTTGCCAATGGGTGCGATTTAGCTACATATAAATCAAAGTTAACGCTACCTATGCACTCATAATCTAAGTTTGTGGGTAAATTAAGCTCACTAAAAATAATGCCTGTTAGTGGGGTTTCTTGTTTTAGTAAATCAATAACATCGAGGCTTGAGGCACTTAAAAATTCAAGCGTTACATTTGGGTACGCATTATTTAGTTCCTCAACAACACTTGCCATAGCGCTAAATGGTATCCCTTCATCTAAGGCTATAGTTACCTCGCTTGGGGTTGAGTCGTTTAATGCTAGAGCCGAATTTAAAAGCCGTTGATGCTGATTTAATAAAGCTTGTGCATGAGGGAGCAATTTATGCCCCGCTTGGGTTAATTGTGGGTAGCGACCCGTGCGCTCAAATAAAGTGGCATTGCAGTCTATTTCAAGGTTAATTATATGCTGGCTTATTACCGACTGCGCTTTAGCTAATTGCCTTGCTGCTGCCGAAAACGACCCCGAATCCACCGTTGCCACAAATGCATGTAATTGTTCAACACTAAAAATATCGTTTTTACCGATACTAGTTAACTATTTAATATCTTAATAATGAATGAAAATACCCGTATCGTCATTCTTTAAATTAGTTATTTATGAACACACTAGAACGTATTTTTCAGGCTGTTATGTTTGAAATAATAGCCTTAGCTATTGTTATACCAAGCACTGTACTATTTGCAGGGTTTGAGGCGGGTAAAATGAGTATAGTAGGGATTGGTTTATCGTTATTTGCTATGTGCTGGAATTATATTTACAACATTATTTTTGATAAGTTAGCAGGCCATAACCGTTTAGAACGCACTTTAATAACGCGTATTACTCATGTATGTGGCTTTGAGCTAGGTATGGTAGTAATAACGCTTCCCGTAATTGCTTGGTATTTAAATGTAAGCTGGTTTACAGCCATTATGCTAGAGGCAAGATTTTTAGTGTTTATACTCATATACACCTACGTTTTTAATGTACTGTACGACAAGTACCAGCCTTATAAAAAGTGGGTTAATAACTCCTAATGTACTTGATAAGCCCAAGCTAACTCACATACACTTTATAAAACACATCAAAAATAAGTGCGAATGGACATACCCAACATTGGCTTTAACCACGAAAAGTCGGCAAATGCAGAGCTTGAAATATTACCTCTGAGTGATTTGTATCAGCGTAATATTCATTCTCACGACCCGCAAATGGCGCACCGAGTTTCGTTTTATATGATTATTTGTATAGAGCAGGGCATTGGGAGTCACATGGTTGATTTTATACAATACCCGTTTGTTCCAGGCACACTTATTTTTTTACAACCCGACCAAGTGCACGCGTTTGACTTTGCTAAACAACCAACGGGTTATGTAGTATTATTTACACAAACATTTTTAGACCGTGTACATACCAATATGCGCTTACCTAATTACACGCCAACTCATTTAAGCCAACAGCACACGCCATTACTTAAGCTTAATGAACATAGCCAAGCGCGTGTAATAAATGCCATTAACGAAATGAAAATAGAAATTGCGCACTCACAATCAGATCCTCTCATTGTAATGTATTTATTTAGCGCACTGGTTTTAGGATTGCATAGGCTTCGCCCAGAACTGCGCCACGACAATATCAACCCTGAGCAAAGTATTAAACTGGGTACTTTTTATAAGTTGCTACAAAGCCACTTTTTAACTATTCGCGATGCTAACTGGTATGCAAACAAACTGCATACAACCTATAAAACCCTTAATAGTATTTGTAAATTAAGTACCGGCCTTACAGCAAAGCAAATGATTGACGCGTTTACCTTAATTGAAATAAAACGCCGCCTAATTATAAGTAATATAACAACCCAAAAACTGGCCTACGACTTTGGCTTTGATGACGCTAGCAACTTTGTTAAGTACTTTAAAAAGCACACAGGGGCAACGCCAAGTCAATTTCAGGCAGCTCATAGTAAGGCTATTTTATAATAATGGCTTAGGTTCGACTTTTACCATTTTAGCGCCCATTTACACTCTACTGTAAATGTTAAACATTACATAAAATGCCCGCATACAAACATATTAGGGCATTACAATGAAACCACTATCACTATTTACTCGCAGTATTTTAGCCACAGCAATTGTTAGCTTAAGTGCATGTGCAAACGTTGGAAAAAACACTTCAGATCAAGCAGCTGTTAGCATTACCGATAAAGCTGTTGCAGTTATTTCAAGTATAGAAACAGGTGATACAAAAGCGATTAGCTACATAAATCCAAACCAATACACACAACATAACTTAGACGTTAAAGATGGCCTAGCTGGTTTTTCACAAGCAATGCAGCAATTGCCAAAAGGCAGTGCAAAAGCACAAGTAAAACGCGCCTTTGCAGATGGTAACTACACAGTAACCCATACCGAATACAATTTTTTTGGCCCAAAAGTAGGCTTTGATATTTTTAAATTTGAAAACGGCCAAATTGTTGAACATTGGGATAATCTACAAGCTATAGCACCTGCAAATCCAAGTGGCCGTACTCAGCTAGATGGTGCAACAACTATTACCGACTTAGATAAAACAGCCGCTAATAAAGCGCTAGTTAAAGGCTTTGTGAATACCATTTTGATTAACGGTAATATGGCAAAAATAAACGACTTTATTAGCAATGGAAAAGGCGCGTATATGCAGCATAACCCAGCAATAGCAGACGATTTAAATGGCTTAGGTAAGGCGTTGGGTGAGTTAGCTAAATTAGACATGCCAATGGTCGTGAGTAAAAACCATATTATTTTAGGCCAAGGCAACTTTGTACTAGCAGTAAACGAAGGTACATTTATGAATAAACACGTATCGTTTTATGACTTATTCCGTGTTGAAAATGGCAAAATTGTAGAACATTGGGACACCATTCAAACGATTCCTGCTAAGTCACAATGGCAAAACAATAATGGAAAATTTGGCTTTTAAACTTACTTAAGCTTTTGGCACTGTTTAATTTTATAAATAGTGCCAATAAACATTTATATTCTGCCTTATAGCTGTTTACTCTTAATGCTAAGCCAAAGGTTCGTACACTAAACCGCCAAACTGTAACGGGGGTTTACAGTTACTTTATATTAAGTTCGGTTAATTTATTCCAGACACTTTCACCACCGGGGTGCAAAGCCGCATGATACCTGTAAGCATAGTAAGTTATTGGCACGCAGTGGTGCTCACTCCCGACAACTACCAAGGTATTATTTTTAAGCTCGTTTGATATAACGTAGTCGGGCAGCCAGGCAATACCATTACCTGCAACAGCGTGCACTTTTAAAAGCTCAGTCATGGATGAAACAAACACCTTTTTAAGCTTAGCGCCCGATATAATAGGCTCTAACTGCCGCCCCATGTAGGAGTCGAGGCTGTAGGCTAAATGCGGTATAGGCGCTGCGCTTTCTAGGTTATATAAGGCTTTGCCTTGCTCGTCACAGGCGCTAACAGGTAACAACTTAGCATTACCTATTTTTTGATGACTAAACGGCGGCAGTTTAAGGCGTTCGTTATCAAAGGCAATAAGTAAGTCGCATTCTCCTTGCTCTAGCGCTTCGGTGGCTTTATCTACGTCTATAGCCTCTAAATTAAGTACAATGTCGCGCTCATCTTGTGTTTGAAAGTTAGCGAGTTGTAAGGTTAAAAAACTCGCTAAAGAATGTGCGGCCGCGACCTTTACAGAATAATTTTGCTGCACCGACAACTCCTCAAGCATGCTAACCGAGGTATTCATTTGGTTAACTAAATTACGCGCCGTTATATGAAATATTTTACCGCTTGGGGTAAGGGTAATAGGCAAGTTTTCTCGGTCGATTAGGGCTGCGCCAAGGGCATCTTCAAGGGCTTTTATACGCCGACTAAATGCAGGTTGCGTAATATGCCTAAGCTTTGCCGCTTGCGAAAAGCTTTTTGTGTGCGAGAGCGTTAAAAAATCTTCTAACCATTTACTTTCAATATTCATAGCGACCACTTAGTTATGCAATTTGTGCATGGGTGGTAAAATAATAGCATTATTCAAACTAAATAAAACACTATAAATTAAGCCTATAAACTCAATAACCGGAATGCAATCATGCTTAGAACTCTTGGCGTATTAGGTGGAATGGGGCCTTTGGCTACCGCCTCATTTATGAATCAGGTAATTGCGCTATCGCCCGCTAAAAATGATCAAGAGCACATACCTATGTTTATAAGGAATATCCCGCAAATTCCTGACAGAACAAAATTTTTAATGGGTCTTGAAGACGAAAACCCATTTTTTGAGCTTAAAAAAGGCTTTAAAGAGCTAACAAGCTTAGGTGTTAGTTGTATTGTTATTCCGTGTAATACCGCACATTACTGGTACGACGCGCTCACTAAAAATGCCGATGTACACACCATTAGCATTGTAAAAAGCGTTATAAAACAAGTAAAAGCCACGGGCAAACAAAAGGTTGGTATTTTAGCCACTACCGCTACGCTTAATATGGGCATTTATCAAAATGCGTTTAAGCAGCACAATATTGATTTTGTTGAACCAAACTCTCAGCAACAAGCAGCCATAATGGATGGCATAACCGCCGTAAAAGCGGGCGATTTAAATAAAGGTCGCCACTTATTAAGCAAGGCATACGACTTAATGCTTGCTCAAGGCGCTGACTGCGTGTTGTTTGGCTGTACCGAAATACCGCTTGTGTTAAATGAACAAGCCAAACACTCGCCAGACACCTGCCTAGATACCATCGCTATTTTAGCGCAAGAGTGCGTTAACTGGGCATATGCTAACGCCCATCAATCAACGCTTTCAAGTGTGGCATAGAAAATATCAGTTTAAACTAGAGCTAATTAATTTAGCTCTTTTGCAAAGCGTTTTCGATAGCGCTTTGTAAGCTTTGCAGCGCGTATTTGGTCACTTATTAAAGTAAAAATAGCCGAGGCATTTGCTTTAACGCGTTTGCCTTGGCCCACTCGGCGAATTTGTCTTTTTACCAGCGCCATAGTGGCAAGCCCTGCAAGGGTTTTATCTTTAAAAGTAACGCGCGGCATTAACCGCGGCTGCACTGAGTTACTTTGCCACGCATTAACTAAATTAGGCTGATAAGCCAGCGCAGTCGCCATTCCCGCAAGGGCTACGCCTGAGCTAATTACTTTATTTGCCACATCTAATCGGCTAATGCCACCGGTGGTCATAATGGGTATGGTTGATTGCTCGCTAATTGCTTTGGCAAATTCCAAAAAGTACGCCTCACGTGCAAGTGTACGCTCATCGCCTGTTTGACCTTGCATAGCCGGTGCTTCGTAACTTCCGCCCGAAAGCTCTACAAAATCAAGCTTTAATGCACTAAGCATATTAACAACTGCTTGCGCATCATGCGGTTCAAAGCCGCCGCGCTGAAAATCGGCTGAGTTTAACTTAACCGATACCGAAAAACCGGCGCTGCATTGCGCTTTAATACTGCGTGTTATTTCAAGTAATAATCGCGCGCGATTCTCAAGGCTACCGCCCCATTCGTCATCACGCTTATTAGTTAGTGGAGATAAAAACTGCGCTAATAAATAGCCATGTGCAGCGTGTATTTGCACGCCATTAAAACCTGCTTTTTCGGCCTGTTGCGCGGTATGGGTAAAACGAGCGATAACATCACTAATCTCGCTTTTATCCATAGCTGTTGGCTGGGCAAATAAGTGAGAGTGCTTACCCATATTAAGCGCAATATCAGAGGCACTTAGCGCTTTACCCCCCATTTTTTTAAATACTTGGCGGCCAGGATGATTAATTTGCATCACAATTTTACAGTCGTTTTGTTGCCCTAAACGAGCAAGCTCTGCAAAAGGCGCTATATCGGTTTTCTGCTCAAGGGCAAGGCCGCCTGGCCCTGTCATGGCAAGGTGGTCAACCATAACATTGCCGGTAATAATTAACCCGCAACCGCCTTTTGCCCATTCGTTGTATACATTTTTAAGCACTTGCGATGGCGTTAGGTCGGCCTCTGCGAGGTTCTCTTCCATAGCGGCTTTTACTACTCGGTTTTTAAGCGTTAAACCGCTTGGTAGGGTAAAGGGCGTAAATACAGCAGATTGTTCAAACTCAGACATACATATAAACCATAAATTGACATTACAGGCACTATAACCTTAAAGTCAGCTTTAAGGTCAACCCGCTTTTTTATAGTAGAGGCAATAATGAAAATAGGTGAACTAGCTAAGCACTCAGGTATTGCAGCAAGCACCATACGGTATTACGAAAGTATAGGGCTGCTGCCACACGGCACGCGAAATAACAACGGGTATAGGCAATACGACAAAGCCAGTGTAGAGCAGCTTAAAATGATTAAGTTTGCACAAAGTTTAGGGTTTTCGCTTGAAGAAATCCCCTCCCTGCGTAAGCCTAATGAGGAGCTAGATCACAACGCCATTATTGAGCGCCTCACTCAAAAACAACATGAAGCTAATGCACTAATTGAGCAGCTACAGCGTAAGTCTGAGCGTATTGGTAATTTAATTACACTACTTAATGCAAGTTGGTCTAATGGAGAGTGTATTGGCGATGAAAAAATAAATGAGTTATTGAATGAGGTGGAGTATTGAAGGCGTAAGCGAGTACATGTGAGCTTAAGTTGTATTAGTTTTGCGGCGCTTTACCATGAAAATTGATATAAAGCTTTTGTAATTTGGCAGGCACTAGAGGCCAACCAACCGCAATAGTATGAGAACTTGCGCCCCAAAATAATGTTTCTACGTAATATACGTCTATGTATTCAATTACTTTTGCCTCAGCGTTTGCTAGCTTTTCAGCCATAAAACTTAAATAACGCTATTTTTGCTCCACAGTACCAAGAGCAAAAATAGCGTCTCTATCCTCATAACTAATAGGGGTTAACGCTAACCTTTGCGAATTGAGTAAGGGAAAAACCATTAACCTTCCTTTTAATGTATAAAACAGTAGAGATAAATCGAACTTAATCCAGCTCTAATTGGGCTTTTTCTACGCTTTCGTTTGGTAACTCTTTTTGAACCGATACACCTAGCTCTTTAAATTCTGAAGCTTGTTTAATTAAGTTGCCTTTACCACGGTAAAGCTGTGAAAAGGCTTTATCGTAGCTTTCTTTTGCGCGGTCTAGTTGTTTGCCAACACCTTCCATACTCGTTAAAAAGCCATTGAGCTTGTTATAAAAGCGCTCTGCACGATTCGCCAGCTCTTTAGAGTATTTAGTTTGCTCTTCAAAGCGCCACAGCTGTTTAACAATATTAAGGCTTGTAAGCAGAGTAGTTGGTGTAGCAACTAAAATGTTTTTTTCGATAGCTTGTTGGTAAATATCGCTTTGATATTTAAGCGCCTCTACAAATGCAGATTCTATAGGCACAAACATAATAACTACTTCAGGCGAATTTATACCTGGGAGACGATCGTACGATTTACTGGCAAGCTCGTTAATACGCGCGGTAACTGCATTTACATGCTCTTTAATCGCTTGGCTAGCCTCTAGCTCGTTTTCGGCATTAACGTAGCGAGTATAAGCATTTAGCGATGTTTTAGCGTCAATCACTAAGTGGCGGCCCTGAGGTAAATACACCACTACGTCGGGGCGCAGTCGACCGTCTTCGGTATTAAACGATACTTCGCGTTTGTAGTCGGTACCCGCGCGCAGGCCTGCGCTGTCGAGTACGTTTTCGAGCATCAGTTCACCCCAATTACCTTGGGTCTTTTTTTGCCCTTGTAAGGCATTACTAAGTTTATCGGCTTGCTCGGTAATAGCTTGGCTTTTAGCTTGCAAGTGCAGTAGCTCAGTTTTAAGGGCAGCACGTTGTTTTAAGTCTTCAACGTGAATCGATTCCATTTTATCTCTAAAGCCTTTTAGCTCCCCTTGAACTGGCTTTAATAGTTGCTCAATGCTTTCTTGATTTAGGCTTTTAAAGCTTTGCGATTTTTCTTCTAAAATTTTATTAGCTAGGTTTTCAAACTCTTTTTTAAGCACATTTTTGCTTTGCTCTATTTGTGCAAGCTGCTCGGTAAAGTTTTGCTGCTTTTGCTCAAGCGTAGTTCGCATATTATTAAGCTCAATATCGCGCTGGTTATATTGCTGTCGCAAGGCACTAAGTTCGCCTTCGGCTTTACGCCAAAAATGGTTGTATTGAACACTTTGTTTTTCTTGCTCGCTAAAGCGAGTTTTAAAATGCTGCGCTTCATCGCGTTGCTCTTGATGTGATTGCTCGAGCAGCTCGTGCTCATCAAATAAGGCGGTGTATTGCAGCTGTTTATTGTCGTACTGGTTTTGTAATAACGATAACTGTTGCTGTTGCTCGCTAATGTGTTGTTTTAATTTATTACGAGAAGGGAGCGACACTAGGCCATATAGTACGAGCCCTGTTGCAAGCCCTGCGCTGGCACTTAACCAATCTATATGCGTTAATAACTGAGTAAACATAAAATAAACTTATAAAATTTAGAGACATGCCATCATAACGAATAAAGGTAGTGGGGGGTAGGGCGTAACATTTACTAAAGGCATAAAAAAAGCCAGCTAAAAGGGCTGGCTCAATCATTACTAAATTTAGTAACCAATCAGGGAAATCAACATGAAGCTTGTGATAACTGCAATTATTCAACAAGCATAATAGT
>NZ_PNCY01000162.1:0-277 GCF_005887105.1 Pseudoalteromonas sp. S2893 | reverse complement strand
GTATCGTTAGACCACACCCTGCTTGTTTTGCTTTGATTCAAGCCATGCAGTGATGGTCGATTAGATGCATCAGAACAGGGCATGTATAACAGTGGTACGTCGGTCCACTCAGGTGAGCTCCTTGGATATATACGCTAGCAATACACAGCATTTGATTTAGCTAGTCAATCAATTTAACTCGTTGCTGTTAGAAATAAATTATCAGAAACAAAACGAGAGGATGAAAGGATTAGAAAGCTTGTTGATTTAGACTCTAAGCAAGAAAGAGTGAAATTAT
>NZ_PNCY01000161.1:0-265 GCF_005887105.1 Pseudoalteromonas sp. S2893 | reverse complement strand
GAGTATAGGAGCACAAAAATAATGTTTCTTTCGATCAAACTAACATGATTGTCCGCTCGGTTCTTAGCTAAAAAGTCATGATTAACCGATAGAGAAATTTTGATAACACTAATCACAATAGCAATAGATGCCATTAATTCTAAAAGCGTATAGCCAGCCTGAGTATGGGTAGATAACCTCCTCACTGACTCCTTGAGTCAAAAAATGTATTACCTCTCTGTAGTAAATGATATAAATATCACAACCTAAAATATATTTTTATTAC
>NZ_PNCY01000160.1:0-272 GCF_005887105.1 Pseudoalteromonas sp. S2893 | reverse complement strand
ACCCCCAAAGCCAATCGTCACAAGCGATTAAATAACATAATGCCCACCTTGTCATGTCCCAAAGTTACATTCAAGGCCCCATACTGCCACAATAAAGCCTGCTTGTACCCCAAACTCTTTTGCAACTTGTTCAAGTCCATCTTTATTTTCTGCGTAGAGTTTAAGTGCAAGATAAATTTTACACTGGAGTACAAGTTTTGGTATGTATGTTTCTAGGGTTTGTTTATCCTGTTGCTGGTCTTTATCAGACGATTCAACTTTTTCTTTGTATT
>NZ_PNCY01000159.1:0-344 GCF_005887105.1 Pseudoalteromonas sp. S2893 | reverse complement strand
GAAACAATATTAGCTGACGAGTATAACGACAGACACGAAACTTGCGCTATTATTCTTTTCGACCGTTAATCTATCTTAACGGTTGCCGGACGTATTTTTGAGCACGTACTAAAACGCGAAAAAGTAAACAGCGCTTTCAGCGACTTTGAAATTGACGTTCATAGCTTAGTACGCAACCCCTGCCCACATTGGCAAGCGCTTGATATTTCACAACTGTAAGTATTAAATTGTCTGTTAGGAATATAAAAGCATGGTTGAGCAGCTCGTTTTAACAGGCATTATGCTTACCTTAGTTGGGCGCCTTTTTGGCACGCGCATTAATCCTGCATGGTTATTTGTAAGCG
>NZ_PNCY01000158.1:0-244 GCF_005887105.1 Pseudoalteromonas sp. S2893 | reverse complement strand
ATTTTAGTATTATAATACAAATTCACTATGCTATAACTTATTACATATAATACCAACCCTAAAACAGCATTAAAATTTTTAATTTACTAAAAAGTAAAGGTAAATCATGAGTATACCAGTAGTTTTTAGTGGGATTCAGCCAACCGGTGGTTTGTCTATAGGCAACGACGTTGGCGCTATTTCCCTGTGGGGTAAGCTCCGGGAAGACGAGGCATGGTTCTTTATGCTAGTTGAGTTACACGCG
>NZ_PNCY01000157.1:0-210 GCF_005887105.1 Pseudoalteromonas sp. S2893 | reverse complement strand
TGCTCGCTTTTATCTTTTGCAGCTTCTTCTACTTCCTGAGTATCTTCTCAGCCCGGTAGTGTAATTAAAGTGCCTAATTAATCTAAACCTGCTAATTTGTTCATGTGCTATCTCTCCTTAGAGACAATTAATTAATTCGATTAAATAATAGACCTGCTAAGATGAACTCACATCTAACAACACGCATAAAATTCAAATTAATGAATTAAC
>NZ_PNCY01000156.1:0-336 GCF_005887105.1 Pseudoalteromonas sp. S2893 | reverse complement strand
ACCAGACTTAAAAATAAGGCCGCCAAAAAGTGCAGCGTCTTAACTACAATTCATCTTAACTTTGCGTGCGTAACGTTTTTCAAGTGTCGCTACCAATGACTCTTGCTGCGCTGCAGCAAGAGGGGTTGCAGAAATCACATGTTACGTCGATTTCTTTGTCATCCTCTGGTTTAATCTCAGCTAATAACATAGGAACCTCAGGCAGTGCAATCACACGTCCTTTTTCAGCCAGCACCTTAACTAGGTTCTGAGCTTGATCGTTGTCCTGCTCCCCTCATTAGTTATTTCTTAACGCAGCTTGTGGAGTCGCAGTAGGCCATCCCGCTAGAGTGGATT
>NZ_PNCY01000155.1:0-268 GCF_005887105.1 Pseudoalteromonas sp. S2893 | reverse complement strand
GCAACTGCTGGTTGGGTCGAACACGTACCGGCTGGCCTCCACATTTTATCGGCTGTTGGGTCGTCATTTAGCTTTTGCCCTACACTAACGTTACCGCGGTAGGGATTGTTGTGAATGGGCGGCGGAGATTCAAAGCCGTTTTTAAAGCGTACTAACATGCCTGTTGAAGTTTCGGTTGTGCGGGTTACCAATAAATCAGCTCCGCCATGGATTTTCTCACCAGGTGGCGCGTTGAAGTAACCCCAGTCAATATTTCTTGCCGCAACCG
>NZ_PNCY01000154.1:0-283 GCF_005887105.1 Pseudoalteromonas sp. S2893 | reverse complement strand
ATGCTCAGACAGAATAGTCAATTTTCTATTGCAGTAACTCTTCGTATTACGGCAAAGATTTAAAACCATGGCCAGATTCGTGGTCAATTTTTAATAACTCTGCGTAATCATTTTGCTGGTTTGGGCGAATGATTATCATGAGTCCGCTTGCTCCCTTTTCAATACCGGTAAATAGAATCTGCAGGGCAAGCATGCTTGCCCTTAATAAGGTGGATTAACGCGCTTTATCGTTTACTACTCTAACTAATCCTTTTAAAAAACTCGCCATACATTCGCGAATAAC
>NZ_PNCY01000153.1:0-250 GCF_005887105.1 Pseudoalteromonas sp. S2893 | reverse complement strand
GCCAATCTTCTGCTGTAAAAGAAGGGTACGCTAAGTCTAGAAGTTAGGATTTCTCATTTATTAGGTTTGTTTTTATCGTTAGTCGTGGGGAGAGGATTTCTCTAAAGTTAAGTTGTCCGAAACATAAAAACAATCGCTCTTGGCTCATAATTACATTGCTCAGTTGCTGAAATGGCTGATCAATGTGACTACAAATTATTGCTACTTGAAACTTCTGTAAGAGCCGCAACAGAGTTTGAACAGCCATTTA
>NZ_PNCY01000016.1:0-180311 GCF_005887105.1 Pseudoalteromonas sp. S2893 | reverse complement strand
AAATATTACGCTTCCTCACCAACCTTGGTGAGTACTTATTTTTTAGCGATGTAATTAAAGCATGAGGTATGTTTACGCGCAAGAGTGAATCGATTTGTTGCAGCTATCAGCTATCAGCTATCAGCTATCAGCTATCAGCTATCAAAAATAATATACACTCTGAGTTAATAGAAAAATTTATATCGTGTTTTGTATTATTATTTTCGTGGCATAAAACCTAAGTGCGCCACCAAGCCGCCTACAAAGTAACATATAAGTCTAGTAGAAAACCCATGTAGGCGTGAAGCTTGCTCACGCATTTTTATAAATACTTAAAAGCGTTGCTTTTAAACGCCAGCAAGCTGCGCGTCTACAAGTTGCCTAGCCCTTCGGACACGCTTCCGCCCCTAGGTTGCAGTTCCTACGTACTGATATTTACTTAGTTTTGCGGTATAAAGGCACAACTACGCTTTAACCTTTCGCCTTTAACCTTTAACCTTTACTGCCTAATATCTTTATTATCGACACTTACTTCGATTTTTTGATTAAGTAAGTTAATTAGTAAAATACTACGCATGTCGCCATCAGGCTCTTTATATATTGCTGTAATATTATTGAATGCGTTGTTGTGAACGCTCACAGTATCGCCTGCTTTTGGTATTGTTGATTCGACAGACTCTGTGCGCTCACATTTAAGTTGTTCTATAAGGCCTTTTGGCACAACCTGGTAATGAGCGCCATAAGTTACAAACCCACTAATTCCGCGCGTATTTTTAACAGCAGAAAAGTTACCGTTTTGATACTCTAAGCAAATAAATAAGTAGTTTGGAAATAGAGCAGACTGTTTAACAGTTCGCCTGCCTTTGATGAGTTTTTCAGTGGTTAATTTTGGATAAAAAACTTCAATGCCTTGATTTAGTAAGTTGATGGCTGCTCGCTCTTCTTGGTGAGGTTTACATGTAACTAAATACCAACTTTTCACAGCAATCCTTACTACATACACAATTGCAACAAACACAACATTATTTTTAACAGCAACTGATTATAAACAATTTAAGTTTCTTAAGCAAATAGCCGTTTAAGGTAAATATGCACTTACTTTGTTAACAGCAGCCATTATATTTGTTGTAACCGTTGCTGTTTATATAACCTAAACCAAGCTTAAAATACGGGGTTGGACTTATTGTTATAACGCGTCATAAAGCCTAAGTGGGCCAGCAAGCAAAACGCCTACAACGTTACCCTCTAAAGCGCAGCGTCTCTTAATCCTTTTGTGAATAAACTACTTAAAACCCTATGGCACAAGGAGAAGAAAAAGAGGAGTAAATGAGCGGTGATTAAACAAATGCAATTATATATTCTTACCGCTCTATAGCTGAGCGCCTCTACCTTCTTCGTAAATTAATTACTTAAAATCCTATTGGACAAAGATACGTAAATGAATACTTACAAATAGCAGCGAGTTTGCCTCGCATCTAAATTTATTATTTTAACGTGGCATAAAGCCTAAGTGTGTAAGTAAGCAAGGTCCCTTCAATAGCAATACACCTAAGTTTTGCTTAAATTACTGTTTAGCCCTACTTTTAACTTTACTCTTAAAAAACTAAATGTAGATACCTATGCAAATACTTCACCACGGAGCGGTAAATGGCGTAACAGGCTCGTGCCATGAATTAGTTATTAATAGTAAAACTAGCGTGCTAGTAGACTGTGGGCTTTTTCAGGGAGAAGACGCAAAAAATGATTTATCAATAGACTTTGATATTGCGCACATTACCGCGCTTATTGTTACCCATTGCCACATTGACCACGTGGGGCGCATTCCTTATTTATTAGCAGCCGGTTTTAAGGGGCCTATTTATACTACGCCTGCCTCGGCTAGCTTGCTTCCACTAGTGATTGAAGATGCGTTAAAGGTAGGTGTTACTCGCGATATAAAAATTATAAATGCCTGCCTAAGCTTGCTAAATAAGCAGATAGTAGCGGTTAATTTTAATACTTGGTTTGAGCTGCCTTGCGCCAACGAGCAAATAGCTAAAGCGCGGTTTCAGCGTGCTGGGCATATATTAGGCTCAGCCTATGTAGAAATAGATGTTGGCATTAATACAAAGAATAATAAAAGCCATAGAGTAGTGTTTTCGGGCGATTTAGGGGCGCCCTACACGCCGCTATTACCGGCTCCAAAACCCCCTTATAAGGCCGACACATTAGTTATAGAGTCAACCTACGGTAATAAAAATCATCAAGGCCGAAAAGAGCGCACCCAAACACTAAAAAATGTAATTGAACGCGCAGTAGCAGATAACGGCGTAGTGTTAGTGCCGGCATTTAGTATTGGCCGCACACAAGAGCTACTTTACGAGCTAGAGCAGCTAATACATCAATCAGCTGAAGGGTCGCCTTGGCGAAGTATTCATGTAATTTTAGACTCCCCCATGGCTGCCAATTTTACAGAGCAATATATTAAGTTTAAACACTTATGGGATGCAGAGGCTAAGCGCAAAGTAGCCAAAGGCCGCCATCCGCTAGACTTTGAAAACCTAACCACCGTTGATACCCATAGCGAGCATATCGCTATTATTAATTATTTAGCGTCGCGACAAACACCTGCCATTATTTTAGCTGCCAGCGGAATGTGCAGTGGCGGGCGAATAGTTAATTACCTTGAGCGCTTTTTACCTGACAAAACAACCGATGTATTGTTTGTTGGCTACCAAGGCCGCGGCACATTGGGGCGCGATATACAAAAATATGGCCCCCGCAATGGGTATGTTTTTATAAACGATACGCGTATTACAATTAACGCACAGGTGCATACCATTAGCGGTTACAGCGCCCATGCGGATCAAAACGGATTAGTTAAATTTGTAACCGGTATGCGTAAAAAGCCAAGTCATATAAAAATTGTTCACGGCGATGAAGATGCAAAGCGCACATTAACAGGTAAGTATAAAGAGGTATTGGGCAGCGAGGTGAAAATTGAGATAGGGCGGTGATAATTAATTACGGAACAAAATGTACATATATGGCACCTGAGGGTAAACATTAAATCCAAATGACACCATGCTTTAGGTGTCATTTGAATGGACATATATTTATACAATTTTTAGAGTTCTATAGCTTTATAAAATATTAAAAGTTTTATTGCTCTATTGTAAGCTTAGGTAAGCCAAGCTTATACCTTATAAAGTTAATTACTTTACAATAGTTTGCAAGTGCATATAAATATAGGCTAAATACAGCTAGAAAACTATAAAACATATAATACTCTGGAATATTATACACTTCTCCGATCATCCCAACTCCAGCGAATATTGAAGCGATCAAACAAATTAATGCCAATGTTTGCATTGGAGAGCAACCAATTCTCTGACAGATATGATGCAAATGCTCTCTATCAGGTTTAAACGGCGATTTTTTTTGTTTCACTCGTCGCACCATTATAGCGACCATATCCATTAATGGCACTGCTATTAACCAAAGCGCTGTTACAGGGCGAATCATTGGACTGCCAGGGTTTTGACTGGCACCAATCAACAACCAAATTACAGTAAAGCCAATCATCATACTGCCTGCATCACCCATAAATACTTTTCTGGCACGTCCAAATAGGCCTAGATTCATTATAATATAAGGGATCATAGTTACTACTAACAGCACACAAAGATAGCTTAACTTTTGTTCACCAGTAAAGAATAATAGAATAGCGATACTGCCAAATGTTACGATAGACAAGCCTCCTAAAAGCCCGTCTATGCCATCAACCATATTAAATGCATTGATACAGCCAATAACAGCAAATACTGTAATTATTGGCCCAACCCATAATAAATTTACTTCTCCAAACCCAAACATATTGCCTAATGTCTGCATTTGCGCATCAGCAAAGTAAATCATAAAAATTGAAATACCCGTTTGAACGGCCATTCTGAACTTTACACTCAGATCGTACTTATCATCGAGCACACCTATTGCTGTTAATGCGGTTATACATAGCATAAATAAGTTTTCGTGATTGATCATGCCGGGGTGTGAATAAATATAATGTACAATAGTAATACATATTGCCACGCCACCAACCAGTGGAATATTACCGGTATGGGCTTTTCTGCCAGAGGGTATATCTACAAGGCCAATATTACGTGCCACTTTACGCATCAGAAATAACATTGCGAATGCTATAATAAAAGTAAATAGAAGATCTAAAATCATATAAAGTTCCGTGTTAACTAGCTAAGTTAACTTAATCTGGTTATTTCAGTTGATTAAAACACTTTTAAAAAAGTGCCTTCTGAATTTTTAAATAATTACAGCTAAAGTAAGAATTTCCCTAAATACGCTCGCGTGCACACAGTTTGATTTAATATAAACCATTGAATTAAAACAACTTTAAATTAACAACTAACGCATCTAAGTAATTTGGATTATTTAGAACCTTTCTAAACAATAATGAGTAAAATTAAATAGTTGTGCCATGATACGAACACATCAGATAGATTTTATTATTCATTTATTTGTTTAGCAATACAGTACTTCACTATTCTAAAGCTGAACTCTGAACAAGCATTGAATGAAAGTGAGAACTAAAGGCCTATTTCACGAGTGAAAATTTAATCGCTAAGGTTTTACGAGCGTCACGCTGTACGAAATACAGCTCTCCATGCATAAAATGTAAAGCAAATTACAGATTTTATAAAAGGAAGCTTTTCTACTTCACGATAAATTTGCCACTGCCGTTTGGCTTTTTTTAATTTGTTTCTAGAAATAGAGTTAGGCATTATTCTGTAGTTCGTTAGTACATCGTTTAATAGGTGCGCGTTTTTCCCAGACTTTAATAACTTTAGCCATGTTGCATAATCTTGACCTGTTCTTAGCAATGGCATAGTAATATCTGAAAAAGCATTACGCCTTAACATTACTGTAGAGCAACCTAAGGTTGCTTTTTTTCTTAGCATGTCTTCATAAGTAAAAAAGCCAGTTTGCGTTGCATCTACTGTTTTACCTATTGACTCTCCACGTTCATCTATTAAGGCATAAGCAGTAAAAGAAAAATCAATGCTATCCCCCATAAAAGCAACTTGCTTTTCAAGCTTATTAGGAAGCCAACAATCATCGCTATCAATAAACGCTATAAAGTCGCCCTGTGCATGACTCAGTGAGCTATTACGGGCTACAGCAGCACCTAAATTAACCGCATTTTTAAAGACTTTTACTCTTTGGTCTTTTTTAGATATCTCTTGCAGCAATTGATATGTTGAATCAGACGAGCAATCATCAGTTACTAACCATTCCCAATTATCTAGCGTTTGTGAGGATATAGACTTATAGGTTTCGAGCAATTCTGAACTAGAATTATAAGTCGCTGTAATAATTGAGATAAGGTGCATATTAACTCTTAATTAGTGTGTAGTAAGACGGCATTTTCAACTTGATGTATTTTTGAACAACCTTTGCCAAAAATAGTAATTTAATCTTATATATTATGTTGATCATAACAATTTATATAAAGCATTGCTTTAGCGTTATTATCAAGATAACTTATAAAAGTAACTAGTAATTGATACTGGTAGTAACATAAAAGCGGCTTTAAGAGAGGGTCTTTTAACAAATGATTTTACTGCATATTTAAACCTAATTAAGGGTTTTTTCCTTGATGCCGCAAGAGAGACTCTTAAATATCTAGCTGCTAAAAAAGAATCATATAAATTTAAACTTGTTAAAGAAGCTTCATATTTATTTGCTAAATAATCGCTGACCTCTAAGTATTTCATATAATTGCCACTTATTTGAGTATTGCTTTTATGTATTGTGTACAATAAAGATGAAGCATTATTGTGAGCCACTAGAGATAGCCTGGCTATTCTTATCCATAAATCATAATCTTGCGAAGCCTTCAGCTTCTCGTCAAACATACCTGCCTCAATAAAAAACTTTCTTCTTACAGACACACATGAAGTAGAACCAATGATATTACCTAATTTTAGAAGATTTTCGAAGCAAGAGCCTTTATGTTTTGGGTGGTTTTCTCTAACAATTGAAGTTAAATCGTCGTTATAAACAAATTTTTTACCTGTATAGACTAAACCTACATCTTGGTTATTAAATTGCTCTAATCTAGTTCTGATACTATCGTGAGTATATGCATCGTCATCATCTAAAAAAAATAAAAACTCTCCTTTTGATACTTCTGCCCCTTTATTTCTAGCAACATTACCGCCTAAGCTTTTAGAATGGTTAATGATTGTAAAGTCAATCTCAGCGCTATCATCTATATTTAGCATAGAGAGATAAATAGTAGCCCCCCCATCGTTAACTATGATTATTTCATCTGGTTTTTTATCATTATCTACAACGCTTTTAACGGCTCTCTTTAAAAATTCAACTCTATCCTTGGTGGTAATAATAACTGATACCATGATAACCCTCTGTGTTTAACCTTTTTAATAACTTAAAAGTAAAAGTTATAATTATTTATTTCTGTTGAAGCTGTTACATATAAAACTAAAACATATATAGCTAATAAAAATAAAAATTGAACATATTTGTTAACTTTAAAATTATAGCTAGCAATTAATAACGGAATCAAAAGCACCTCTAGTACTCTAAAGAACATATTGAATCTAGCAGCCATCATATCCACACTACCTAATGCCATATATATAAAAAAGCCAAACATATAAAGTGTAAATAATAGAGCTGCTAACCTTCCTTGTTTAAATATAGGCTTAGGAAAGATAAGCACACCTATTATTATCAATCGTAGTATAATAGAAGATAAGCTAACCTCGCCCCATAAATCTTGCCAGCGAGTTACATTAACACCCACCACCATGAAAATACGAGTCAAGATATCAATTTTATAAGCTATAAAAGATAACAAAATAACAAGTGAGAACTTTTTATAAGAGTTGATCAAAAAGAAGCGACTACCAATGTAGCCAATCAGTATGATGAGGCCAGTAGAATGAAAGAGGGCTGAAAATATGGATATAAAAAGAACTTTTAGCGATTTATTTTCATATATATAGGGAATGCTATAAATAAAGAACCCCATAGTAATAGCTTGCCTCATGGCGTTAAAGTTATAATTTATATAAAAGAAACAAAAATAAATCAAAATCCCATAAGACAATGTAATCTGATGATATTTATTGAATTTTTTTAGCCCTAAGCATAACGGAAATAAGCTTAAAGCGGCACATAGAGCAAAATAAACCACGTGCGAATCAAATGCTTTTGCTACCGCAGTTAAGAGTTTAAAACCCGGTTCTATGTTGCCATATCCACGGAAAATATCATCTCCACTCAATATGGAAGGAATATAATTGTAAATAGCTAAGTACGTAGCAAAATCTTGTCCTGTATGCCAACGGACAGCTGATATGACAATTAAACAAGTTGCTATAACTAGTGAAAGAGTACTTTTGACACCTAGGCTCAATGTTCTTGTTTTGTCTATTTTAATGTTTTCTATATAGATAAAACTACAAAGAAACAAAAATAATAAAGCGTAAATAAGCATTTCTAACCTTTCAATACTGAAAAAGTTACACAAAGCCTAAAATGCTAGGTGCAAAATAAATAAGAAGTTCTTAAAGAGTAATTATACTATATAATTAGTGCGACAAAACTCCCATACTGAATAGTTTACTTAGCTATTCTCAAATTCCATAGCATCTTATATAACATTGTAATTACTCGCTTTTAGATTCTAATTAAAAGATGATTCAATCACCTTATTTGCTCTTAGGAATATAAAATCTAATAAGCACTATGATGACTCCAAAAAAACCGCCTAAAAGAGCACCTAATATACAAATGAGTGCGCGTTGAGGGGCTGATTTTTTCTCGGGTACTATAGCTGGGTCAATAGTTTTAAATACATATTCATCACGTACATTAGCGAACATAATTGTTTTTGCTTGTTCTTCTATCAAGTTATATAAAACTGTACGTATATCTGCGACTTGGGTTTGCTTCAATTGACGCATTAAAAATTCAGTACTTCGATTAGCTTCTTCAACATCACGGGTTTTCATTTCTAAATTAATATCTTCAATTAGCCAACTGACCCATTGCTTTGCGATAAAAGGAGATTGATGTTCTACTGATATGATGAACATTCCAGTCTTTTCGTCTGCATTAGCTCTCATTACTTCGCCGAAGACACTAAAAGCTTCTTGCATTGATGGTTTTGACTGGTAAGGAGCTTTAACTTCACGAACCCATTTATCGTTGGCTTTATCATAAAGTTCATCGTCATAAGTGATGGTATTATTTTTATGTTGCCACTCATTAATAGCCATTAAATCTGGTAAGATTTTATGCTTTTTTATAAAATTGGCTGCGAACTGCCGTGATTTAATCACCTCTAGCGCAAGCTGTGCTTTATTTATTGAGCCGCCCCCCAAACTCCCCCCAGCCAAACTTGCCAAACCGCCAAACTGGCTTGCCAATGCGCCTAAACCACCTTGCTGCTGAGCTTCTGCTGGTGCCAATAACGCTTCAGATTTATAAACATTCGGAAGACTAATAGCGTAAAAAACTGATGCCACAGCAAATAAAGTAGTTAAAGCAATAACTATCAACTTGCCTTGCCAAATAACGGTAAATAGCTCACGAAGGTCTATCTCATCATTGGTAATATTATCAGTCACTGAACCATTTGCTTGCTTTAGGTTATTTGAGTTGTTTTCCATCTAAATCTCATAAGTTTAGCTATCAAAATTGTACAAAATGAATATTACGTCTAGTTAGTGTATTAGAGCTAGGAGCTTTTCGTGCTACCCGACCCCAATAACAACAAATAGACCGCCTACCGTTGCATTTACGCGGTTTAATACTACGTCTACAGGTGCGCTTTAAACACGAGAGTATACTGAAGCGTTAAGAAGAAAACGTTTTTCAAATAAAGTCATTATCTTCCTGACGCCTCTATAAATATTAGATACCGCTTATAGCCGCTACTGCCACACCTAATTGGTATACAATTTGCGTTGCAGTACTCCAAAGCGTTAGTTTGTCCATATGGCTTGCATCCATTGGTATTACTATTGTATCACCAGGTTCTAACTGCTCTGAGTTATTAGCCGCAAACCAGCCGCCTGTGTTTGGTATTTTTACTGAGCCATTTGCTTTAATTATGTAAATACTGTCTTCATCAGCACGATCTTTAAGGCCACCACTTAAATCAATGTATTCATCAACACTTATACCTGCTTTGTATAAATGAGAGGTAGAGTAATTAACTTCACCTATTACGCTGATAGAGTCACGCTTACTTGGCACATATAAAACATCGCCGTCTTGAAGCACTAAGTTTTGTTTGTTTTCAACAATAAGTGGTAAGTCGATAACTAAACGCCCTACCGCTTCAACACTCGCTAAGTCATTTAATAACTTATTCATTTCATCATAAGAAAGTGAATTACTACTTACTGAGTTTTGAAAGCTCTTTGATGCAATATCACGACGTAACTCGGTTGATAAGCGAGCTAGCTGTTGTTGTTCTTGTTCTTTAATTGAGGCACGGGTGAATACAGCTGCTTTTTGTTCTGCAAACTCTGAGAAGCCACCTGCACGCTCAAGTAACTCAGTTAGTGTTTCGCCGCGGCGAATTGTGTATGTACCAGGGAACCTTAGCTCACCTTTAAGCTCTACTTTTACGTTTTCTTGCCAATTTGGGATAGCGAATACGTTAATGCTGTCTTTACTTTGCAATGTAATGTTGCTTTGTAAATCACCACGCATTGCACTTTCAAGGTCTAAACGTAAGTGTTCTATTTTAGACGCGTCACTTGCAACAATACGCGTAATCTCAGCTTGTTTTACGTAGGCAGATTCTAGCAAGCCACCTGCTGCGGTTACTAAATCACGTACATCACCGCCTACCATTAACGGGTAAACACCTGGGAATGTAACGTTGCCGCTAATTTCTACTAGCTGCATAGCCTGCTCAACTGAGGCTTGCTGCTTAAATTTGGCAATAATGGGGGCTAAAAGGTTATGGCGGCTAAATAAAGCGTAATCTTCAGGCTTTAACTCTAGCTCGGCTTCTTCTTTTGCTTTACGTTTTGAAATTTCGGCGATAGTAAGGGCTTTATTTTCTTCAAAAATAAACTCCTCTTCTTCTTGGTTTATACCGATGTATTTTTCAAACTCTTTTTGCTGATATGTATGCCATTGCTCAGCTTTAAGCTGTTGTTCTTGCTGCTCTTGGCTCAACGCCATATTAGCAAGTGCTGATTTTTCAGCTTCTTTTTCTTCAAAGCGGCTAAATACTATGATTTTGTCATTAGCTTTTAATGCTAAATTGTTTTCAGGGTTTTTAATAATTGCTTGTGCTACATCAAACTGGTGCGCTTCTATATCACCATTTATGTTAATTTCGCGAATAACTAAGCCGTAGCTTAAATCTGCTTGTGGCAACAAATCGCCACGTACTGATTTTAAAACATCAGAAATACGCTTACCTTGATACCATTGGTAATTCCCTGGGCGCGCTACAGCACCAATTAAGCTGATAGAGTTTTGGTATTGTGAGCTTACAGAATTAAAGCGTACACGGTCGCCATCTTGCGGGATGTAGTTAATTTGTGGCTTAGTAAAATCTACTGATAGCACTTCTTTGCGATCAAAATTGAAACGCTCTACCACTGCATTTTTAGCATAAGCACCCGGCCTTAGGCCCCCTGCCATAGTGAGTAACTGCTTAGCTGTTTCGCCTTTTTTAAGTTCAAATATTGCAGGGCGTTTAACTAAGCCATCTACAGTAACTTGGGCACCTACTGGTGGTACAAAAACAACATCGCCAGGCTTTAGTACTATATCGTTGCTGCTATCGCCATTGATTAGTAAATCGTAAAGGTCGAAATTAGCTACTGTTTTACCCGCGCGTTTTACTTGTATGTTACGCAGTGAAGCAATTTCAGACACACCACCACTTACAAACAAAGCATGTGATACGGTTGTTAAAGACGATACGCTGTAACTGCCTGGTTTGTAGGCCTCACCTAATACAAGTATGCGCATACTACGCAGTTGGCCCAGTGATACAAAGGCTTTTACGCCTATCACTTCTTGCTCAACTTTTACTTTTATTAGCTCTTTAATTTCGGCAAATGTTAAGCCTGCTACTTCTACAGGGCTTAAATCGGGAATGCTAATACGCCCTTCACGGTCAACAGTTACATCAAAACTATCGCTTTCTTTCCCGTAAAAGTTAATCTTTAGTTGATCCCCTGGACCTACTATATAAGTATCAGGTACGGCTGCATTTTCACTAGGCATAAATGTGGTGGGTTCACCGGCAAAAAGCTCGTAGCCGTAAGGCTTTAATTCTTCTGTTTTTGGCTTAAAACGCTCTTCGTCAGTTAAGTCTTCTTGTTCTTTTTCTGGGCGTTCGCCGATAGTTGACTGCTGCTCATTTGAGTCTGCGTCATTTGATTGATTAGCGCCGGTGATCGTAGAAATATCTACACCGTATTGTTTCGCTAGGGCTTCTTGCTGGGCTTTTGGCAACTTTTTAAATTGCTCAATTTGTGAGGCCGTTGGCGTAAAAGCCATGGTACTAAAACTACAAAGTAGAATAAAAGCACTAAAAAATTGTGTAAAAACTTTCACGAGTAGGTATATCCCTAGGTCTACAACCAAAATTGGTGGCTATAATACATTAAATCTAAACAAATAAAAAAGGGACTTTCGTCCCTTTTGTCACTTAAATGTCATTAAATACGGTTTTTGGTTAAAAACTGTAAACTAACGTTAATGATGTCTCTGTATCTGTGCTTTCTTCGTCATCAGCAACATCTGAGTTGTTGGTAACATTAAAAGCGACTTTCATTTGCAGCGAGCCATTTATTTTTGCTAGCAATGCAGTTTCTGAACGCGTTTTGGTGTTTGAGTCACCGTACTCAACTGATACAAGTTGAGTAAAACGTGCACTGTCTGAAATCTGCCAGTTGTAATCAAGTTTACCTAAAGCAATTACTTCACTGTCGCTTTCGCCTGCAAGTAGGTTACCGTCGTCATCAACTTGCGTGCTGTCGTCTGAGTATTCAAAAAATTTGTAACCCGGACCAAACTCTGCATTTAACCACATATCTGGTTGGTCAATTAAACGTAAGCCGTAACCAGCAGAAATTACAGATTCAGTTCTATACGCGCCAAAGTAGTCTGAAACGTGTGAACCATAAATGAATAAATGAGAATTCTTTTCATTTAATTTGTAATTACCTTGCGCAGATGCAGAGTACTTTTCGTTCGTACGCTGTTTGTCTTTGTCGCCGTTGTCATCCTCTACTTCATCTTCTTTATAGATGCCGTCGATTTTGTACTCGTTATTCCAGTTTTCTAGGTGATGTAATACCTTTAAACCGCCTTTTAACGTTGTAGTTTCAGTGTTACCACTAGTGACAATAGCACCTAGCTCGCTTGTTACTTCCCACGTTTTTTTCTCTGCGTCTTCAGCGAATGCGTTAGTTGCAGCAGATGCTGCAACTAACAGTGTTAAAAGCTTTAATTTCATTAAAAATAACCTATTTAATCCTAAAAATTATACTAATTCGCTTAATTAAGTAATCTATTTTGAGGCTGGAAAAACGTGTTGATAGCCAGGCAAAAAATTCGCTATTTAGTTGTTCTAAATGAGAATTTTTTAACGCAGTAAGCGACACGTTTAACCCCGCAAAATGATTAAGTATTATTGCGGATTTGTATTAGTCTTGCTTGTGTAAATGTACATCCATTTGTGGAAATGGGATTGTAATGTCTGCATCATCTAATGCAATTTTAATGTTCTCTAATAATGCCCAGTACGTTGGCCAGTAATCACCAGAGTTTACCCAAGGACGCACAATAAAGTTTACGCTTGAGTCTGCAAGTTCAGAAACTGCAACAGTATATGCAGGATCTTTAAGTAAACGAGTCTCTGCGTCAAGCACTGACTGTAATACTTCTTTTGTTTTACGTAAATCAGCATCGTAGCCTACACCAATTACTAAATCGATACGGCGAGTAGACTCACGCGAGAAGTTAGTAATAGCACCAGACATAATTTGTGAATTTGGTACGATAATTACTTTGTTATCTGGGGTGCGAAGCTCTGTAGAGAATATTTCAATTTTTTTAACTGTGCCCATTTTACCGCCAGCTTCAACAAACTCACCTGATTTAAATGGACGAAGTAATATAATAAGTACGCCAGATGCAAAGTTAGACAGCGAACCTTGCAGCGCTAAACCAACAGCTAGGCCAGCCGCACCTAAAATAGCAATAAACGAGGTTGTTTCTATACCGATTTGCGAAAGTGCCATTAAAATAGTGGCAGCAAATACGATGGCATAAACTATACTCGATACAAATGAGCCTACAGCTTTATCAACTTTCTTTTTATCGAATGTTTTTTCTGTTAAACCTGCACAAAACTTGGCAATACGGCTACCAAGTAAAAAGATAACAAGCGCAATAACTGCTTGAATACCGTAGTGTAAAATTAGGCCTGAGTTTTCGTTTAGCCAAGTAAGTATTGAATCCATAGTAACTCCAAATAGTTTTTATTAAGCAATTTCCCGCAAGTGAGTATACATTAATTTACATTTTATTCTCATTAAATAGTAAATTATCACTACAAAATAGTTTTTATTGTCAGCGCTATTACGCTACACACTCTTTATGAACCTTTACTGATTAGTGGGCAATTTTATGAAATATTTATTTTTTTTGATTTTTTTTAATTTTAGGCTTCACAACATTTATAATATTATGTATTATGCGCGCCACACCAAACGAGGTGTGTAGTGGCGGTTGTAGCTCAGTTGGTAGAGCCCCGGATTGTGATTCCGGTTGTCGCGGGTTCAAGCCCCGTCAATCGCCCCATTCTTTTCCTTTTGTTCCTGTTTTATCCTCCGTTCGTTTTTTCAATCTAAACTTACTCATCTATCTAATTTACCGAATATCTTACTTGATCAGATACTAATTAGTTTGCTGTTTACAATCGCACAATAATGCACCAATATACTTTACATATAAACAGAAAGTGCTACCTTATTAACGTTTAATAGCATTTAGTATTAGCAAACCACCACTTCTTCTTGGGATATTCTAACGAGCATGATCAAACACGCTATTTTTATTTTATTACTTGGTTACCTTTCTTTTGCTAGTTTGAATGCAAAAGCTCAAAATAATATTTCCTATGTAAAGCTACTTGGTGAACTGCAATATTTAATTTCGCAAAAGCAATTTGATGAAGCATACAAAAGCAGTCAAAAAAACTATAAATATTTGGGCGAACCTGACTTTGACTATTTGCTTGGGGTTTCAGCACTAAATTCTGGTCTTTCTGCTCCGGCGGTATTTGCTTTTGAGCGAGTAATAGAAGCAAAACCACAGTGGTATGAAGCACGTTTATATTTAGTAAAATCTTATATTGCTGCCAATAATTTACCTGCAGCTAACGCTCAAGCGACTTTATTAATTAATACTGATACTTCACCAGAAGGTGTAAAAAAAGCGGCTCGTTCTTTATTAGCAACATCACAGAACAAGCAGCGCTTAACAGAGCGTACATATGATCAGAGCATTGAGCTTGCATATGGTGTAGATGGTAACGTTAATGCAGGCACCTCTGAGGATACAATTTTAATCCCTAATTTGGGTGAGTTTTTACTATCACCAGAAAGTAAAAGCACCGACGATAATTATATAAAGCTAAATTATAAAGGGCGGTACTTTCACCCCATTGACCAGCGAAGCTCTTTTGCTTTAGGTGTAAATACCGATTGGTATAAATTTAATGAGCTATCTGAATACGACCGTATTAATACCAATATATCAGGTCGATACCAACAAAAGATAAATGATAATACCCTGTGGTATTTGCAAGCTGGTATTACGCCTTTACTGTTAGATGGCGAGCTATACAGAACAGAGACATCATTAACAAGTGGAGCTAGTTACCAATTTGATAAACAATTAAGTGTATTTGGAGCGCTATCAATTGGCCTTATGAATAATACATTTGACGAGAAACTAGATAACTCCTTTTACACTCTTAATATAGGTGCAAGTTATCTATCTCAAAAATGGTACCAAAGCGTTAGCGCAAACTTTAAAAATGAAAGCGCTAACATTGACGAAGGTGAGTTTAATGCAAGAAGCATTAGCGGAATTTATTACCAAATAAATGCATTACTTAGCCAACAATGGCAAGTCTCTGCACAAACGGGGTATCAATGGATTGAATATCAGGATGAGCACCCGCTATTTCTTCAAGAGCGAAGCGATAACCTATTGATACTTTCTAGCTCGTTACGCTACTTAGTTAATAAAAGTTTAGCGTTGCAATTAGCATTGAACTACCAAGACAAAACCAGTGATATTTCTTTGTTCGAATACGATCGCTTTGATACCAATATAAGCGCAAGTTACTCATTCTAATTAAGGTACTTATGAAACATTTAATTCCGGTATTAACCACCTTACTTTGTGTGAGTTTTTATTCTCAAGCGAGCACAACTGTTGCAGGAAAAACTATTTTAGCTCGGGGCGCTGTACTTGCTACAGATGCCGAATCCGCCCAACAACGAACACTTAAGCGACGCGACACGGTATATGGCGTTGATAAAATAACGACTGGCGAAAAAAGCAAAGCGCAATTTTCAATGTCTGATGGCGGCTTAATAGCATTAAAAGAAAACTCTGAGCTAAATATTGCTAACTATGAGTTTAATACAATGACTCAGCAAGGCTCTGCCTCTATTGAGCTAATAAAAGGCGGGCTACGCTCTATTTCGGGTGTTATTAAAAAAAATGGTGGCGCATACAGTGTTAAAACACCGGTTGGATCAATTGGTATTCGCGGTACCCATTTTGAACTACAGCTTATAGATGGTGATATGTATGTAGCAGTTTGGGATGGTGCAATAGATTTAACACTAGAAGATCAAAGCGTTGTATCCCTTGGAAGTAATGAGCCTTTTTCTTTTGCGCAGGTTACTTCATTAGGGCGCGTGATTAAAACAACTCAGGCACCTGCTGTTTTTACCCAAACCATAGCGACTATTAGTGATGACACAAGTGCTGAGCAACCAACAGAGCAGCAATCAATAGTACAAAACAATACTTCAGAAAAAACGACAGATGCCGATATATCAATAACTGATGTTTATGCTCAGCAGCAATTTCAGGCGGTAAATGATGCAACCTTAATTGACCAAATCGCGCAGCGCCAAGGTGTTTTTAATTACCAAGCAACCAGCTTTGATGTGTCGTCGAGCCTAGGAGAGGTCAGTGATTTTTCTATGTCTATGTCGGTAGATTTTGATAACGGCACAGTTCCCGATGGTGAAATTAGCTTTAATGATGCTGGCGGCAACTGGTATGCAGCTTACAGCGGCTTAATCGATTTAACCAAACTAGATTTAGCCGTTACATTTGCTTCTCATAATAACAATAAAGCAACTGGCCAAATTGATGCTGTGTTTTTAAATGACATAGATACCATCACGGGTGATTTTAGCCTTAGTGAAATTAATAACCCTGCTGTAAATGCCGGTGGCGACTTTAGATTAGAACCTTAAGTAACCTGCACTGTGGGTAATAATTTTCTTAACTAGTATTCAGGTTAAGTAACTTGAATATAAAGCTTTTTATTGGAGTATGTAGAATGACAGCAAAGAACCTTTTTTTGCTCGGTTCAATGGTTTTTTTGCTTAGTGCGTGTGGAGGCTCCGATGAGACAGCTCAACAAGACTCAGAACAGCTACCTGTAGAACAAGTTACACCCACCCCTTCTGCTACACCGATAAACCTTACAGGTATAACGGGTGACTCTGTTGTTACTAAAACACAGGTGTCGGGTGCCGTGGCCTCTAGCAGAGGGGTTGTAGGCACAACGGTTGCAAACTCTCAGGCTACAATAACTCTTTCGCAAACTAATGAAGTGATACAAGGCAATATCACTTTTTTACTTAGCGTGTCTGATCCCGATGGCATTAGCGCAGTAAATTTAGTACTACCAAGTGTAAATAAAAGCCTAGCACTTTGCACACAAGCATGTGGAACAGATTTCGAGCAGTCGGTTATAGGGTTGAGCCCTTACTTTTATGGCGTTGACCCTGGTGATCTGCGTTTAGAGATATGGATCACCGATAGCCTTAACAACCAGGTACTTGCAGACGCAGTGACGGCTAATTGGCAACCCTACCCAATAGAAGGCACAACTGCACAGCGAGACGGCCAAACGATTAATTTAGCGTGGCAAGAAAACGAAAACTTAAACCGCTACAATATTTACTTAGCAACCGAAGCAGGCATTACCACCAGCAATATAAATACGCTAGAAAATGGCCAGCAGTTTTTGAGCGTATCTGGCTCTAGCTTTAGTGTAGACAACCTATTAGCTGATAAAAGCTATCAAGTTTTAATAACTGGTGTAGATGGCAGTGGTGAAAGTGGCTTTGCAAAATTAATTAACGTAGCACCGCAAGGAGGAGAGCTAAACTTTGCGCCAAAAGCGGTAAACGATCAATTTTTAGTTAATGAAGATCAAGCCTTGCAAGGCAACGTTTTAACTAACGACACTGATGAGTACCAAGGGGAGCTATATATAAACACAACCCCTTTAGTTACACCTCAGCATGGCAGTATTTCACTCAGCGAAAGCGGTGATTTTACTTATACCCCACGAGCTAACTTTAACGGCATTGATGCATTTAGTTACCAAGTAATTAATGAACTTGGGATGACAGATACCGGTATTGTAGAAATAACGATTAATGCTGTAAACGATGCCCCCATAGCCCTTAATAACACATACAATATAAGTGCTGCCGGAACGTTATTAGTTGGCGCCCCCGGCTTATTAAATAACGACAGCGATATAGACCAAGATCTACTCACTCTAGATACAACGCCTGTTAGCCTACCGAGTAAGGGTACTCTCACACTTGTTGCTGATGGCAGCTTTGAATATGTAGGTAGTGCAAATATGCAAGGCACTGATAGTTTTCAGTACCGTATTTTTGATGCTCAAGGTGCTGAGGCTATTGCAAGTGTTACAATTAATGCACTGGATCAAAATAGCCCGCCTACTGCTGCAAACGATAGCTATAGTGTAGATGAAGATACCACACTTGTAGTTGATGCAAGCCAGGGTTTACTTGCTAACGACACAGACCCTAATAATGATACTTTCATCATTGATGATACTTATATTGTTTCACCTGCCCATGGGCAATTGCAATTGGCTACCGATGGTAGTTTTTCATATATTCCTGATGCTAACTACTACGGTATCGATGAATTTCAATACCAAGTGATCGACAATTTCGGTGCCACGGCCACTGCAACGGCAACACTCACAATAAATAGCAAGCCTGATACCCCTAATGCCCAAAATGATGAATACCAATTTCAGTATAATCAAACATTGGTTATTTCAGCTGAAAATGGCTTACTTAAAAACGATGTAAACATAGAGCCAGGTAATCTCACCGTTAACACCACTCCCGTAGTTAACGTACAAAGCGGTACTTTGGCACTTAACGTTGATGGGTCATTTTCCTATCAACCCGATTCAGATGCATTAGATGTTGATAGTTTTACTTATTCAGTTTCAAATGAACAAGGGCTAACATCCACAGCACAAGTTGTGTTAAGTAAAACAGGGTCTAACTCCCCTGCTGAAGCTAATGATGATGAATATACGATATTAGAAGACAGCCCAGCTACTTTGTTAAACGTATTAGAAAACGATACAGATGCCAACGGCGATACACTTACCCTTACTAATGTTACAAATACAATCGGCAGCGCACGCATTGTAAACAATAAAATTGAGTATACACCTGAGCCCAATTACTTTGGTGAAGTAACCCTAAACTATACGATTTCTGATGGCATTGCCGATGGCACGCCAGCTCAAAGTAGCGCAATAGCCACCCTCATTATTATACCGGTTAACGATGCCCCCATTGCGGTGGCTGATAGCGCCGCAATGCAAGAAGATGCATCGCCAATTTTAGTTGATGTGCTTGCCAACGATACTGATATAGACAGTAACAATTTAACTATAACAAGTGTTGGCACCGAATTTGGTTCAGCCAGCATTGTTGATAATAAAATTCAGTATAGCTCTGCACCTAATACCCATGGCGTGGCAATTGTATCGTACAGTGTATCCGATAATAACGGCGCAGAAGCAACGGCTAATTTACAAGTAACCATTTCGCCAGTTAATGATGCACCCATAGCAAATGCCGATAGCATTACCATTACAGAAGACGCTACTGCTACCTTAATAAATGTATTAAGTAACGACACAGACATAGATGGTGATACCTTAACTCTTAGCTCTGCTAGCAGTGATATTGGTAGTGTCTCAATTGTAAATTCTCAAATTCAATATACCCCTGCAGAAAACGATAATGGCACTGCAACAGTCGGCTATACAATAACCGACGGTACGCAAAGTGCTTCTGGGGTACTTACAGTAACAATTACCTCTGTTAATGATACGCCGGTAGCAAACCCTGATACCGCAACCATTTTAGAAGATGCTGCGCCAACGAGTATTAGCGTGATAGCTAACGACACAGATGTAGACAACGACCCCCTTGCTATTAGCACAGCAAGTGCAAGCACCGGCTCAGTATCGGTGTCTGGCAGTAACCTAGTTTACACACCTGAGGCAAACTTTAACGGCCAAGCCGTTGTAAATTACACACTTACTGACGGCACGACTACCGCCGCAGGTGTGCTTACGGTAACGGTAACAGCAGTTAACGATGCACCTGTTGCTAACCCCGACTCAGCGACTATTTTAGAAGATGCTGCAGCAACAAATATTAACGTACTTGGCAATGATACAGATGAAGAAAACGACGCTCTTTCTATTAGTGCGCTAACGACCACATCAGGTGCAGTTACAAGTACAGGTAATGATGTAATCTTCACGTCTGAGGCTAATTTTAATGGCCAAGTAACGGTAAATTATACCCTAAGTGATGGTACTGATACGGCTATGGGCGTACTAACAATAACTGTAACGCCCGTTAACGATGCCCCAATTGCAAACCCTGATTCTGCCACAATTTTAGAAGATGCCGTAACAACAAACATTAATGTATTAAGTAACGACACAGACCCTGAAAATGACTCGCTCACGATAAGCGATGCAAGTACCAATACTGGTAGCGTTTCGGTAGCCGGTAGCAACCTTGCTTATACTCCAGAAGCCGATTTTAACGGTCAAGCAGTTATAACTTACACCCTAAGTGATGGCACCGATACAGCCTCTGGGGTACTTAATATTACGGTTACACCGGTAAACGATGCGCCAGTTGCCAACCCTGATACTGCCACAATAAATGAAGACAGCTCGACTACTGTAAATGTAGTGGCTAATGATACTGACACTGAGGGCGACTCACTCACTATTACCACGGTTTCTGCTGACTCAGGAAGCGCAACCATTGTGGCTAATCAAATACAATATACACCGCAAGCTGATTATAACGGCACTGCAGTTGTTACCTATACAATTAGTGATGGCGAGGCGGCTACATCAGCTACACTTAATATCACAATCAATTCAGTGAACGATGCACCGGTAGCAACCCCAGATACTGCCACTATTTTAGAAGATGCCGCAGCAACAAATATTAATGTGTTGGGCAACGACACTGATGTAGAAAACGATACACTTTCTATTAGTGCTGTAACTGCCACATCGGGCACGGTAACAAGCTCTGCAAGTGATGTAATTTATACTCCAGATGCAAACTTTAATGGTCAAGCTACTATAAATTACACCCTAACTGATGGCACTGATACAGCCAATGGCGTGTTAACTATTACGGTAACCCCAGTGAACGATGCACCTGTTGCAAACCCTGATACTGCCACTATTTTAGAAGATGCCGCAGCAACAAATATAAATGTGCTGAGCAACGATACAGATATAGAAAGCGATACTCTTTCTATTACTTCTGTAAATGCTGATGTTGGCGCCATTTCTAGCTCTGGTGCTAACGTTGTTTACACGCCAGAAGCTAACTTTAATGGCCAAGTAATCGTAAATTATATCCTAAGCGATGGTACAGACACTGCTGCGGGAACATTAACCATTAATGTAACCCCTGTAAATGATGCGCCTGTAGCGCAACCTGATACAGCAACTATCAATGAAGATGCTCCCGAAACAACCATTGACGTTATAAGCAACGACACCGATGCAGATGCAACCGATACCCTAGCTATAACAGCCGTTACAGCAGATATTGGTACAGCGAGCGTTGAAAATAATGAGATTAAATATACTCCCGCCTTAAACAACGAAAGTACAGCAACACTCACCTACACGTTAAGTGATGGTACTGATGAGGTACAAGGTAATTTAACTATTACAATTGTAGCAATTAACGATGCTCCAACGGCAGTAAATCAAACTTTTGCTATTGGTGAAAATGCCACTGATGGAGAAACAATTGGTACTGTAACAGCGTCTGATATTGAAAATGACACCCTCACATTTAGCCTAAGCGGTGGCGAAACCTCATTATTTAATATTGATAGCAATAGCGGGTTGTTAACCGTAAATAGCAACAGTGCCTTTAATTTTGAAATAGCTACACAGCACACAGTTAATATAGATATTACCGATAACGGCTCTCCAAATGAAACCACTACAATAACCATTAATGTGAATATTACGGATGAAGAAGACCCGTTAATTCCTGTAGAAGATGATACATTTGGACGAGCGATTAGCGAACAGTTAGATCTTTCGAGCGTTTTTTCAAACGGTGAATTTAACGATAGCATTGAGCTTAACACTAACCTTTATTTTGTAGGTTACAATAACAACACAGATACAGATATCGTTGTTGTTTCTTATACCAATACGGGCGATTTAAACACTGCATTTAATAGCAGCGGCTTTAAAACGATAGATTTTGGTGAAGATGAAACAGGCACAGCTATTATCTCTGGTAATGGCGAGTTATTTATAGGTTATTCAAGCTTTAATGGCTCAGAAACTGAAGCATGTTTATTAAAAATGAGTGCTGCAGGCGTTATAAGTACTAACTCTGGCGACGCTAACAGCGGTACTAAATGTACAACACTGGCTAGTGAATCTGTAATAAACGACCTTGAGTTCACCGACAATAAAATACAAGGCGTTGGCTACTCGGTAAATGGTTCAGACAAAGACAGTTTATTTCTTAAATTTGATGTATCGACCCTCGCTTATGAATCAGGCAGCCCAGGTATAGTAGATGTAAGTGGCCAAAACCTGGATGATGAATCGCACGCTATTAAAAACTTTGGTAACTCTAATTTACTTGTAGTGGGAAGCAGCATAGGTGAAGAAGGTGATTTAGATGCAACCATCAGATACCTTATTCCGGATGGCAACAATAACGGAAGTTTTAACTCTGGCGATGCGCTTATATTAGATTTATCGGACGAAGAAGGTGACGATGAGCTACTTGCAGTTGGTGGAGTAGACGCAGCTAACTTTAATGCCTTTGTAGGTGGGTATATTACTCGCTCTTCAGGTGAGAAAGAGGCTGTAATGATCTCAATTGATAACAATGGCAATATTGATGAAAATATAGGGGATGAAGGAATTGCCGTATACAATATTGATGAAAACTCGGGTTCTGCTAATGGCGGCGCACAAATAACGGGTGTGCAATACGCCCCTATGAGTAATCAAATAATCCTCTCAGGTACTACTGGTATGGAAGCCTCTGATGATACTCAAAACGAGCAACTATTTTCGGCGCGAGTATCTATATCTGATGGCGCGCTTGACACTAGCTACGGCAATGCAGGCATAAACATCGTCTCTAACGTTATCAGTCATCAATCTGCTAATGCATCAACTATTGATGAAAATGACACTCTGTGGCTATCAGGCAAATTTAACGATTCATCTAATGAGCCCTTTGTAACGTCAATAACGAGTGATGCAAATTTAAACACCGACTTTGCAATAAATGGCTATACAAGTATAAATGACTTAAGTGTTAGCTCAGACGACTTATCGATGAATGTATTGCAGCTACAAAACGGCGTGCAAGCCAATAAGTTTTTAAGTGCCTCTATTGCACAACTTAATACTAATAATAAGCTAGTGCTCACTCGCTATAGCAGTGCAGGCATTATTGATACCAGCTTTAGCCTTGATGGTAGTAAAGCCTTAAATATTAATGTTGCGTTTAAAACCATTACTTTAAAAGAGCTTAGCGATGGCAGCATCATTATTGCGGGTACACTCATAAACGGTTTAAACGAAGAAGGCTTTATAGCAAAAGTAGACCAGGACGGTTACCTAGATGAAAGCTTTGCCAGCGAAGGTATTTATACCACTGTAGATATATTAAATATCAATGTTAACTTTGCAGATGTTGCAGTAGATAGCAGCGGCTATATTGTTGCTGTAGGATCTTCGACTAATGCTTTAAGCGTAACAAGATCGTTTGCAACGATGTTAAAAAGCGATGGTAATTTAGAAAATAGCTTTGCTACAAGCGGTGCTTACTACGGCAGCGTAAATGAGTTTTTTGAAACACTCTATATAGATGCAAATAAAGATATATATATTGCAGGCAAGCAAGTATCTGGCAGTGACTCGCAATTAATAATGTTGAAAATAGACGATGATGCTAACGCGCTATTTAGCTATACAGATAGCCGCTCTTCGACAGATATTAGTAATAGAGCAGCAAAAATACTCGCCGATAGCGCGGCAAATCTCTATTTAGTTGCTAATGAAGGCACCACGCCAAACCAAGCGGTGATCATCAAGTTACAACCAGATGGTAGCGAAGATACAAGCTTTGCCACTAGTGGTGTGGGGCAATATCAATTAGCACCAAGTTCTGATACTAAAGTTGCCGATGCGGCGATTGATACTACAGGTAATATAATTTTATCAGGCATGAGTGATTCTAAAGGGGTGATTGGCCGTATATTAGCTAATGGCACTATCGACACTTTATTTGGAGAAAATACGCTTGGTTATTATCAGGCTAATCAATGCGATGGCACACATCAGTTTACATCAATGCTTTTACAAACAGATACCCAAGTGGTACTTAGCAGTACATGCTTTGATAATGCCTCTAATAATGTCAGTTTATCTAAGTTTAACTTTTACCCTGATGGAGTTAAGCCCTAAATTATGAAAGTTAAATTTTATGGCGTAAGAGGCTCAATGCCATCTCCGGGTGAGCATACGCACCAATTTGGTGGTAACACCTCATGTGTGTATGTTGAGCAAACAAATGGCAAAAGCCTGATACTCGACTCAGGAACGGGCATTGCACAGTTAGGTGAAAAGCTCATAGAGCACACGACCCCCATTGCAATTTTATTAACGCATAATCATTGGGATCATATTCAAGGCTTTCCTTTTTTTAAGCCTATTTACCAAGCCGATCGCGATATAACCATTGTTGTAGGTGATGTTGAAGACGAGCAAACTAAAAATGCGATTTTAATGCAAATGTCTGGCTCTTTTTTTCCGGTTAGCTACCAACACTTACCTGCAAACATTACATTAAACACTCAGCTTGCTTCTCAAAAAAACTTTACTCTAAATAGTTTTAACGTATTTACCGCGCCGTTAAATCACCCAGGCGGGGGCACAGCGTATTGTGTGCATGCTGAAGGCAAAAAAATTGCTTATATAACAGATAACGAATTGGCCCCACCCGGTGTTGTTAAAACCACAGTTACCCAGTGGGCTGAGTTTATTAAAGATGCTGACTTATTAATTCATGATGCACAATTTACTACCGAAGAGCTCACGCTTAAGCACGGTTGGGGGCATAGTACATTTAAGCAAGTAGCTGAATTAGCAATGCAAGCGTGTATTAAAAATTTAGCGATTATAAGCCACGACCCAGCAAGAACCGATGACGAGCTACTCGCAATAGAAACACATTTACAGGCAAATTATGGCGAGCATATTAATATTGAATGTGCCAGAGAAGGCCGAACTTTTGAGTTTACGCCAAGTAAGGATTAATAGTTATTTCTCGCGTTTATATTCCTAAAATTTACCGCCACCTATTTGTAGGCTTAACCATTACGCTGCTTATAGCTGCTGTGGAATTATTCTCTAGTGGCGCATTAGCCAAGCTGCTCAATAGGGTCGAAGGTATTATTTACGACTCTAGGCTATTGCTAACTTTACCCGATACTCCCCGTCAGCTCGACGAAACCGTTGTTATTATCGACATAGATGAAAAAACGATGCAAGAGCAAGGGCGTTTCCCGTGGAGCCGGGCAAAAATGGCAGACCTGG
The DNA here is from genome assembly GCF_005887105.1 of Pseudoalteromonas sp. S2893. Lineage (NCBI taxonomy): Bacteria > Pseudomonadati > Pseudomonadota > Gammaproteobacteria > Alteromonadales > Pseudoalteromonadaceae > Pseudoalteromonas > Pseudoalteromonas sp. S2893. Next base: position 155,011 of record NZ_PNCY01000016.1, on the reverse strand, counting down.
TAAATAAACTCACAGAGGCCGGTGTTGTAGTTATTGCATTTGATATATTTTTTTCTGAACCGGAAACAAACCCTGTTAACCAAATTCAATCTAGAGCCCCTGATTTATTAAGTGCATACAAAGTAGCGTTAAATGATATTAAACATCAGGTAGACGCTGATACCACCTTTGCTAAAGCACTCAATAGTAACGATACCGTATTGGGTTTTTTATTAAACAACGATACCTACAAACAGCGTAACCCGTTGCCAGAGACAAGCGTACTATGGCCAAAGAGCGAGCAAAGTAACTCCCAAGTAACCCAGTTTTTAGGCGCTACTGTTAATATACCTATGCTGCAAAATAGTGCTACGGGCAACGGATTTATCAATGCTCACAGCGAAAACGACGGATTTATCCGTAAAGCGGCACTGGTTAATAGAGTAGGTGATAAGCTCTACCCTTCTTTAGCACTTGAGGCAGCACGTTTATATACCTTAGCGGACAGTGTTGAAACACGCGCGAGTGCCCAAGGCGACCTGACTTTTTTTGAAGGGGTTAAATTTCATGAGCATTGGATTCAAACAGATGAGTACGGCCAAATTTATATCCCGTACAAAGGCCGTGCTAAAAGTTTTCAGTATTACTCTGCCACAGATGTATTAACCAAAAAAGTTACCGAGCAGCAATTAGAAGGCAGCGTAGCATTTATTGGTACATCCGCAATTGGTTTAGCTGATTTAAGAGCAACACCAGTGGGTTTACAATACCCAGGGGTAGAAGTGCATGCCAATATTTTTGAAGGGCTACTCCATCCAGAAATTTTACCTTCTCAACCCACATGGGCTTTAGGGGCAACATTATTAATAATTACCTTTGTAGGCTGTTGCTTATCGTTTTTAAGTTTTCGTAAAAGCGCCCGCTTTATTGTCACTCTTTCAGTGAGTATGGCTGGGCTAGTTATATTGCTTAATTTTTATTTATGGTCAGTACAAAAAATTAGTCTGCCGCTATTTATGCCGCTGTTACTTATTTCCCTATTAGCAGCCTACTTTGTTTTTATTGGCTCTATAGCAGAAATGAAGCACAGCCGAAAAATTAAATCGATGTTTAATCAGTATGTACCGCCTGACCATATTGAGCAGTTAATTCGCCAACGTAAACAGCTTACTCAGCAAAGTATAAAACGAAATATGACCGTATTATTTGCTGATATAAGAAGTTTTACTGCGCTGTCGGAAGGAATGAGCGCAAATCAATTAAGTGATTATTTAAATCAGTACTTATCGGCGACTACAAAAGTTATTTTTGATCACAGCGGCACAATAGACAAATACGTAGGCGATATGATTATGGCCTTTTGGAATGCCCCACTTGAAGATAGCGACCACGCAAAACACGGTGTTGAAGCAGCAATGGCAATGGTAGCAGGCCTTACAAGCCTTAATAAAGCATTTGCTGAGCAGCAGCTTCCTCCCATTAGCATTGGTGTGGGTATAAGCACTGGCGAAATGAATGTTGGCGATATGGGCTCGGTGTACAGAAAAGCCTATACAGTACTTGGAGATGCAGTTAATTTAGGCTCAAGAGTAGAAAGCTTGACCAAATTTTACGGGGTAGCTATTCTGGTTACAGAAGAGACAATGCTTGCTTGTCCACATATTGCATTTCGCTTAATTGATAAAGTACAGGTAGTGGGTAAAGCAAATGCAACTGAGCTATATGAGCCTGTCAACTTTATAGCTGATATAAGCGAAAGCCAGCTATTTGAAATTAAAAAGTCGTTCACTGCTATGCAGCATTACAATAATAAAAATTGGCAACTCGCTCTATCGTTATTTGAAGAGCTAAGTGAAACTGCCTTATTGAGTGATCACGTTTACCACATTTTTATTAACCGAATTAAAAATACCGATTTGCAAACTTTAGCACAGGATTGGAATGGCGCCTTTATCCACAAAACAAAGTAGTAATAATATGTCTGAGTACATTAAAGATAGAACAAATCTTCATCACTTTATTGATATTAGTATTAGGCTAACAACAGAAAAGGATGCGAGTAAACTTCTTGAAGAAATTCTACAAGTTGTTATGTCTATTTCTAACTCTGACGCGGGGACTATTTACTCTATTACAGATGACAAGCAGCTAAAGTTTGAAACGGTTATTAATAAATCTTTAGACCTCTATTTAGGGGGAGCTTCAGGGAAGCCCGTTGACTTTCCTAATATAGATTTGTTTATAGATGGAAAAGAAAACGAAACAGCTATTGTCGCTCATGCGGTTAACTCTGGTGAGATTATTAATATTCCGGATGTCTACGCGGCCCTGCCCTTTGATATGAGCGCTGCGCGTAATATGGATGCGCGTACGGGGTATCGTACTCAATCTATGTTAACGATTCCGCTAAAAGATCATACCGATGATATTATTGGTGTGATCCAACTGATCAACGTAAAAGATCAACACGACAATATAATCACTTATAGTGACGAACTTGTCACATTGATACGATCATTTGCATCGTTAGGCGCTATATCACTGACAAACTCTACCCTTATTAAGGGAATGGAAGAGCTATTTTCTAAATTTGTAGAAACCATTGCTATGGCCATCGACGAAAAGTCCCCTCATACAGGCGGACACTGTAAGCGAGTTCCTGCGCTTACTTTAATGCTTGCTGATGCTGTGCATAAAATTGACCGTGGTCCCTTGGCTAACTTTTTAATGAGTGATGCAGACCGCCATGAGCTAGATATAGCAGGCTGGCTTCATGATTGCGGCAAAATAGCGACCCCCGATCACATCATGGAAAAGTCGACCAAGTTAGAGACTATTTTTGATCGTATTGAACACATTGAAGCTAAATTTGAAGTTATTAAACGTGATTTAGAAATAAGCTATCAAAAACAAATTATCTCTGCAATGAAGCTCAATAGGCCAATTGAGGTTTTACAATTTGAGCGCTTACTCGATACCGAATTAAAACAACTTTCTTTAGATCGCGCGTTTTTGCAAAGAGTTAATGTGGGTGGCGAATTTTTATCAGATGAAGATGTTGCGAATATTGACCGCATTGCATCTCACTATCATTTAACTATAAACGGCAAAGATACCCCGTTACTAAACGCAGATGAAGTAGAGAATTTACAAATACGCAGGGGCACACTAACGCTCGGCGAGCGCGACGTTATGAAGCGCCATATGGATGTGACTAAAAATATTTTAGACACACTGCCATTCCCTAAACATTTAAGTAATGTGTCTGAATATGCATTGGGCCACCACGAAAAACTAGATGGTACAGGCTACCCGCAAGGATTAACTAAAGAGCAAATGTCGATTCCGGCAAGGCTAATGGCCATTGCAGACATTTTTGAAGCCTTATCAGCAGTAGATAGGCCTTATAAAAAAGCAAAGCCTGTGAGTGAGTGTTTAGCTATTTTAGGAAAAATGGTAGAGAACAACCATTTAGACGCCGATATATTCGCGGTATTTGTAGAGAGTGAAGTGTATAAGCACTACATAAATGAGTACGCAATTGCAGAGCAATTAGACTTTGTTGATTTAACCACCCTACCGGGCTATTCACCTATAAAATAAGCCAGCTAAACTTACTCAAGCTATAAAAAATGCCACCTTGCGGTGGCATTTACACACGGGTTATTTCTACAAGTAGAAATTCTTTTTATTTTTGATTATTTTTAAACAAAAATTATGCCGTAAATGTAGCACTTAGGCCTATATCTAGCAATAAAAAGGTAACCTGTAGTTATAAACCTGTACCAATTCCGCAATAATATTTAATCATTTTATGGGGCTAAACGTGCCGCTACCGGCGTTAAAAAATGCTCATTTACGACTGCATGGATGCACAAGGTAGAGCAATGCAGGCGCAATTGCCAAGAACAACTAAATAGCGAATTTTTTGCCTAGCTATCAACACGTTTTGCCATCCCCAAATTGATCACTTAATTAAGCAAATTGGTATTAATAACCTAAGCCGTGCTGGGTAACCAATTTTTCATAGTTTATGGTGTCATCATTTTTTAAACTTTGATACACACATATTTTTCTTCAAGGTATTCATCAAGCCCTTGATGGCCCCCTTCTCGGCCTAAGCCTGATTGCTTAACTCCACCAAACGGTGCCACAGGGTTAGATATAACCCCTTCGTTAACACCAACCATGCCAAACTCAAGCCCTTCGCTAATACGATAGATCTGCTTGATATTTTGACTATAAAAATAAGCCGCTAAGCCATATGGAACATCGTTAGCAAGGGCTAGTACTTCGCTTTCCTCATCAAAAGGAATAACCGTTAATACCGGGCCAAATACTTCTTCGTGGTATATATCCATTTCGGTCGTTACGTTAGTAACAATGAGCGGGTTTTGAAAGCTGCCGCCTAAATCGCCGTTATCCCCTATTAGGTCTGCGCCTTTATCAAGTGCATCTTGCACAAGCTGCTGCACTTTTTCTTTCGCTTTTGGGTAAATAAGGGGGCCAATGTCTACGTCCTCTTCAAACCCATTGGCTACTTTTAATGCGGCTACTTTAGGCGTAATTTTACTCAGCACTTCATCTAAAATACTGCGCTGAATAAAAATGCGGTTTGCGGCTACACATGCTTGGCCACTGTTTCTAAACTTAGCCGCCATGAGGCCGTCGATTGCTTCGTCTATATCGGCGTTATCAAAAATAATAAAGGGGGCGTTTCCGCCAAGTTCCATGGAGGTACGTTTAATCGTACCCGCACACTGAGAAAGTAACTGCTTGCCTACGCCTGTTGAACCTGTAAAAGTAAATTTGCGCACCACTTCTGAGTCTGTAAGTATTTGTCCGACTGTTTTTGCGTCTTGCGAAATCAGTACGTTAAAAGCTCCTTTTACAAACCCGGCTTGATCGGCAAGGTATGCCAACGCCAAAGCACATAAAGGCGTATATTCAGAAGGTTTTAGCACAAAGCTACAGCCTGCAGCGTATGCTGGCGCCACTTTACGTGTCACCATAGCAACCGGAAAGTTCCAAGGAGTAATGCCAGCCACAACGCCTACAGGTTGTTTAAAGCTCGTTAATCTATGTGTATCGTCGGTTGGGGGGATCACATCGCCGTAACTGCGTTTAGCTTCTTCTGCAAACCATTTTATAAACCCAGCGCCATAGTCTATTTCACCTAACGACTCTTTAAGCGGTTTACCTTGCTCTTTTGTCATTAGCTCAGCAAGCGTTTGCTTGTGTTTTATTATCAGCTCATACCAACGCATTAGCGTATTACTTCGCTCAGTGGCATTGGTTGATTTTAACTTAACAAACGCACCTTGCGCTGCCTTTATTGCGCTATTAACGCCTTGCTCGTCTATATCACTTACTTCAACAATACTTTTTTCGGTCGCGGGGTCGTCAACGCTAAAACGTTTATTGGTTTTATAAAATTCACCATTAATAAACGAGTCACAAAAAATTAGATTACTCAAAATAGACCTCCGAAATAGTTTTATGGGTTAGGTAAAACGCGTAGCAGCGGGTTTAGCCAAAAGCGATAATTCCTTGACTGTAATTCGACCTGTAAAACGTGATCACTTTAGATCTAGGCCTATTTTAAAAACGCGACATAAAGTCGCTGCTACGGTGTAAGATGTAGCAGCGGGTTTACCCCGCGATTATGATTACGTGATCATTCATTTAAAAACGCGACGTAAAGTCGCTGCTACGGTGTAAATGTAGCAGCGGGTTTACCCCGCGATTATGATTACGTGATCATTCATTTAAAAACGCGACATAAAGTCGCTGCTACGTGCTTATACAATCTCTTAAACAAAAAAGCCGCTGTAAAAAACAGCGGCTTTTAAAAAATTCTCGTTAATTAAAAACTAGTGCTCTTCATTAACGATATTGAGATTGTACTTAGGTATTTCAACCACTAAGTCTTCATCTCTAATAACTGCTTGGCATCCTAAGCGAGATTCTGACTCTAAGCCCCATGCTTTATCTAGCATGTCGTCTTCTAGCTCATCGCTTTCGTCTAGTGAGTCAAAGCCTTCGCGGATCACTAAATGGCATGTAGTACATGCACACGATTTTTCACATGCGTGTGGAATGCTAATGCCGTTTTTAAGGGCCACATCAAGGACTGTTTCGCCCGCAGGCGCTTCAAGTGCTGCACCGTCAGGACATAATTCCGGATGGGGAAGAAAAATAATTTGTGGCATTCTAACCTCTTTAAACGTTGTCTACTGACTGCCCTGTAAGGGCCTTTTTAATTGATGCATCCATTCTGCGCGAGGCAAAATCGCTGCTAGCGTTATCTACTTTTTCAATTGCGGCTTTAATTTCACCTGGTTGCTGTGCGGTCTCGCGCACTTTAGCAAGCTCGCTTATTTCAGCTTTTAAATTAGCAAGTTGAATATCGTCGAGCAAGTCACCGTCGCTAGCAAGTGACGCCTCTAGTGCTTCTATAACACGTAGCGCTTCTACTTGTTGCTCTTTAAGCATACGTGCTTGCATGTCACCTTTAGCGTTGCTCATTGACTCTTTGAGCATGTTAGCTACTTGGTCATCAGATAAGCCAAACGATGGTTTAACTTGGATTTCAGCTTGCACACCCGTTGATTTTTCCATTGCTGATACACTTAACAAGCCATCGGCATCCACTTTAAAGGTAACACGAATATGTGCAGCGCCTGCTGCCATAGCCGGTATGCCTTTTAAGCTAAATTTAGCCAGCGAGCGGCAATCGTCAACTAGTTCGCGTTCACCTTGTAGCACATGTAAAGACATTGCCGTTTGGCCGTCTTTAAAGGTAGTAAATTCTTGCGCACGAGCAACAGGAATAGTGGTATTACGCGGGATTATTTTTTCTACTAACCCACCCATCGTTTCAAGGCCAAGTGACAGTGGCAATACATCAAGTAATAGCATGTCAGAATCGGGCTTATTACCTACTAATACATCAGCTTGTAATGCTGCACCTAGTGCAACAACACGATCCGGGTCGATTGATGTTAGCGGCTCTTTTTCAAAAAAACCTTCAACCTGGCTGCGAACCAGTGGCATGCGAGTTGAACCACCTACCATTACAACTTGCAGCACTTCTTCGTTTTCGATGCCGGCATCTTTTACTGCACGACGACACGAACGAAGTGTTTTTTTAACAAGTGGCATAGCCAGCTCGTCAAAGGTTTCGCGTGTCACTTCTACGGTGTGTTTTTGCTCGTCAAATTCAAGCACTACATTTACTTTTGCGTACTGGCTTAGCGCTTCTTTACAGGCTTTTGCTTTATTAATAAATAAGCGAAGCACAGAAGGCGATAATGCCGAAATACCGGTTTGTTGCTTAAAGTAATCGACTAATAACGAATCGAAATCATCGCCACCTAAGCTTGAATCACCGCCAGTTGCCATTACTTCAAACACACCTTGGTGTAAGCGAAGTATTGAAATATCAAAGGTGCCGCCGCCTAAATCGTAAACAGCAATGATACCTTCTTGGCCCGAGTCTAACCCGTAAGCGACTGCCGCAGCGGTTGGCTCGTTTAATAAACGTAATACGTTAATGCCAGCAAGTTCGGCTGCATCTTTAGTGCTTTGGCGCTGTGCGTCATCAAAGTACGCAGGCACAGTAATTACTGCACCTAAAATCTCTTGATTACCAAAGCTTTGCTCTGCACGCGCTTTAAGTGCCGCTAAAATATGGCTAGAGGCTTTAACAGGGCTGATTTTTCCGGCATCGGTTTGAATGGCAAGCGAGCCGTTATCTTCACAAAACTGGTACGGTAATTGGCCGTAGCTTTGCTCTATTTCGGCTTGGGTTTTACCTAAAAAACGCTTAACCGAAATAAGGGTATTGGCTGGGTCTTGTGTTGCAGCTTGTGCAGCATCGGTACCTACCGTGATGCCGCCAGCTTGGTAACGCACAACCGATGGCAACATGGCTGCACCAAGATCATCTGTTAATGTGCGGGCTTCGCCACTTTGTACCGTTGCAACCAATGAATTAGTGGTACCTAGGTCAATACCTATTGCTAATTTGTGTTCATGTGGTGCCGCGCTCTGCCCCGGCTCAGCAATTTGCAATAATGCCATAATGCTCTTTAAACTCGTGTTGCTCGCTTTACAGCAAGTAATTAATCGTCAAATAAACTGTCTTCAATACGCTCAAGTTCGTCTTCTAATTTATATACAAACTTTAATTTGCGAATGTTGTCAGCAGCTTGTTGATATTGCGCCTCGTCGTTACTTGCAAGTTGCTCGGCAAGTTCATTACTGTATTGGATTTTTAATTGCTTTATTTGTGATTCAAAATTGGCGATAGCGGCCTCAGGATTACTTGCTGAAGCGAGCTCTTCAAGCTCTTCACGCAGTTCCATTTGCTGCATTAAGAACATTGGATCTTGCAGTGTTTGTTGCTCAGCTCGAATATCAACACCTAGTTCGCTGAGCATATATTCAGCTCGTTTTACTGGGTGTTTTAGCGTTTGTAGCGCATCGTTAATTTCAGCGGTACTTTGTACGGCCATTAACTTATCACGGCTGCTCGCATTAGCGTGGCGATCGGGATGCACTGCGCGCTGCAGCTCTAGGTAATGCTTATTTATTGTTGCCAAGTCAATGTTGTAATCAACTGGTATTGCAAATAACTCAAAGTAACGCATAGCTTCAACCAATAAAATTTAGAAATACAAATTTCACAAATAACAAAGCCCTACAATTACTGGCAGGGCTTAAAAATACTACAAAGGTAGCTGAGCTTAAACAGTAAAGCTTTCGCCACAACCACACTCGTCGGCTTGGTTAGGGTTATTAAATTTAAACCCTTCATTTAAGCCTTCTTTGGTGTAGTCAAGCTCAGTGCCGTCAATGTAAACCAAGCTTTTAGCGTCAACAATTAAGGTAACGCCTTTAGCTTGAAAGGTTTCATCGTCTTCGTTAAGCTCATCAACAAACTCGAGTACATAAGCAAGACCTGAACAGCCCGTCGTTTTAATGCCAACGCGCAGGCCTAAACCTTTACCGCGGTTTGCTAAAAATGATTGTACGCGGTTTGCTGCCGCATCTGTCAATGTCACTGCCATGAATTTCTCTTACTTCGCTTGTTTGCTTTTGTAATCAGCAATTGCTGCTTGAATTGCATCTTCAGCTAAAATTGAACAGTGAATTTTCACTGGTGGTAATTCAAGCTCTGCACTGATATCAGTGTTTTTAATAGTTGATGCTTCGTCTAGTGTTTTGCCTTTCACCCACTCTGTTACAAGTGATGATGAAGCAATTGCACTGCCGCAACCGTATGTTTTAAATTTTGCATCTTCAATAACGCCTTCAGACGATACTTTAATTTGCAATTTCATTACGTCACCACATGCTGGTGCGCCAACCATACCCGTTGCCACTGACGGATCATTTTTGTCTAAAACACCAACGTTACGTGGGTTTTCTACGTGGTCGATTACTTTATCACTATAAGCCATAATTCTATCCTCATTACCTGCTACGGTAGGTGCTCACTCGTATTAGTGGTGAGCCCATTCAACTGAATCTAAATCAACACCTTCTTGATGCATTTCCCATAAAGGAGACATCTCGCGTAGGCGACCGATAGAGTTTTTCATTAATTCAACGGTGTAATCAATTTCTTCTTCGGTAGTAAAACGGCCAATACTAAAACGAATTGAGCTGTGTGCTAGTTCGTCGTTACGGCCAAGTGCGCGTAATACATATGAAGGCTCTAAGCTTGCTGATGTACACGCAGACCCTGATGATACCGCGATGTCTTTTACTGCCATAAGTAACGACTCACCTTCAACAAAGTTAAAGCTGATGTTTACAATACCTGGTACTGATTGGTCTTGTGCGCCGTTAAAGTATACTTCGTCCATATCAGCCATAATGCCGTCAATTAGGCGTTTACGTAATGCGCTGATGTGTGCGTGGTCTTTTTCAAAATCTTGCTTAGCAATTCTAAATGCTGCACCCATACCTACTAGCTGATGAGTTGCAAGTGTACCTGAACGCATACCACGTTCATGGCCTCCACCGTGCATTTGCGCTTCTAGGCGAGCACGTGGTTTACGACGAACGTAAAGTGCGCCAACACCTTTAGGGCCATATACTTTGTGGCCTGAGAACGACATAAAGTCAACTTTAAGCTGTTGTACGTCGATTAATACTTTACCTGCGCTTTGTGCTGCATCTACGTGGAACATAATTTTACGTTCGCGACACATTTCGCCAATAGTATTGATATCTTGAATTACACCTAGCTCGTTATTAACGTGCATAATGCTGACAAGAATAGTGTCGTCACGCATAGTTTCTTCAAGCTTTTTAAGATCTAACAGGCCGTTTTCTTCAACGTCCATGTAGGTTACTTCAAAGCCTTGGCGCTCAAGTTCACGACACGTATCGATTACTGCTTTGTGCTCAGTTTTAGCGGTAATAACGTGCTTACCTTTCTTTTTGTAAAACTGCGCTGCACCTTTAATTGCAAGGTTATTTGATTCTGTTGCGCCCGATGTGAAAACAATTTCACGCGGGTCGGCATTAATTAAATCGGCAATGTCTGTACGCGCTTGGTCAACTACTTCTTCAGCTTGCCAACCAAAACGGTGCGAACGTGACGCAGGATTACCAAAATTACCGTCCATTGTCAGGCATTGCATCATTTCTTTTGCAACACGCTCGTCAACAGGCGTGGTCGCTGCGTAATCTAAATAAATCGGTAACTTCATTTCTCTCTCCGCTGCAGGTCAACTTTTATAGTTGACAGCTTACTTGAATGTTTTCCAACTGCTTAATTGCATTATTGATGCTGTTATCTTGGCGAGATGCGATTTCTTTCACATCTGATTTTTCCACCAATTCAGCTAAGGTAATATTATTTAAAAACTCTTCGATACGTGCGCTTAAATCAGACCATAGGTTATGAGTTAAACAACGCATACCGCTTTGACACCCGGTATCGGCACCTTGGCAACGTGTTGCATCTACCGATTCGTCTACGGCGCTAATTACATCGCCAACAGAGATAACCGCGGCTTCTCGGCCTAGCAAATAACCGCCGCCAGGACCACGAACCGAGCTCACTAAGCCATTTTTACGTAAACGGGCAAATAATTGCTCAAGGTAAGACAAAGAAATTTCTTGTCTTTGTGAAATATCAGCAAGGGCAACAGGACCTACACTCGCATGTAGTGCAACATCCAGCATAGCTGTTACGGCATATCTGCCTTTTGATGTTAACTTCATAACGCCCCCCGCACAAAAGAGTGCAAATTTTAATTACCAGAGTAAAATAGTCAAGTATTATCACTTGATAAAAATTTGATTAAAGAACACTGTTCTATTAACAAATTTTTAATACCTGACCTTTTTGGTCAAGTATTGGGTGTATTGTAATTACTTGAGTGTTTTAGTCAAGTATTAGCTCGTTATTTACCCGCAGGTTTTTATAACCAATCGCTATACCTTACTTAGGAATAGATTTATTAATTGAGGTAAGAATGCCGCGCAGTATGTTTAGCTCTGCCTCTTCTGGGCGTGCACGGTTAAACAAACGGCGTAGCTTGGTCATTACTAAACCTGGATGCTGCTTAATAATAAAACCGGTGTTATCGAGCGTCTCTTCTAAATGCTCGTAAAATAACTCTGTTTGTTTTGAGCTTGGGTAAGCAGTCTCATCGTCTGCTTGCTCAGCCTTTGGCTGCTGATTTAAAAACGCCATACGCGTTTCGTAGCTTAGCGTTTGCACCGCCATAGCTAAATTAAGCGAGCTGTACTGTGGATTTGCAGGAATACATACATGGTAATTACACAGCTGTAGTTCTTCGTTAGTTAATCCGCTGTTTTCACGGCCAAATACAAGCGCTACAGGACCGTTTACAGCCTCAGCAACTAGCTTTTCACCGCACTCACGTGGCTCAACCATAGGCCAAGACAGCGTGCGTGAACGAGCACTCGTACCAATAGTTAATGCACAATCGGCAATGGCATCAGCCACAGTGTCAACAATAACCGCATTGCCTAAAACATCGGTTGCACCGGCTGCTAAGGCGCTTGCATGGCTGTCTACTTCACAAGCAGGGTCCACTAAATACAGTTTTGATAAACCCATGGTTTTCATGGCGCGAGCCGCCGAACCAATGTTGCCAGAGTGTGAGGTATTAACTAAAACGATGCGAATATCATCTAAGATCATTGCTGTGCTACTTTACTATGCCAAAAAATTGTGCGAATTCTAACATAAAAGCGCGCTAAGATCCTAGATCCTTAAAGCCGATCAACACGCTAAATACCGTTAAACCATGGCCGCTTTTACATACACATCAAAACGATTCTTTTTTGTTTTAATTTGCATGCTGGGGGTTTGATTGTTTAAAAATGGGGCGTAATCGGGGCGTTTAACTACCACACGCTTACTGGCAAGTGGATAGGCGAATTCAAGTAAGTCATCGGCGTCGGTGTCTGCGCCTACTAATGCCTGAAATACGCGCATTTCTTTTTTAACTAACGCTGATTTCTCTCGGTGTGGAAACATAGGATCTAAATACACTACATCGGGCATGCTCTCGCACTGCTCTAACAACGTGTGGCTTGAGCCAAACACTAAGCTCATATTTTGCTGCATCCACGAGCCAATCTCTGCATCTTCGTAAGCGCGTTTTAAGCCATCAAACAATAAAGCCGCTACCACAGGGTGGCGCTCATGCAGTATAACCTTACAGCCAAGTGACGCTAGCACAAAGCCATCTCGGCCAAGCCCGGCGGTGGCATCAAGTATAACAGGGGTTGCGCCTTTATTTAACCCTACCGCTTTTGCGATTGACTGGCCTTTGCCGCCGCCAAACTTACGTCTGTGAGCAACTGCACCTGTTACAAAATCTACGTTTATTGCGCCAAGTTTAGGCTCGTCGCTTTTTAAAAGGCTAAGGCCCTTATCGTCGTAATGCAGAGTAAAACCGCTACAACTTTGCGCCCATTGGGCTAAGTTAAAACGCGTTTCTAGCTCATTTAAATATGGGCGACACTCTTTAAAAGCACACTGAATAACCACTACACACTCCGACGAAAAATTTCAGCTGCAGTATAACAAGCGTTAAAGCACTAAAATAGCTCTATATCGCTTTGATGCGCAAGACTATGTGAGCTGGCCTCCTCTACTTTAGAGCGTAAGCTGCACAATAATTCGTTGCGGCTCTCGGTCACTTGTTTAAGCTGGTACTTTATAAACGCTAAATCACTATTTGCGGTTACTAGCAGTTGCATAGTTTCGTCTAATTGCGACATGTATAAAGTTAAATCGGCAGGATTGGCGTGTGCTTGTGTTTGCTTAATTGCACAGTTAAGTTCATGAAGCTGCTCTATAAACTGCCTTGTGTAGTCGTTTTGTACAACATTTTGGCTAGTAAGCTGCTTTACTATATCTTGCAAAGCAGTGCTAATTTGGGTGGCTTGTTCAAAGCTATTTTCGTTTCTTTCCATAGCAACGACCTTTTCGTTTGTCACTTCGAGTATGTGCGGGAATAAGTCTTTATAACGGCCGTATAAAGCACGATTATCAGCCGGCATATTTTTAATTAATAAAGATATTTTGGGGTAGTTAATAATGGTGCTGTTACCAATATCCACAAATCGACTGGCATTACGGTGCTGCTCTAAAAGCTCCTGCTCGAGCGGGCATACACCACTTTCTAAACTATAAAAATAGCTCCCCCCCTGATACCAAAACACAATAACCACGTCTAAATTAAACGGGCTAAAAAAGGCAAGTAAGTGCTCGCTTAACGAGTGAAAGTTATGACAGTGATAGCTTTGCCCCACAAACCTAACAATACGCCCCATATCTCCCGACTCCGCCAAAGCCATTGCGGCGGTATCTTGCGCTTTAGCTACATCAAATTTTAGCTTTTCACATTGCTGCCGGTACTCATAAAGCACTTTAATGCGTGCCATTAGCTCTTCGGTGTTGAAGGGTTTTATTATGTAGTCAGACGCGCCTACGCTGTAGCCTTTTACTCTATCGTTAAGCTCCACCTTAGAGGACAAAAACATAACGGGTATATCGTGTGTTGACTCATCTTCTTTTAATGCTTGGCATACTTGGTAGCCGGACTTACCGGGCATTTCTATATCAAGTAAAATTATGTCGGGCGTGTGCTTTTTGGCTAGCTTAAGTCCTTGTTCGCCATCTTTAGCGTGAATAAGCTTACAAAAGCCCGCTAAAGCCTCTTCAATAATTCGATGAACATACAAATCGTCATCAATCGTTAGTACCAACTTTGCCATGCCCTAGTCCATTTTGCTGCGTATACACAAAGCATAGTACGGGAGGTTAAAATTACTAAAAACAATTGGCCAATATATTAAAAAACATAAAAAAAGCGCCATATAGGCGCTTTATAAGGTTAAGTAGTTGTTTATGCAGCTATACCACTGTGACGTAGTAAGGCATCAACATTTGGCTCGCGACCTCGGAACTTTTTAAATAACTCCATAGGTTCTTCACTGCCGCCTTTTTCTAAAATATTTTCTAAGAAGGCTTTACCTGTTTCGGCGTTAAAAATACCGTCTTCTTCAAATTTAGAAAATGCATCGGCAGAGAGTACCTCAGCCCATTTGTACGAGTAGTAACCGGCGCTGTAGCCACCTGCAAAAATATGACTAAAGCCATGTTGAAAACGATTAAACTCAGGCGGGTTAACCACCGACGTGCGGCTACGTACGTCGTTTAAAATCGCTTGAATTTGGCACTCTTGGTTTGCCTGGTAGTCGTGGTGGATTCTAAAATCGAACAACGAAAACTCAATCTGACGCAGCATTTGCATGCCAGAATTATAGTTTTTAGCAGCCAGTAGCTTATCAAGTAGCTCTTTTGGTAATGGCTCACCACTTTCAAAGTGGCCTGAAATAAAGCTCAGCGCTTCTTCATCGTAACACCAGTTTTCTAAAAATTGGCTTGGTAGTTCTACGGCATCCCATGCAACGCCGTTAATACCAGCAACAGGAGCAGCATCGACTTGGGTAAGCATGTGGTGTATACCATGGCCAAATTCGTGGAAAAGCGTGGTTACTTCGTCATGTGTAAATAGCGCCGGTTTGTCGCCTACCGCTTTATTAAAGTTGCACACTAAGTATGCCACGGGTGTTTGTAATTCGCCGCTGGCGCGCACTTTACGCCCCATACAGTCATCCATCCACGCGCCGCCACGTTTGCGCTCGCGTGCATATAAATCAAGATAAAAACGACCGCGCAATGTGTTACTGCTATCAAAAATTTCAAAAAAGCGAACATCGCTGTGGTAGCTATCAAAGTCGCTTACTTCTTTTACCTTAATACCAAAAAGGCGGTTAACGGTTTCAAATAAACCGCTAAGTACTTTATCTGCAGGGAAATAAGGGCGCAGTACTTCATCTGAAATTGCGTATTTTTCTTGCTTGAGCTTTTCGCTGTAGTAACCAAAATCCCATGCTTGAAGCTCAGTAATACCATGGTGTTGCTCAGCATAGGCTTTTAGCTCTGCCACTTCTTGCTCTGCTTGAGGCTTAGACTTAGCGGCTAAATCTTCTAAAAATGAGAAAACTTGCGCTGGCGACTCGGCCATTTTAGTTGCTAATGATTTTTCAGCGTAGTTATTAAACCCTAATAGCTGCGATAGCTCATGGCGTAGTGCAAGCTCTTCTTTCATAATGGCTGAGTTATCAAACTCACCCGCATTAGGGCCTTGATCTGAAGCGCGCGTACAAAATGCTGTGTAGGTTTCTTTGCGCAGTTCGCGGTTATCTGCATAGGTCATTACCGGTAAGTAAGACGGAAAATCAAGCGTAAATACCCAGCCGTCTAAACCTTTGCTTTTAGCTGTTTCGCTAGCAAGCGCTAATGCCGACTCTGGCAAGCCTGCCAATTGGCTTTCATCGGTAATGTGTTTATGCCATGCAAGCGTTGCATCCATTACGTTGTTGCCAAATTTAGAGGCAAGTTCAGATAAACGCGTGCTAATTTCGCCGTAGCGCTTTTGATCTTCTGCTGATAATGCAATGCCTGAAAGTTTAAAATCACGTAGGGCGTTGGTGATGGTTTTTTGCTGCGCAGTGCTGAGTGTTTTAAATTCATCGCTGTTATAAAGCGCATTATATGCTTCGTACAGGCCTTGATGCTGCCCGACAAATGTTGAGTACTCAGATATAAGTGGTAAACATTGCTCGTAGGCTTCACGCAGCTCGTCGTTATTCATGACTGAATTAAGGTGCGATACTGGTGAAAACATACGCGAGAGTTTATCGTCGGCTTCTTCAAGGGGTAATACTAAATCGTTCCATGTAAACGAGCCTTTTTCTAACACGTCATCTATGGCTTTACGACATTGCTCTATACCGTGCTTTAGTGCCGGTACTACGTACTCTGGCTTTATTTTTGAAAACGGGGGTAAGCCTTCTAGGCCAATGAGTGGATTTATTTGTGCTTCGCTCATGAATTTTCTCAATTTAATTGACTATGAATTTGAAGTTGGGGCAAAACGGTGAAATACAAGCCTCCATTAATGGGTCTAATATAGCTTAGGATGAAACTGATCGGCATAATAAACAATTTCGTTTGTTGTATTTATCAGCTTTTTAGCGCGCCGCGCTGGGTGACTTGCACTTAGCATATGCTATCATCGGCACATTATAGTTAAATATATTTTTTGAGGATAAAACATGGCTCAGCATTTTGATTACATTGCGATTGGTGGTGGTAGTGGCGGTATTGCCTCTGCTAACCGTGCGGCAATGCGTGGCGCTAAAGTAGCGCTTATCGAAGCAAAACACATGGGCGGCACCTGTGTTAATGTAGGCTGTGTGCCTAAAAAAGTAATGTGGCATGGCGCACAAGTTGCTGAAGCAATTAACTTATATGCACCTGATTACGGCTTTAACGTAGAAGTAAAAGACTTTAACTGGAGCAAACTCGTTGAGAGCCGCGAAGCGTACATTGGTCGCATTCATAAAGGATACGACAACGGTTTAGCTAACAATGGCGTAACCGTAATTAATGGTTTTGCTAAATTTGTTGATAGCAAAACCGTAGAAGTAAACGGCGAGCATTACACGGCTGACCATATTTTGATTGCAGTAGGTGGGCGTCCGCATACTCCTAATATCCCAGGTGCTGAGTACGGTATAGACTCAAATGGCTTTTTTGAATTAACAGAGCAGCCAAAGCGAGTAGCGGTAATTGGCGCAGGCTACATTGCTGTAGAACTTGCCGGTGTACTGCATGGTTTAGGCACAGAAACTCATTTATTTGTACGCAGACACGCGCCGCTTCGTAATTTTGATACGCTACTGGTTGAAACCCTAGTAGAGATCATGAAAAAAGAAGGCCCAACACTGCATACCGAATGCTCGCCTAAAGAAATTGTTAAAGAAAGCGATGGTAGCTTAACCATTCATTTTGAAAATGGTTACAGCCAAAATGTTGACCAAGTAATTTGGGCTATTGGCCGCGAGCCAAGCACCGATGTAATTAACATTGCAGCAGCAGGGGTTGAACTAAATAGCTCTGGTTATGTAAAAGTAGATGAATATCAAAATACAAACGTACCTGGTATTTATGCTGTAGGCGATATTATTGAGCACGGTATAGAACTTACGCCTGTCGCTGTTAAAGCCGGTCGCACCCTATCAGAGCGTTTATTTAATAAAGACCTACCTGATGATTTAAAAATGGATTACAGCCTTGTACCTACTGTGGTATTTAGCCACCCACCTATTGGTACTATTGGTGAAACCGAGCAAGAAGCTATTGCTCGCCACGGCGAAGAAAACGTAAAAGTGTACAAGTCGGGCTTTGCCGCTATGTACACAGCCGTTACACAACACCGTCAACCGTGTGCAATGAAGCTTGTATGCGTAGGCCCTGAAGAAAAAGTAGTTGGCTTACACGGCATTGGTTTTGCCGTTGATGAAATGATTCAAGGCTTTGCGGTTGCTATGAAAATGGGCGCAACTAAAGCTGATTTTGATGCCGTTGTTGCACTGCACCCTACAGGCTCAGAAGAGTTTGTGACGATGCGCTAAGCCTATTCTGCTTATAACGTTAAAAGCCCTTACAATGTTTTAGTAAGGGCTTTTTTATGCTTTACGCATTTAACCCTATGCAGCACAACTAATTAACTCAACTTATTACAAAAAACACATCATAAATACATAAGGTAAAAATATAACCCATTAATTTAACAGCAAAAAACTTAGACCGATAAATATATAAAAAGTTTCTATAATGTTTTGGCTTTTAGCTATTTTTATAATTAAACTGCCGCGCATTGTTTTCTATTTGAGCTTTTGTATGTTTTTACTGCGATCTTTTATTTACTTATTATGCTTAGCAGGTGTGGCTTTTTTAATTCAGCTTGAAGGTTTTGATTTACAGCAAAATGCACTTTACAGTGAAGAAACACTAACCGAACACATGCAAGATATTTTAACGTTTTTAAGTTGTATGCTGTTTTTCTACGCCTCACGTATTCACTCTGATCTTAAAATAGCCGCGCTGTTACTGGCTGCATTGTCGGCTGCTATGTTTGTTAGAGAATTTGACACCTACCTAGATATGTATGTGTTTGATGGCGCATGGCAAGCAATTGTATATACGCTGTTAGGGAGCGTACTACTTTACTTAAAAGCCCAACGAGGCTTTATTTACAGCTCGTTAAAAGCCTATGCGCAAACACCGAGCTATGGTATTTGTCTATCTGGCTTAGTGACCTTACTCGCTTTTTCGAGAATGATGGGCAAGGGCGAGTTTTGGCACTCAGTTATGGGAGAACAATACGTTCGGGTCGTTAAAAATATTATTGAGGAAGGCATAGAAACCCTAGGTTACACGCTTATTTTTATCGCTGCTATTGAGCTTGTATTGTTTTGCCAAAAATACGCGCAAGCCTCTATTACAGAGCAAACAGCCTAGCTGCTAAGTAATACCGGTTTAATTAAGTATTAGCCATTCTAGCGTGCAAAATAAAGCGCTAACAGGGTTATAACGCTATTCACCTATTGCTATAAATGGCTCATAACTTAATACAATTGGTATAAGTGATTTTATGTAGCTTAAATTTGCTAATTGGTTTGATTACTCAATATACTTAGCGTGCCTATTGCTACTCGTATTTGGAAGTTATGATTAAAGACATACTCATGCACCCTTTTTTAGTTTCTGTGCTCGTGCTTGCCATTGCATTTGTGCTTAAAGTACTGGTTGATAAACTAGCAAGAAACCGCGCAGAAAAAAAAGAAAAAGACATTCGTTACATCACTCATAACATTAAGCACTTTATTAATTTTGTTATGGTGCTGTCGCTGCTATTTGTATGGTCGACCGAAATACAAAATTTTGCGCTATCTATTGCTGCGTTTGCAGTGGCTATAGTGCTTGCAACACGCGAGTTTATACAATGCGTTATAGGCTTTTTTTACCTGGTTACCACCCGCCCGTTTAGAGTAGGTGATTGGATACAAGTAGGTGACTATTTTGGCGAAGTAGCCGAAACAGACTGGGTAAAAACCACCATGCATGAAATAGACATGCACACTTATCAGTTTTCGCGCAAAACAATTTATATTCCAAATAATAAGCTGATCACCAGCTCAATTAAAAACCTTAACTATGTAAAACGCTTTGTTACTCATCATTTTACTATTGTACGCAGAGAGAGCTTTAACCCTTATGTTATTCATGACGAATTAGTCAATCAGGCAAAGCTGTACTGCGAAGAGTTTCACGATGTAGCAACACGTTATAATTCGATGATAGAGCGTAAACTCGATGCCAAAATTTCAGGTCCGGCACCGGTTATTCACTTTGGCACTACAGAGCTTGGTGAGTTTAAAGCAAGCTTTACGCTATTTTGCCCAACCAACAAAGCGCTTGAAATAGAGCATAAATTAACTGAGTGTTTTATGGCTTTGTGGTACGAACAGGCGAAGAAGAACAAAGAAGAGCAAAGCGAGGCGTAAACCTCGCATTGGTAACCTATAAAGCGCGAATTGCTTCGCGCTTTATTGTTTTATGCGGTGCCACCTACTGTAAGTTGGTCTATTTTAAGGCTTGGTTGACCTACCCCTACAGGAACGCTTTGGCCATCTTTACCGCAGACACCTACGCCTTTATCAAGGGCTAAATCGTTGCCTACCATAGAGATATGCTGCATCACCTCTGGGCCATTGCCAATCAGTGTTGCACCTTTAATTGGCTGGGTAATTTTACCGTTTTCAATTAAATACGCCTCTGATGCGCTAAATACAAACTTACCTGAAGTAATATCTACTTGGCCGCCACCAAAGTTTGGTGCAAATACCCCTTTTTTAACTGAGCTTATAATATCAGCTTGGCTATGCTCGCCCCCTAACATGTAGGTGTTGGTCATACGCGGCATAGGTAAATGCGCATACGACTCACGACGTGCATTACCCGTTGGGTTTACACCCATTAAACGCGCATTGAGCTTATCTTGCATGTAACCTTTTAAAATACCGTTTTCGATAAGTACGTTATAAGCTGCAGGTGTGCCTTCATCGTCAACGTTAAGTGAACCACGGCGATCGGCCATGGTGCCATCATCAACTACTGTACACAGCTCAGACGCTACTTTTTGTCCCACTTTACCGCTAAATGCCGAAGCCCCTTTACGGTTAAAGTCGCCTTCAAGGCCATGACCTACCGCTTCGTGTAGCAACACGCCAGGCCAGCCATTGCCTAACACAACTTCCATTGTGCCAGCCGGGGCATCAATTGCCTCTAGGTTTACTTTAGCTTGGCGTACTGCTTCTTCGGCAAAGCCCATCCAGCGCGGCTTGCCTTCAACTAGCTCTTTAAAGTAACCATAATCTAAGCGTGCGCCGCCCCCTGCACCACCGCGCTCACGGCGGCCATTTTTTTCAAGTAAAACGGAGCAGTTTAAACGAATAAGCGGGCGTATATCGGTAGCAAACGTGCCATCGCTGGCAGCAATTAATACCTCTTCGTATACAGCCGACATTGAACTAATTACTTGCTCAGCATCAGGGGCGAGTTCGCGTATGTAGTTTTCAAGCTCACGCAATAAACTCACTTTATCGCTGTCACTCATGCTTGATATTGGCTGATGCGGGGCAAATTGCTCTTTTGCTTTTACATCGCTAAATACTTTAATGGTTTTATCTTCGCCTGCATCGGCAATGCTACGAGCCGCCGTTGCGGCTTTGTTTAACGCTTCAAGGTTAATGGCATCAGAGTAAGAAAACCCTGTTTTTTCACCACTAACGGCACGTACACCTACTCCGCGCTCAACATTGTAAGAGCCTTCTTTTACTAAGCCGTCTTCAAGCACCCATGACTCATGATGGCTTGATTGAAAGTATAAATCGGCGTAATCCACTTTATGCTGATGAATATACCCAAGCGTTTTTTCGAGTTCTTCTCGATTTAGCTGGCTGTCGTGTAATAAATGCTGTTCAACCGAATTCATAATAAATGCTCTCTAAATCGTTGATGAGATTGCACGGGCATATCTCTTCTAATTTTATTTAACTGGTTTAGGTCGGCGTAACCGCTTATAAACCCTACCCCACTTTCAAGCGTTGCTATTTGCTCGCCCCATGGTGAAATAATAATACTGTGGCCGTATGTTTGGCGGCCATTTTGATGTGTTCCATACTGCGCAGCTGCAATAACGTAACACTGCGTTTCTATTGCGCGTGCTTTTAATAAGGGTTGCCAATGTGCTTGCCCTGTAGGGACTGTAAAAGCACTGGGCACTAAAATTATTTCAGCCCCTTGGCGCGCAAGTGCACTAAATAATCCACTAAAGCGCAAATCATAACATACTGTT
This sequence comes from Pseudoalteromonas sp. S2893, assembly GCF_005887105.1. Classification (NCBI taxonomy): domain Bacteria; kingdom Pseudomonadati; phylum Pseudomonadota; class Gammaproteobacteria; order Alteromonadales; family Pseudoalteromonadaceae; genus Pseudoalteromonas; species Pseudoalteromonas sp. S2893. The sequence continues at coordinate 133,193 of NZ_PNCY01000016.1, read as the reverse complement.
AAGCCAATTTTACCAAACGGTGTAGCAACAACCACCACATCATCGCCTGCCTGAGTAAAGTCTGACTCTCGATAGCTGGCGGTTTTATCGGCCACATCAACATCAAATAAATGCATTTTATTGTACGTGGCTACGCATTCACCTTGGCTATTAAATAAGTGCGAGGCCGCAAAGTATTTATTATTTTTGTGTGGCTCAGGGATGGTGCCCGCATTTAACCAAATATTATGCTCTTTACACAATGCACTTAATTGCTGCTTATAGTGTGTAATACGTTTAGCAACCGCTAGCGTATCATGGCCACTTTTACTAAATACTAAAAACGCCTCGGGTAAACATACAAGCATTGGCCTGGCTGCGGGGAGTTTATTTAACGCCTCGCCAAGGGTTGCCATGTTTTCGTCGGGGTTGGTGCCTGAGCACATTTGCAAAGCAATTATATTGGCGTTTAGCGTACTCATTGTGTTGCTGTTACCGCGGCATCTTTAAGTGTGAGTGTACTGGCCGCTTGCGGCTGATTTTGCGCAGCTTGCGGTAAGGTAACTTCTTTACTTTTACGCTCAAGCTCTTGTACCACAGGGTCATTCATTTTGCCGGTTACTTTAAAGTTAATTTCGGAGATCACCCTTGCTGAGTGAATAACCTTATCAAGCGCTAAAGCGGCAAGCCCTGTGACGGGATTAACCATCCAAGCCACAATAACCGGAATACTAGATGTTACTTGTGGTGCCACAGCTAAATCGTAATCTATTTCAAGGGTGTTTAAATTAGCATAGCCGTTAATCGTTAAATCGGCTGGCACGCCATCCATTTTGGTATTTTTTGTGTAGGCTATACCTTTATCTAGCTGCATAGAGCCTTTTAAGCTGTTGTAAAAAAAGCCTTTTGAAAATACATCTCTAAAATCGAGTTTTAATTTACGCACTAGCGAGTCAAGGCTAAGTAACGAAAATACACGTGCCCCACCATCACTTATTTCAGCAATGTGGCCTTCGCCTAAATCCCACTTAACTTCACCGCCCAAACTAGGTATATCAAAGTCATACGGGGCGCCTTGCCAAGCAAGGTTGTAGTTAATATCGGCTTTTGAGTCTTTTATAGCGGTGGTGATATCAAATTCATCAAATAGCGCGCCTATATCGTCACTTTTAAGTTCACCATTAAATTGCGTAAAGCCACCTTGCCATTGCCCTTTGGTACGTAAAATATGGTCGCCCTTATCAACCACAAGCTCAGAAATAGTGAGCTTGTCACCTTCCCCGACCAGCGAAGCGCTCACTTTATCAAGCTGATAACTTGCCACTTTACAATCTGCACATTCAAATTCAATGGCTGGTACTGTGTTAAGCCACGCTAGGTTTTGCTCTGGCAGTACATCGGTGATCTCAAGATCTTCTTCTACTTTAGGTGCAAAGTTGAGTCTTAAGTAATCGCTATTTATACGTATCGGCTGGCTTGGCTGAGAGCTAGGAATAAACACGTCAGCACGCAGCTCTTTGGCATTAAGCTTTAAATATAAGTCGTTTTGCTGGGGCGCTAAGCGCATTTCAAAATCGTTAAAAATAATGTCGCTAGCATTAACCTTATCAATATGCGCAACCACTTCATTTAATGGCGGCATAATCCCCTCAGACTGCTGGTCTGGCTTAGCTTGAGCGGCTTTAATTATTTGGTCTATTAATTCAAACCATGCTTCTAGTTGCGTTTGTTCAAGGTTAATATTAACGCTTAAATCTTTTTGATTTAGCCCTAAATCTTGCTCACCAAGTACAATATGCATATTACTAAATTGCGGCTGACCGTTTTCTAAAATCGCGTTAAAATATAGCTGCTGATTAGCATTAGCCGTAATAAGGTTTGAAATATCATCGCCTTGCACTATGCCCGTTAACGGCCAAACCTGTTCACTTGTTTTGCCATAGGGCGCTGGTAGTGTGCTCGTTAACCCTCGTAGCTCTGAGCTAACCTGAGCGCGGTAATTAAAGCCTTGCTCGGTAAAATTAAGTGCAAGGCCTATATCAACTTCACTTTGCCCACTCAGGTACCCTTTCAGTACACCTTGCGCCTGGGTTGTTAGGGTATCTGCATTTAGTAACGCCGTTATATCAATATTAGCGGTGTACTGCTGTGCTTCGCTTGCACTATTATAGTTAATGCTAAGCGGCATACCCAACCATGTAGCGCTGGCATTTTGCATGCTAATTGTATCGTTTTCAAAGCTGAGCTCGCCGCTTAGTTTTTCAAGCGCAATGCCTGGGGCTGCAATATAAACAGGCAAATCGTTTAGTTTTACTTTGCCGCTGACACTGGCTCCACCTTTAAATTTAGAGCCAATCAAAAGAGTTACGCTTGCATCGGCTTGACCTTTACCTTGCACCACTTCAAAAATATTGGCCAGTGGGTTTGAAATCGGGGTGGCTGCAAAAAAGTCATGCAGTTTTTCCATTTGCGCGCGTTTATCTATTTGTACAATGAGTTCATCAGCGTGCATTAAATCGGCAATACTCACTTGCACGCTATCGCCTACTTCTAAATTAACTAACTGGCCTTGCTGGCTGTAAATATCCATTCGCTCGTTGGCAAAGTGCAACTGCACATTGGCGTTAGTTACTGCCGGCCAATTGGGGTCAAACGCGTATGTTGCATTATCTATTTGCGCGAGTACATCAAATTGGCCGCTGCCATCGGTGAAAGGAAAACCTGAAAGCGGGCCTGCAAATAATACTTGCGCCTTAGCTACTTCGCCCCCTTTTATTGCACCGTTTAAGTAGCTTACAAGTTGAGGGCTCATTGCCTTTAACGGAAAGTAGTGCCCAGCTACTGTGGCATCCTCTGCATAGGCTTCTGCGTATAGATCTAACCGAGGATCGTCGCTAAGGCTTACATTTAGCTCAGCCGCTAAGGTAACTTCGTTATTATCAAACCAAATATTATTACTGCTTACATTCCAGTAATTATCTGTTTTTGCTAAATCCAGATCGATATTAATTTGGTTGTAATCAATATTTTTACTAAAGCTGTCGCCGGTTATTAAAGTCCCGTTTTCGCCAAATAGCTGCACTCGCCCGCGCTGCTGATTTATAAGCCCCGAGACTCTAAGCGCCTGCGCTGCAGGGATACCAGACACTTCTTGCCAGCCAATATTATTAGCTGAAAACCATAACTGCCATTGCTCATCTGGATTAAGTTCTAGGTAGGCTTGATCGATAAAACCACTTGGTTTGCGGTTTAAAAGTGGCTGTAATGCTTCAAAATTAGTTAACGACGCCAAGTTACTCAGTAAAGAAAGATCAACCTGCTGCAGCCACACTTTATTTTGCTTACCTAAGTTTGCCTCAAATTCTAGACTTGGCCAGGTTGTGTCGTTATTACTAAATGTTAGGCCCGTGCTTTTTAAGTGCCAAGCGTTTGCCTCAGGAAATAAATGAAACCCCCCTTCGCTTAAGCTTACTTGTTTAGCTTGTTGGTTCTTTTGCCAGTGCACAAAGCTAGGTAACCACTGCATTTTTACATCGCTGATAAAACCATTTTCGAGCTTAAGCCAAGACTTTAAGTTTATGTCGGTGTAAAGCTGTTGTTTTTCAGTATTAATATATTGCGCCAACCAATTAGACACATCTACGCTATTTGCTTGAACGTAAATGTCACCCGCAATTTGCTCTATAGTTTTGCCACTAAGCGCTATACGTGCGTCAAAGCTACCCACACTAATGCCGGGCAAGGCGAGGCTGCCGCTTCCTAAATGCTGTTCATCTTGGTTTTGCCATACTATGTTTTCGAGTAATAGTTTGCGCTCTCTACCATCTTCTAAAATAAAATTAATACTCGAATTTTCAATAGCAAAATGCCCTGTATCTCCTAAAAAAAGCTCTTCAATTAGCTCTTTTTGTTCAAACGAGACATCATCGTTATTGGTGTTATTAAATAAATTTTGAATATTTACACTGGTATGAAAGCCATTAATAACAAAGTAATTAGACTTTAACTGAAAGGCTTTAATGCTCTCCCATAGGTTAAGCTCTAGGCTTGTTTTGGCAATAGTGAGCGATATAGGCGCAGTTTCGTTATCCTTAAAAGAGAGATCTTCTAATACCAAGGCTGGGCCGGCGCCATGCCAACTGGCAGAGATTGCGCCTATAGAAAGACTAATGGCAAATTTATCGTGCAGGTAGGTTTCTATATCGCCTTTGTAGTCGTTTGCATAAGGTAAGGTGTACTTTAAAATAGAAACAATCACGGCCAGTAATACTAAAATTATGGCGCAGGTTTGCCATAACTTTCTAAAACAAAAAAAACAGACCGCTTTCGTTTTCATTACATCATTACCACATCAAACTGCTCTTGGCTGTATAGGCTCTCTGTTTGAATATTGACCTGCTTACCAATAAATAGTTCAAGTTCGGCAAGGTTATGATACTCATCATTGAGTAAGGCTTCACTTACAGCCGGCGCCGCATACACCATGAATTTATCGGCATCGTAGGCACGATTAACGCGCACTATTTCGCGCAGTATTTCATAGCATACGGTTTCGACTGTTTTTTGTGAGCCACGTCCAGAGCAAGCCGGACATACATCACACAAAATATGCTCAAGGCTTTCGCGGGTGCGCTTACGGGTCATTTCTACTAAGCCTAATGCGCTTAAGCCGTTTATGTTGGCTTTTGCACGGTCTTTAGATAGTGCTGACTCTAGAGAATGTAATACTCTGCGTTTATGATCTTCGCTGATCATATCGATAAAATCGATAATAATAATACCGCCTAGGTTACGCAGGCGTAGCTGCCTAGCAATGGCTGATGTGGCTTCCACATTGGTATTAAAAATGGTTTCTTCTAAATTACGATGCCCTACAAACGCACCTGTATTCACATCAACTGTGGTCATCGCTTCGGTTTGGTCGATAATTAAATAACCGCCTGACTTAAGCGTGACTTTACGATGCAGTGCTTTTTGAATTTCGGTTTCAACGTCAAATAAGTCAAAAATTGGGCGCTCACCTGGGTAGTACTCAAGTGCTTGCGAAAGCAAAGGCACAAACTCTTCAGTAAACAGCTTTAGCTCTTGATAGGTTAGCTTAGAGTCAACTCTAATACGCTCCATATCTTCACCTACGTAGTCGCGCAGGGTTCTAAATGCAAGCGTTAAGTCTTCGTGTAATATACTGGCTTTATTGGTTTTTTTACGACGTGATACAATTTTTTGCCACAGTTTTCGTAAAAATTCAGCATCGTGTCTTAGCTCCGCTTCACTGGCGCCCTCTGCCGCTGTACGAACAATAAAACTGCCATTATCGTCGCCGTATTCTGCCACTATTTTTTTAAGTCGCGCACGCTCTTCTTCGGTTTCAATACGCTGACTAACACCTACATGCGTAGCGTCTGGCATAAACACTAAATAGCGCGAAGGTATAGTGATATCAGTAGTAAGCCTTGCTCCTTTAGTGCCTAGTGGGTCTTTAACCACTTGCACCATAATGTATTGGCCTTGGCGTACTAGCTCACGTATGTCTTGTACTTTTTTAATTGGCTCGTCGTCTACACCCTCAACTATTGAGGCACTATTGACTATGTCTGATGCATGTAAAAAAGCGGCTTTTTCTAGGCCTATATCTACAAAGGCTGCTTGCATGCCTGGCAGTACGCGGCTTATTTTTCCTAAATAAATATTGCCTACAATACCTAGGTTGCCTATACGCTCTAGTTGAATTTCTTGTAATACACCGTTTTCGATTAGGGCAACACGGCTTTCACTTGGCGTGACATTTATTAGTAATTCTGTACTCATGTTACCTTCTTAAGAATGCTTGTAATAATTGTTCGGTCTCGTATAAAGGTAAGCCTACAACAGCAAAATAGCTACCCGCAATGTGTGTAACAAAGCGACCACCTAAGCCTTGAATGCCATAACCACCGGCTTTATCTTGTGGCTCGTTTGACTCCCAATAGCTATTTATTTCTTCATCGCTGAGGGTTTTAAAGGTCACATCGGTACTCACCACACAACTTAGTACATCTGTTTGTGTAGCAAAAGCAACGGCAGTAAGCACTTGATGTGTATTACCAGATAAACGTTTAAGTGTTGTTATGAAATCGTTTTTATCGCGTGGTTTACCCAATGATTCGTTATCAATAACAACCACAGTATCGCTACCAAGCACTGGACGGTCTGTGTAACCAAGCGCTACGCCTGTTTGCGCTTTTAAGCGAGCTAAGCGCTCAACCAATGCATGAGGCTGCTCGTTTGCAAGTGGGGTTTCATCTGCATCTACACTAAATTGTTCAAACTCAATGCCTAACTGACTCAATAACTCTTTACGTCGCGGGGAGGCTGATGCCAAATATACTGCGGTTGTCATTACCTGATCCTAAAATGTCTACGGTATTTGCGAAGAAGTAAAAAGACCCAAAACCAGCTGACCATACCGGTCGCCACTGGCCACAGGTATTGTGGATTAAAATAAACACCTAATAAAAAGTGATTTAACCAAAATTGCATTAAGTGATACAAGGTTAAAAATAAGCCCACTAATAAGCTTTGCTGCCAAAGCGAAAAGTTACGTATTTTTTGAAAGTTACTTGCGGTCACAAATATACAAATAGAATACGTGAGTGAGTTAACCCCTAATGGCGAGCCTAAGGCTAAGTCCATGAGTAGGCCAACAACCCACGCGGTACCAATATTTAATCTATGCGGCACTGCCAGCGACCAGTACATTAATACCAGTAACACCCAATCAGGTCTGAAGGGCTCAAACGAAAAAGGCAGTGGCATTAATGCCATAATTAAAGCAAAAAAGATGCTTAGGGCAATTAACAATGAATAACGATTAATCATCGCTGATTTGCTCCTGTTGATTGCGCCATAAAATAACCAACAAACGAATACGGTCTAGCTGTGCAATAGGCTCTGCAAACACTTGAGCAAATGGGCGCCCTTCATCGCGGTTTATTTCGGTGACAACGGCCACCGGATAACCTTCAGGAAACGTACCGCCAAGCCCCGAGGTCACGAGTACATCGCCAATGCGCACATCAAGGCTATGAGGTACATGCGAAAGCTTAACAACGTTAATTTTACCTATGCCTTCAACTACCGTGCGTACGTCGTTTCGTAGTATACGTACCGGCGTAGCATGAGTTGTGTCGGTCATTAGTAGCACGCGCGATGTGGTAGAGCCTACTTTTGTTAATTGGCCAACAACCCCCATTTCATCAATTACGGCTTGGCCTTCGCTTAGGCCGTCGGTGGTACCGCGGTTAATAACCACTTGATGACTATAAGGGTTTGAATGTACAGAAAGTACTTGGGCTATTTTTTTACGATTAGATTGCTTAGCCGATGAGCCAAGTAAAGCGCGTAGCTTTTGGTTTTCGCGGGCTAAAAATTGGTATTGCTGCAATTGCTCGCTTTGTAGCATTTGCTTTTTTTTCAGCGCTTCGTTTTCGCTCAGTAACTGATCGCGGGTATGCAGGCTTTTAGCACCTAAGCTAAATATTTCGTAAGGTAGGTTGGCAACGTAAATTAATGGGCTAACAAGTGTATTAAGGCTTGTACGTACAACCGTACCGCCTTGTGTAAACTTATCGCCCGCAATGAGTACTATGCTCAAAAGCACTGCGACAAAAAGTCGCAGTTGCAAAGAGATGGTTTGTCCAAACAGTAATTTCATTAATCGTAACTAAAAACGTCACCACCATGAACATCAATCATTTCAAGTGCTTTACCGCCGCCACGTGCTACACACGTAAGTGGATCATCGGCAACAACCACAGGAATGCCTGTTTCTTCCATTAATAAACGATCTAAATCTTTTAATAGTGCTCCACCGCCAGTCAGAACCATACCGTGAGCTGAAATATCTGATGCAAGCTCCGGTGGAGACTGCTCAAGTGCAACCATTACCGCACTTACAATACCCATTAGCGGCTCTTGGAGTGCTTCTAAAATTTCGTGCGAGTTAAGTGTAAATGAGCGAGGAACACCTTCGGCTAAGTTACGACCGCGTACTTCAATTTCAATTGGTTCGTCAGTTTTAAAAGCAGAGCCAATTTGATGTTTAATATTTTCAGCCGTTGCTTCACCAATTAGGCTACCAAAGTTACGGCGTACATAATTAATAATGGCTTCATCAAATTTATCGCCACCAATACGCACAGACGATGAGTAAACAACACCGTTTAGTGAAATAATAGCAACTTCGGTAGTACCACCACCAATATCAACAACCATAGAACCGGTTGCTTCTGATACTGGTAGCCCAGCACCAATTGCTGCGGCCATTGGCTCTTCAATTAGGTACACTTCGCGCGCGCCGGCACCCATTGCTGATTCGCGGATTGCACGCTTTTCTACTTGGGTTGCACCACACGGTACACAAATAAGTACACGCGGGCTTGGGCGCATAAAGTTATTGTTGTGCACTTGTTTTATAAAGTGTTGTAACATTTTTTCGGTTACATAAAAGTCGGCTATTACGCCATCTTTCATTGGGCGAATCGCTTTAATATTACCCGGTGTACGCCCTAGCATTTGTTTTGCTTCTGTACCCACAGAAGCAACACTTTTAGGTCCACCAGCGCGTTCTTGACGAATAGCTACAACTGAAGGTTCGTTAAGTACAATACCTTCTTCTTTTACATAAATAAGGGTATTGGCTGTACCCAAGTCGATCGATAGATCGTTTGAAAAAATACCACGGAGTTTTTTAAACATGAGGCTGGATGACCTTTGAAATACGTTCTTATGTTAGCTGCACTCACTTTAACATGCCTAATTAGATGAGCAATATAAAGCGCAACTACCTTTGTTAATTTGTGAAAAAAGGAAGCTAGGCTTCCTTGGTTAAATGCTATCGTTCGCGGACTAAGCGAAAGCCAATGTAGTTAGATCTAAAATCTGGCGCTAAAATTAATCGTGTTGAAGCACGTGCAAGGCTTGGTGCAAAGTTCCACGCTCCGCCTCTTACTGCAACATCAGATTCGCCTGACTCTTTAGCTGTCCATTCCCACACATTGCCTACGGTGTCGTATAATCCAAATGCGTTAGGAGAAAAAGAACCCACCGGTGCTGCACGTTTGTTTGACCATTCGCTACCACACCAACCACAGTTAGCTAAATTTTTACCTATTTCGTTACCCCAAGGGTATTCTGTTTCTGTACCTGCGCGAGCGGCGTATTCCCATTCAACTTCATTAGGTAAACGGTACTGCTGCCCGGTTTCGCCAGAGAGCCATTCGGCGTACGCTTTCGCGTCGTTAAATGTTAAACACACAGCAGGAAAATCGCTGCTTTGTTCAAAACCTGGGTTACGCCAGTTTAAATTAGCTTCCCATACGGGTTCGCCATTTAAATAATAAGCACACCCTTTGCTTTGCTCTGCTTGTGTTTTATACCCAGTACTTGCTACAAACGCTTCGTAGGCACCTACGGTAACCTCTTTGGTTTGCATTGCAAATGAGCTGGCGATCACTTTTTCAATAACCGGGCGTTCATTTGCTAAACCATTGCCGTTAATATCGCCCATCTTAAATTTACCGGCGGGCACAACTACAACATTATTTTGTACATCAGCAGAGCGATTAGTGCTTGCTGTACGACTTACAGGTTTTGGTTGCTCGCGAGTGTAAGCCGGTGCAGCAATCGACTCAGACTTTTTTACTAAGTTAGCATGAATAGTCTGTGCTTTAGTTAAATCAACTCTTACTTTGTAAGGCTTATAACCTAATTTACGTATTTCTACGTTATGCACACCACGCGGTAAACGCGTAACTAAACGCGTAGAGCCAAAGCTCACCCCATCAATAAACACTTCATCATCGTAAACATTTGAACGTAAAGTCAGCTCAACTTGCTGATTTTTCTCTTTATTTATAATTGATGGATAGTTTTTTTTTGTAGGTGCAGCTTTCACTGAGTAATCGCGCACTGGCTGATTGTTCATTCGCGATACAGACACAGTGTCGGTATTATCCGCGGCGTTGCTGAATGTTAACTGACTATCAGAGTAGGTTGTACCGTAACCAGGCTGATACGCTGTCGCGAGTGGCGAGCCATATTCAGAACAATAACGGTTATCTACGTTTAATAAGTTACATAGGCGGCTGCTGTTTACTTCGCCGCGCATGGTTACGCTTAAGTTAACGTTGTAATTGCCTTGTCCGCTAAATGCACTGTTAACTACATGGCTACTTAAAATTTGTACTTGTGCGCCTGCCATGTTGCGTTTTGGTTCAACAATTCGCTCTTCTGTTAAATTAGCAAATATTTGATCAACAAAGCGCTTAGTGGCTTTTTGTAAACCCATTTGCTGGCCGCGTTGCTCACAGGCTGCGAGCGTTTCGGTACGCTTACAGTTAATTGTGTGGTTTACTTCCAGTGTACCTTCGCGGGTAAACTCATTACGTAAACGCTCGACTCGGGCTGTAGTTAATTGCTCTTTTAAGCTTTCTAAGGTGTTTAAAAGCGTATGTTTTGCAACACGAATTTGCTCTATATCTTTACGATGAGATGCAATTGCCGCCAACTGCATTGAGATGTCGTCTTTATTTTGCTTATGATCAACCACTGCTTTTTGATAGCGCGATTGGGCAGCACTAATATCAAGCGTAGGATCGTCAATTAAGCGGCGATACATTTCGTTCATCGCATCAAGTGCTTGGTTTTTCTCTTTATCCAGCTCTGTAGAGCGAGAACGAAGTAGTTCAAGTTGGTTTTGTAACTGACTTTCTTCTTTTAAGTGTTTTTCAAGTATTTGTGTCGAGTTATCGTATTCTGTTTGTTTAATACTAATCTCTGATTCAATTCCGGTTACTGTTGCTGTGTCTTGTGCAAATGCACTACTAGCTAACAAACTAGCGGAAATTAACAGAGATAAAGGAGCAATTCGCATATATTCCAGTCCCAAAAAGCGGCAATTATTTGGTCGTTATTATTGTTTATTAGAGTGTACTCTCTTTTGAAAGCTGAACATTTTTCAACCATCAAAAATCAATACACCCAATGCCTTATGCTATGTACTTGAAGCACAAAACACAAGCTTTGTTCAATTATTATCTTAGTTTACAACTATTCTCTTGTTTCACGCCAGTAAATAACCCGATCATTTCCTCTAAAGCGACCAAATTGCAAAATAGCATGGGGATCTTGCTGTGAATTATCACCAAGCCAATCCCACTTTAACCAATTTTCTGTTTCGTATTCTAATGTAAATGTACCACTGCCATTTGGTGTTGCATAAATAGCATTGTTTGTAGGGTAGCTGCCTGCCTCTAATGAACCCGCTGCACCTGCACCATACTCATAGCTTAATATTGGCGTTGATGGAGATATTTGGGATAACTGCGGATGCTCAAATACACTGCAGTTATCTTCGGTATTTAATACAAAGCCTGTTCCATTAAAGTACTGAGCCTGCATAGGCACACGTAATGAGTCTAAATCTGAGCCCGCATTGTTCCCTAGCACTAAGCGTCCAAAGCGAAAGTCTATTGGCACATCGTTTAAACGCACGCTATTGCAATCAGTGCTGCAGCTTGCTTGCGTACTCGGCTCATCGTTAGCATCAATTAACGTAGCGCCTTCTGTATTAGTGACGGTGGCCATAAGGTTAACCATAGTAAATGGGCCGTCGGGGTTATTTATAGCCAAGCGCGTTAACATGGCAGTGCTGTCGCTCATTTGCCACTGCCCATCGGCTAGGGTGTTCCAACTATTGCTGCTTATATTGGCTAACCTGCTGGTTAGCGTTGTTGCTGGTACATAATTACCAGCTTGATTGTTTTCGGCATTTATTTGTACTTGGGCTTTTTCAAAGCCTTGTTTGTAATTAGCCATTAGCTGGTTGTTATGATTAAGCGCTTGTACCGTAAAACCAAGCTCAAATGGCTGATCTAAATAGGTTAAATTACTGCCTAACTGTGTACATTGCGCAGCAGCTTGAACACCTAATACTTGATAGTGCGATGGAGCAAACCGCCCTACGTTGTTTAGCTGCCCTTTTACATCGCCCACACCAAAATAATCGCCATCTTGTAAACCCGCAAATACGTTTATAATACCCACTTGGTCATAAGCGTACTGCGATATGGATTCACTCAAGCTTCCCGTATCAGTAAAGGCAAGGGTACTTAGCGCTTCAATTTGCCCCTCATTACCAGAGCTGGGTAATACTAAGCTATGTGTTACTAAAGGAGACTCGCTAATGAAGTGTTTTGCAATGGGATTACTATGAATAGCGCTATAGTTATCAGGTATCCCATCGTTGTTATTGTCTTGCCCTGCGCGCCACTGTACTGCATTCATTTTTAAATCAAATGACTCACCCGTTAATCTAAATAAACTATCGTTTGCTGTTTGGGCATAGCCGTCACTTGCAACTTGCATCGCTAATCCAAAGGGCTTAACTACATATTCGTTAGAGCTGCCGGTTAAGCTTACTGATAAATTAGTTACTGGGTCTAATACAATTGTTGCCCGTGCATTTAAACTTAATTTAGCGGCATCAGGGTAGTTAATAGCAATAGGGGCTTTTGAGTCTTGATCAAAGGTGAGCGAAAAAGTTTGATATGCTTGCTGCACTCTATACGTATTCGCATTATTACTAAGTTGTATTGGATCTGAACACGCAGCGCCGGTACTGCAGGTATAAGCTAAATCTAAATCAACTTGACCACCGGCAGGGAATGCGGCTTCGCATACGCCTGTTGTGGTATTTGTTTTAACCGCTTGAATGGATAGCTCGGCGGCATTAAAACCTTCGCTAGAGGGTTTACCAGATAATTGAGTGGGAATATTCACTGTATTGGCTGTGTCGTTATTAAAAATAAACCCTGCATCAGAAAAAACCACTTTGCACCCTCCCAGCCCTACGTTACTACCATTAATATAACAACGCAGCGGTGCAGATGGGTCGGCGGTATTATAGCCAAGTGTGACGGTCCCTGTGGTGCGCTTTGCAAGCGCTACTGTGGCAGAGCCTGTAAAGGTAATATTTTCACCGCTTACCCAGCTTTGTTGACCACTGTTATCTGGAGACAGATCAAGTGCGGAGGGCTCATCGTACAGTAAATCACATGCATCGTTTGCACAGGCGGTTAATGTCATTTCTTTTGCTTGGCAGGTTAAACCTTGGTTATCACTTAATGATATGCGGTAGTGATCAAGCAAAACCGGCGTAAAAATACCGCAAAACCCAGGAATACTCTCTGGCACTGTTAACGCATCAAACGTAGAGCTGCCCTCGGTTATTACTTGTGTTGCAGCGGTTATAGAGCCCTGGTACGTGACATTTTGGGCAATTCTTACCTCCCCCGTTGCGACAATGTATGCAGCAATATTTGCATCGGCCGCAATGGCAACATCACCATCGACATATATAGCTAAATACGCTCCTTCCTCAACCGCAATATTCGTTTTGCCTATGTTCAAAAATGCGCTAGAAATTAGCGACGATGTATCTTTTAAAAAGATACGGGTGGGCGCTGTTACCTTGTACTCATCTTCCAATAAGTTAAGTGCTAGTTCGTCATAAAAATAATCACCAGCTAACGATACAGGCACATCACCGGTAGAGCTTCCATCGTTTGTGACCGTGGGTACTTGCGCAGCTTGATTTGGCTCAAGGGAGTTATACCCAGTGGCCACACAGCCTTGGCCATTACACAAAGGCGGGTTGGTGAGTGCCGTTGATATTAAATTAGTGGTGGTAATAAATTGTGCATTGCTATCGGTTATTTCCACACCTTGAACAAGCTGCACTTGTCCATCATTGTAGGTAGAAATAGCGCCAGGAAATAAAGTATCGCAATCTAAAATATCGCCATTAAATACAAACGTACTGGTCATAGCTAATATAGAGGCTTCTTCTTTTACGTGGTTACGCTCTCTGTCGCCATCACGGTCTTCATCAACCACCAGCCCTAACCGATCCGCTCTTAAATTACAGCTGCGCAGCCACCCACCGTCTTCTTCAAGTCGGGAATTTTTACTTGCCACCACCAGCGGTGCCTCACTAAAGTTATTGTTAAAATTAAAGTAGTTACACCCATCATTCCAACCATCAACTTCGAATCCTGTAAAAAAGGTCTCCCACGACACTTCTACCCCATTGTCATCGGTAAAGGTGCGATTACTGCCAGGCTCTACAGCCATGTAGGCCACCGTTTCAGTTTGAATAACACCTAATGCGGTTTCTGAGGCCTCTAACGCTATATTTACCCCGCTTGTAGATAAGGAACCACTTTGCACTGCAATGGTTAAAAAAGGCACAAGCGCTTGAGACGGCGGGTTACTATCTAAACTATTTAGTGTTTGTAACGAATGAAAAAAGTTAGGCCTTACGGCAAACGGTTTATTAAAAGTCAGTGATTTGTAACCTTTAGGCGTGATGGGGGCAAACCCCGACTTATCACCGTATTGTAGCTCAAGGCGTAAGTCGGTGTTTCCCACTTCCATAATGGTCCCATCAGGAAATTCATGCACTCCATATTCTACCGCTAAATAGTGCGCGCCCATGGTTATATGCTCACCATCTTCTCCTGAGGGCTCAAGTGGCAATGCTTCAAACCCTGTGGTTGTTACATTGCGTATTCTCACTATAGCGGGGTTACCGCCTTGATTAGTGGACAACATAAATACCGCAGGAGGGGTTATGTATTGCTGCTGAAAATTTATTTTTGTCCATATGGGTGAAGTGTACGTGTCTTGTAGCTCTATAAATCGCCCTTCAATTTTAGGCGGTACAGCCATAGCGCATCGACTTAGTAGCAAACTTATTAAACATAAAATACAGAGGGTATATTTGCTCATGGTAATGTTTTAGCCTCCACACTTAGAGTACGTTGGGTTTGCCAATATTCCTTTTGACATGCTGCACCGGCAGCACAATCATTGGTGGCGCACGTTGCAGAGCTTTGTAAGTAGTAAATATTTACGGTGCCAGAGCGGGTGCTGCTATCGGGTAAGGCTATGTATTCACTACAGCTCAGTTCAACTTCACAATTGGCTAGATAGAGGGTGCTAAAATTCCTACTGGTGGTTACTGCACTGCATGTTTGCGCAGTGCTATTTAGTGCAAAAATTTCGCTTAAGCCGGTTTCTAATCCGCTTTGGGCTGCCATGTAAGCGCGCGCACCGTAATACTCAATGGTATTTTGCTGCGCCGCACCCGATAACACTTTAGAAAGCGCCAGCCCTAGTGCCAGCAAAGTGACAATGATCACCAACGTAATTATGAGCAAATTACCCTGCTGCTTTTTAGCAAAACTGATGTTTTTTATATTAAGGGACATTAGGCACATGCACCTCATGGCTAATACTTATTTGTTCGGTGTCGTTAAACCCCATTTGCGCAAACACATTAACAACCGCGCTGCGCTGTAGCGAAATCTCACTTAACGTAAAAAAGGCTCTGCTCGTTAAGTTATTGGCAATATAATTACTCATTAAATCGCGTTTAACGCCCGAGCTAACCTGTAAGCTGGCGGCGTTTAATTGATTTGTAGTAAAGCCGTAGTTGCTATAGCGATACAGTGAATTACCTTCTACACAAAAGCTAACGGGCTGATCTAATAAATAAAGACGCTTACTCGGTGACTCTTGAGCAAATGCTTTGCTAAATTGCCATGTATCTAGCTCACTTGTAACGGCGCTGTAGCCGCTAACTTGTAGGCGCTTGTTTTGACTTTCATCGTATATATCGCTGCTATTTAATGGATAAATACTTGCCCAATCGTTTATTTGTGGCTCAGTTAAATTATTAAGCACAAAATTCACGGCGGTAATCTCAAAAGGGGCACTAGTGGGTAAGTAATCGGTATAGTGAGTGGCAGATAAAAACGGCGTAAATTCTAAACACTGCTGCGTGCTACACGATCCATTGCTGGCGTTGTCGCAATTTAAGCGCAGTGAGTTAGGGGTTGCGTGGCGAAGCTCTTTACTTAATCGGGTTAAAACAAAGCGACTTTGCGCCACCGCTTCTTGACGTTTCACACCTTGGCTGTAAATATTAAATCCAGCGCTAATAAACGAAAATGACGCTACGGCTAAAATGCCAATAATTACCATCACAAGTAATAGCTCAACTAAGGTAAAGCCACGCTTTTGCTTTGCTCTATTCATTAGTAATTACCTTTATATGCACTAAAGCCGTACACTTGCCCCAAGGGTGAGGTTACTTCAATGGTAATTCGTTTAAAGGCAACGCCATCGTTATTGGTTGCCTCGTTTAGGTCGCTGTCGTATTGCACGTTCACAACCAGTGAAAAGTCGCTGTATTGCGCTAATGTATTCCCTAAACTATCACTAATAGGCTGCCCTGTGAGCGCAATGTAATCATCAACATCGTTAAAATTAGCCCGTGCTTCACCGCTATCAGCACCAAGCTCAGAATGAGTACTACAAGGCTGGGCACCTAAGCTTGTTTCGGAGCAGCGTCTAAATGGTGGCGTGCGCTCGCTATGTTCATCAAATGATTTAGCTAATATTTCGTTCATTAATGCTTGCCCAAGCTCTGAGGCCCTGAGTGCGACAATAGGCTCGGCACTTTGTTTTGCTTGAGGTGCTATAAGAGCTGTAATAATACTTAGCGCAATAGCAAACATCACAATGCCAATAATCAGCTCAATTAAGGTAAAGCCTGATTGTATTTTAGGGGCAGGCATAAATAAGCCCTTCACCGCTAATGCACACCGCGGCTAGACCCAAGTCAATTTTACATTGTACTGTGCAATTTTGATCTGCTCGCCCAAGTGGGTCAAAGTTAATTTGCGTAAACACATTAGCATTGCTATCTAAGGCATTAAATCGTACGTCGCTGCGCTCGGTATTGATAGCAACAACTAAATACTCGCTATTATTGGTACTTGGGCCGCCAGTACAGGTTTCTGGCTCTGGCCCCGCAACCAAGGTAGGTGAAATATACAGTTTATGGCAGCTGCTTGTTGCAGTATTTTGCATCGCGCGTAATTGTACTGTGCGTAGGGCGTTTAATACCCTATCTCTGTATGAGTATGCTTGCTCTGTTGAACTTCCTAGCAACTTGGGCACTGCCGTTACCGACAGTATGCCCAAAATAACTAAAGTAATAATTAATTCAACCAGTGTGAAGCCACGCAATCGTTGATTACTACTGCTATTCATTTATGTAAATTAACACCCACTCGTAATAAGCGTAACAGTAGGAGGCGTTACAACTGTTTGTATTGGCGTTGTAGTCGTTGTTGTTGCTGATGCTTGTGTATATTCAATACGGCAATCATCAGTTTGCACATAACTATTAGGGAAAATTAATACCTGATCGCCCGTAGTACCTGTAGCAGCAACTGCTACAAGGTTAAAATCTGCAGAATCATCAGATGCAAATTCTACATCTAAAAAAGCTTCAAAAGCTGCTTCTGTCGCTGCAGGGTAGCCATACACTGTAGATACTGCATTGCCGGTATCAACAGTAACCGTTGCACTCGCTTTTTTGTGGTCACTTGCGATAATAGATTTACCATTTACGATATTCATACCACTGCGAATTGAGCCTTGTAAACCTTCGAGTGTAGAAGCGTTAGCATCACCCTGCAGGTTTAAAAAACGAGGGGCAGCGGTCACCGCTAAAATACCTAAAATTACAATTACAATTATTAGTTCAACAAGCGTAAAACCTGCTTGCTTATTCATTGGTTGTTTTAATGACTGCGTTTTCATAAGTAAGCCTCTTTATAATTACTTAGTTTTTAAAAATTTGCACTTTGCCTGTTGTTGGAAAGTACGAAAACCCTACTTTTTTAGCCATAACGGCGCCATCGGTAGGTAGGTTATTGGTGTTTAAATTATGAGTTAAATAATAAATACACTGGTTGTTTTTAGTGTTATAACGCACTAAATAACTCACCTTGGTTATTATAGAAACCTCGGTACTTAATGTGCTTGTAGGCGCATCTTGTAAAATTACACTTAATACTTTTTGGCATTGCAGTGCAGTCATTGCGCTGGCCCGCGTATCAGTATTAGTCGTTTTATCACCCGTTGGTGTGCCTCTCTCTCCATCGACACCAACAATGACACCTCCGTAATTAATATGTGTTGTATTATTAACGCCCTTTGGACGCCCCGATAATTCCCACTGACCTTTGACCATCAACACAGCAGAGGCAAACCCACCAGCCACCACATCCACACTCGCATTGTGTGCCTGATTTTTAATGCCTATGTATTGAGGTATAGCAAAAGCCATAATAACTGCCAGTAAAACAACTACTAAAACGAGCTCAAATAACGAAAAACCTGTTGCACGAACACGACAGTTAGTCACAATGGCTACCCTTTAATAGCCGACATCATGTTCCACATCGGCATAAAAATACCGAGTGCTAAAATAAGCACCATAATGGCAACAAACACCGTCAAAATGGGCTCTATTTTTGCGGTTAAACTGCGTAAATCGTAATCGACTTCTCGTTCATAAAAATCAGCCGCTTCTTGTAATAACTCATCTACGCGACCGGTTTCTTCACCCACTGCCACCATTTGCAGTACCAACTGTGAAAATAGCTCGCTACTTCGCGAAGCCCGCAACAAACTGTCGCCTTTTTCGATATCTTGACGCATGGTGATAATGGCTTTTTCCATGTAGCTGTTATCAACTGCATGGGCCGTTAACGACAGCCCTGTCGTCATAGGGACGCCCGAGCGCAGCACCATGGCTAAACTTTGGCTATAACGGCCGAGTAAGGTGCGTTTTAAAATATCGCCTACAAATGGAATTTTAAGTTTGTGGTGATCCCACTTAAAGCGCCCAGCCGACGTATTTAAATACCGACGCCATGCAACGACTCCCCCCACTAACATTAGCGCTAGCAGCCACCAATAATTGACAAAAAAGTTACTGGTGCCAATGAGGATCTGGGTCATTAAAGGCAGCTCTGCATCAAACTTTTCGAACATGCTGGCAAAGGTTGGGATCACAAAAATATTTAATATGATCATCGCAACTAAAAGTGCCAAAATAACAAAAGTGGGGTAACGCATAGCGGCTTTTATGCGCTTACGAGTCTCTTGCTCTTTTTCAAAGTAAATAGCCAGCTGATAAAATGCATCTTCTAATCGTCCCGAGCCTTCTCCGACTTTAACCATAGAAATAGTTAAGCGGCTAAACACCTTGTTGTGTATAGCTAACGCACTAGATAGTTCACGGCCTTGTTCGAGCTGGCGTGTTACCTCAAGCAATACACTTTTAAACTCTTTATTTTGCGTGGTATCAGCAAGCCCTATCATTGCCCTAATAATGGGGATCCCGGCTTTAAGTAAAGAATACATTTGCCGTGAAAACATGATCATGTCATCAAGGGTTATTTTTTCGCTAAATAGGTTATCGAATAACTTTATATTGTTTTTTGTTTCAACTAACGAAATTGAAATAGGTATGTACTGGCGCTTTAATAAGCTATCGGCAACACCGGCCTCATTAT
The DNA here is from genome assembly GCF_005887105.1 of Pseudoalteromonas sp. S2893. Taxonomy (NCBI): domain Bacteria; kingdom Pseudomonadati; phylum Pseudomonadota; class Gammaproteobacteria; order Alteromonadales; family Pseudoalteromonadaceae; genus Pseudoalteromonas; species Pseudoalteromonas sp. S2893. Next base: position 113,736 of record NZ_PNCY01000016.1, on the reverse strand, counting down.
TTGCCTCAACACGCCCTTTAACCAGCGCACCTTTTGCGTCTTTGGCTTTGTAACTATAAAGCTGCATCGTCATCACCTACCACTTCAGGTACATATTCAGCCACTTTAAATACCTCATCTAACGAGGTAATGCCTTGCTTTGCATACGTTAAAGCCATATAAGAAAGCGGTGCAAAATTAGCGCTATTTTTAGCCGCTTCGGCAAAACGCTGCGTGTCGTTAATACGCAGGGCATCCATCATAGCGTCGTTCATTTCTAACAGCTCAAAAATCCCCACCCTGCCTTTGTAGCCGCTATGGCTACATGCTGTGCAGCCTTGGCCTCGCCAAAACTGTGTGCTGCTAATATCTTCGCCTAAATAGGTAAGCCAGCTTTGTTCTTGTTTATCTGGGTGATACGGTGTTTTACATTCATTGCAAATACGCCTAACTAGGCGCTGAGCAATAATAGCGCGTAGTGAGCTTGCAACTAGATAAGCGGGTGCTCCCATATCAATTAAGCGCATTGCGCTTGATATGGCATCGTTGGTATGTAACGTAGAAAGTACTAAATGGCCTGTTAATGCAGCCCTTAGGCCTATATCAACGGTTTCTTGGTCACGCATTTCGCCAACCATAATAATATCGGGGTCTTGGCGTAACGTGGTTCTTAATACACTGGCAAAACTTAAGCCTATTTTGTTGTTTATTTGCACCTGGTTTACCCGTCCAATGCGGTATTCAACCGGATCTTCTACGGTAATAATTTTACTTTCTTGTTGATTAAGCTCACTTAAAGCGCCATACAAGGTGGTCGTTTTTCCTGAACCGGTAGGCCCAGTCACTAACACCATGCCATGAGGGCGTTTTATAATGCTGCGCAGGCGTTTTAAAATATGCACCGGCATGCCTGTTTCGTCTAACGATAAAAGCCCTGCAGATTGGTCGAGCAACCGCATCACAACTGACTCGCCATATTGCACTGGCATTGTCGATAAACGTACATCAATGCTGTGCGCGTGCACTTTTATATTAAAACGGCCGTCTTGCGGTAAACGCTTCTCCGATATATCTAACCCCGACATAAGTTTTAGCCTAAGTACTAAAGCAGAGGCTATTTTTACTTGGTTTAATGTGTGCTCTTGCAATACACCATCAACTCGTTGGCGAATGCGTAATAGCCTTTCATCGGGTTCTATGTGGATATCTGAGGCACGTACTTGTACTGCATCTTCAAATATAGATTGCAGTAGTTTTACTACGGTGGCGTCAGAGGTTTCATCTGCTAAGGAATTAAGGTCAAACTCTTCTACGTCTTCGTATTCTTCGTGTAGCTTTTCAGCAAAGTTAGTAATCTCTTCTGTTCGGCGGTACACATTATCAAACGCTGCCATAAGCTGGCTTTCTTGCACAACAGCAAGCTCAATTCGCTTAGGGGCTAGCATTGGCGCTAACTGATCCAACGCTCTCAAATCAGCGGGGTCACTCATTCCGACTAACACAGAATCACCGTTATCTTCTATTACTAATGCTCGGTAGCGCCTGGCATAAACCTCTGAAAGTAATTTAGATACATCTGAAGATATTTTGCGCTGCGAAATATCTAAAAACGGTATTTGTAATTGTTGGGCTAAAAAGCGCAATAATTGCGGCTCACTTATAAACTCAAGCGCAATTAATGTAGCCCCTAACTTTCGCCCTAACGCAGCTTGCACATTAAGTGCTTCACTTAGCTGTGCTTCGGTGATCATTTGCTCATGAACGAGTAAGTCCCCTAAACGCATTTTTAAACTGGGTCTCATACAGCCTCCTTCAATGCGACTAAGCGCTGTAGTGCATGTTGCGTCATTGCGGCATTTAAACCGCCTAAATCTAGGGCAACTTTATAAAGGTGCTTTGCATCAGCAAACTCCCCTAACGCATCTTTTGAAGTAGCTAACGCCAGCCACCATTTAGCCTGCTGAGGCTGAAGCTGTGTAAGCTGTGTAAAACTCGCAAGCGCTATTTGATGTTGCTGCGCATTTTGTGCTGCAGTGCCTTTTAATACCCAAAACTCCAAGTTTGCTTGCGGCTCAAGTTCGGCTATGAGCAGTTTAAGTACGCCTTCGTACTCTTGTTGCATAATTAAAATTTTACTGAGCATTACACGCCACTGCACAACCTCAGGGTTTATTTTTATGCCAGCAACTAATAACTGCTGAGCCATAAGTACATCTTGTTGCTGAAAATACGTTGCCGCGAGTAAATTACGCGCCTCTATATGCTCAGGTTGTGTTTGTAAAATAGCGGTTAAATCGTTAATCGCATCATCATATAAAGCAAATTCCAACGCTTGTTTAGCACGCTTTAATTGCTGTGCTATGCGCTGGGCTTTGCTTTGTTTAACACTGGCAGTTTTTACTAATTTATTTTCAGCGGGCGGCTGCTTAGCCTGTGTAATGCTTTTTACTGGTGCACTGCTTTTTGCTTCAACTGGGGCATTTATTTCTGTGCTAGTGGCTACTTTAGCGTTTACTTCTGTGGGGCTTGCTTTTTTGCTTAGTAGCGCGGCTTTGTCTGCAGCGTGTAGCTGTATTACTTCGTCTTTTGCCTGATCAGGCAATGCGTTATTGCTTTGTACCTGCGCCAGCTCTTTTTGCGTATCTGCATTAATATGAGCTGCTTTAGCGCCTGTGTTTTCTTCGCTTAATTGTTTTAAGGGCTTAATTACGGGGGTAATTTTAGCTTGGGCAATTTCAATCGGCTGGCTGTTATTATTAACCGCATATGCTTTTTCAGCCGTGTCCTTACTCGCTTGTGGTGCCTGTGCAAAAGGTAAATAAAGGTAGGCTGTAAAAATTAGTACAATCGCTAATAAAACACTCAGCACTTTAAATAATACATCGTGGTAGTCGCGTACAGGGGGAATAGCGACCCCGCCACTTTGCTGATTACGCTGTGCAGTTTGGCGCTGGTCGATATTTTTTAGCATGTTATTAATAACACTCATAACCATTGCCTCCATACCCACATAATTGCAATAACAAAAACACTAATAGCTAATAAGCTGTAAGCCCAGTAATGGTTAGCATGGTGCTTTTTGCAATCTTCGGTGTCTGCAATGGCAAGATGTATATGGCGCGGTGTTACTTTATTAAGGCCTTCACCGTATGCCTGCAGTAAAACTTTATGGCATAAAATATTGACCAAACGGGGAATTCCTCGACTCGCTCGCGCTATTTTTAATCCTAAACGATTCGTAAATAGTGGTGGCTGATTAAAGCCTGCCACTTGTAAACGGTGATTAATATAATAAATAACTTCACTGGCGGTCATTGCACGCAATGAGTAGGAAAAACTGATCCGCTGGCGTAGTTGCCTCACTTTACTATTAGCAAGTTTTTCATCTAATTCAGGTTGGCCAAATAGCACCACCTGAATAAGCTTTTCGGTTTCGGTTTCTAGGTTTGTAAATAATCGAAGCGCTTCAAGTGTATCCCAACTCAGGCACTGCGCTTCATCTATCAGTAGTACAACCCGTTCGTTATCTTCTTGCAGCTCTAATAAGTAATGGTTTATTTGCTGGCTTAACGATTGTTGATCTAGGCTTTTATCTACCTCCATGCCAAGTTCTACAGCAATAGCCCAACGTAATTCTTCAGGGCTTAAATAAGAATTAGGTAAATAAGCCACAAAGTAGTCTTCTTCAATTTGATTTAAAAGTTTTCTGCATAGTAAGGTTTTGCCTGTCCCTACTTCTCCTGTTACTTTTATAAATCCCTCCCCCATTTTTAGCGCTGTGGTAAGTACTTGCATCGCTTCGTGGTGCGGCTCAAGTGCACAAAAAAACTCGGTGTTTGGGGTTAAGGTGAAAGGCATTTCACTTAAATTAAAAAAGCTCAAATACATAGTTAGTTCTCATACCATGTATTTAATAGCGCGCGGCTATGAGCTTGTTGCTTTTTCCACGTGTCGGGCATCACCACCGTTGGCTTGATTAAAATAACGAGCTCTTTTTTCTCTTGACGCTTACTAATACTTTTAAACAAATTACCTAATATTGGCACATCGCCCAAAATAGGTGTTTTCGACTCTTCATCTTCTGTGGTGGTTTGCATTAACCCACCAATTACGACTATTTCACCACTTTGAGCGCGGATCACCGTATCAGATTCACGAATATTGCTTTGTGCAAGCGGCAACTCAAAACGCTGATCATCTAATGTAATCACCTTGAGCTGCTCTTCTGTTTCAGTTACCGATGGGTGAACGTGCAAAATAACTGAGCCATATTTATCGATTTGTGGTGTGACATCTAAGGCAATTCCCGAAAAAAACGGAGTTAGATCTATTTCTGGTGACGTAGTCGTTGAGGTGCCCGTTACTGTTGTGCTCGAAACGTTAGTAACAAAGTACTCATCTTGCCCCACTTTAATCACGGCTTTTTGATTGTTTGTTGCAGTTACACGCGGGTTAGAAAGCATTTGCAGGTCGCCCTGCGTTTCAAGCAAACTAATTACGCCGCTAAAGTCGCCTTTTTCAATCGTTAACGAGGAGACCCCTCCTAAAGTAGCTGAAATAGAATTACCTATGCTGCCTGCTGTAGTTGCAAACGACACCCCACCTTCTAACCCTCTAGAAATTCGCTCCCAGTTAACCCCTTGTTGGTATTCATCTTTTAAGGTTATTTCGACAATTTTAGCCTCAAGAATAACTTGTCGCTGAAGGTTTTCTTGGCTTTGACGTAAAAAGTCTTTTAACTGGTTTATTTCACTGGGTAATGCATTAACCGTAACCAAGCTTGCCTGTGGGCTGGCAACCACATAACGGCCATCGTTTGAACCAATAAGCGATTTAAGAGCAACTTCAAGCTCCTTCCAAAAGTCGTTTTGGTTAATTGTTTGGATGCGAGAGCCATTTAGCTCGGTATTTTGATTATCGCTGCCAAACTGATTATTTTGGCTCGAATTATTACTACTGTTTGAGCTTGAATTTGAACTTGAGTTGTTTTGTGAAAACTGGCTCACTCCACCAGCAACTACACTTACCGTTGATTGCCCATGGCGCTGCATCATTAAATAATTAACCGGTATAGTTTCTGTGCGCATGACCGCAGGTAACACCTGCACAATACGACCTTCTTGGACAATATCTAACGGGTACATGCGTTTAATAACAGCTATAACTTCCTCAAACGTTACGTTTTTTAAATTTAAAGAAATAACTCCGCTCACCTTTGGGTGTACTGCCACGCTGTATGGAGTATCAGCAGTTAATCCATTAAAAAATGAGCTTATTTCTACCCCTTTTGCGGCTACATCAAAACGCTTTACAGCTAACTCATTTGTTAAACTTTGCTCGCTATTAAGTGACGAAAGTAAGCTTTGTGTAAGCGCGCTACTTACCTCTACTGGGGCAACACTTTTAGCATTGTTGCTTATAGGAGCAAGCTCTTGTGCTATGTGTGGCTGAATCTCTTTTCCGGGCTTAAAACTATGGCACGCCGTTAAAAAAGGCGGTATTAAAATAAGCGCAAGCCATGGCTTTGTTATATTATTTTTTAATTTCATAGTCGTATAATTCTAATTTTATTTGCTTATCATCATTCGCTAACAACACTGAATTGGCGTTTATTGTTAGCACCCGAAATTCACCTATTACATCTCCTGGCTTATACACCTGCTTAGAAATAATCGCTTTGTATTGCTTTTCGGTTTTAATAATTGACTGTAACGACAGCGCTGTATTGCTAACTGCAGCGCCTTTTAGTATTGGAGCATTGCTTGGCTGAGTAGGGTCGCGCAGTATTTCAGCTGAACTAACAGAGAAAAAACACACGCAACATATACACAAACTATAAAGCGATAAATTTTTCATTGGCACTCACCGTTGCTATTTGTAATGTTAACTCTGCATTAGGGTATGTTTGCACCTGATAGTTAAACTGCTGTATTAACAACTTTTGTTGGCTAGCTTTAAGGCCTTCTAAATACTGCTGTAAGCTAAAATAACGCCCCTGCAAAGTAACCACCATTTGATGTTCGAAAAACAAGGTTTGCGTATCGTGCTCACCGAGTTTTTCTACATCAATTGCTTTTGCTGGGTTTACTCTAAAGCCAACCACTTGCACATCGGGGGTATTTACTAATAAATCCTTTAATACAGCAGGTACTTTGTTTGCTGAAATAAAGCCTTGGCTAAACGTGCTTAACTTATTATTTATATCTTCTAGCTCGCGCTGGGTTTGCCCTACCTGATTTCTGAGTACTTTAGTGTAGTCATGCTCTAATGCCTGGGTAAGCATAGAGAGCTGTGCTTCATTTTGATTAAGTTTTTGCCACAATGTATTTTGTTCAACGCGTAAACTATTTACTGCATCTTGCTGTGGAAACACCACAAACCATAAACCTAAATAAACAATAAGAAATAAGCCAACAAACAGCACAGAATACTTTTCCCGCTGCTGTAACGCCGCAAATTGTGCTTGGTATTTAACAAATAATGGCCAGCCTTTATTTTCATTTTGCTCATTCATTGTGTTACCTCACTTGAACTAAGCTCTGTAGCCACATTAAACTCGCTCACGCCATCACTGCTCGACAGCTCCAGCACTGAAAACTCCTTCCCTTTAAAAAAGCTCGATTGCTTGAGATTAGCAAGCCAAATAGGTAAAAATTTGGCTTGCTGAGTACGCCCTTTGAGCATTACTTTTTGACCTTCAAACTTTATCTGATCAAGCCAAATTTGCGGTTCGTGGTACGCTGCCAAATCGCGCATCACATCGGCATAATCCGTTTTCGTGTGCATGGATGTGTTTTCTAAATAATCAAACACCTGCTGTTTATGCAAAATTTCTTGTTGCAGTACTTTTAGCTCATCTATCAAATGCGATTTATTTTGTTTATCAGCTAATCGCTGCTTTACCACGTTTAATTGCTGTTGCGTTTGCTTTAGATACGCTTGGCTTTGTGTAAGTAATTGCTGGCTATTGTGCTCTTCGTATAAATAAAACAACCAGGTTAATGCAACCACTAACAATGTACCTAGCCACAGCAACAGCATTCCTTTAAAGGGCACGGGGTCGCGCCTAACCCTAATGGCTTTTTGGTAAAAATTAATCCGTGTTTTCATAGTACTGAATCCGGATCGGTTAATTGGTACGCTGCGCCTAATGCGTAATAAAAGCTGGGTTCGAGATCCTGTGCTAAATCTATATTAGGTTTAAAATCAACAACCTTTACTTGCAAAAATTCTGCAAGACCTGCCCTTAACGTCAAAGACGATAAATCATCGCAATGCAGCTGAATGCTTCTGATAGGAGGCTGTTTTAGTTGGCTTTCAAAAAAATCCATTGATCGTTGGATCTCAAGCCCTAAGGCTTCAACCAAACCGTGTGTGCGCTCTTTATCTGAAATGCCTAAAAACCCGTTTAAACGCCTAGCTAATAAAAGCTGACCATCACGAATAATTAAAATACGCGGCTCATGCCCTGCATGTTGCACTATAAGCATGTGCGCGCTTTTATCTTCGCCAAACAAGGTCACTAAAATCATTTCTTCCGAGGTCATTGCTCTGAGCACAGGCTTTATTTTTGAAAAGCTATCAATAAAAGGCAGTAACTGTAGTTTATTAGTAATAAACACATTCATTTTACTGCTTTGCATAGGCTGAATAATTGGGTAATCGATAAAGTCGGCAACAATGTTCTCTGGTGGAATATCAACTAAGTCTTTTGTTGTCCAAGGTAGGGATTGAATGATCTCTTCGTCACTCAGCATGGGTTTATCCATTTGCACTATTTGATAAAAATAATGAGGAACCACTAAATTTACAGGGCACACCTCAGCGCAAACTTCATTTGTGCAAGTTGCAATAGCGACTGTATAATCCGTTTGGTCCTCTACATTCACACTGTGTGAGTTATGTACGTACCACTGCCCTTGATTTTTTTTTAAACACACCGCGTTTACTGTATCTGCATAAGTAGCAATACCAATCGCTGTGCTTGAGTCTAAACTGCGATTTAACCAAGATAACAACGAAAACAGCTTTTTTTTCATATAGCTACTATTGTTAATAAGAGATTAATTAAGTGTCGTACAAGATTGTTAGTTTGCAAGTTTAAACGCGAGAAATAATGCTTAACTTATTTAATATTGAAAAAGAAAGTCCAATACAACAAATAGATAGCGACTGTCTAAAAAAGAGAAACATACGGTTAAGTATAAAAAGAGATGACTTACTTCACCCGCTAATAAGTGGTAATAAATGGCGTAAGCTAAAATATAATTTACAGCAAATGCAAGCCCTTAATAAAACACAACTACTCACCTTTGGGGGGGCTTTTTCTAATCATGTTCACGCCTGTGCAGGGGCGGGTAAACTATTTAATATAAAAACCCACGCCATAATTAGAGGGCCACACTTAGATACTCAAAACCCCACCCTGCAATTTGCTAAACAGTGTGCTATGGATTTACATGCGGTTACTCGTATTGAATATAAGCAGCGCCATGACCCAGATTATTTAGCCCATTTGCAAGCACGCTTTACACAAGCCTATATAATCCCTGAAGGTGGAAGTAATACATACGCCCTGCCTGGGTGTGCTGAGCTTGCTAAAAGCTTACCAAAGCATGATTACTTAGTATGCCCCACCGGGAGTGGAGGAACACTTGCAGGCTTAATTGAAGGTAGCTATGAGGCCACACAGCTGTTAGGAATTGCGGTATTAAAACAAGCCGAGTACTTGAACAAAGAAATTACAGCACTCAGTAAAAAAGCAGCTCAGCAATCCAATTGGCAGCTACTTACTGAGTTTCATGATGGCGGTTATGGCAAATTTAGTAATGACTTATGGCAGTTTTGCCAACGCATGCAACAGCAACATAACTTACCTCTTGAACCTATATACAGCGGTAAAATGATGTATGCACTATGGCAACTTATCGAGCAAGATTACTTTGCTGCTGGTAGTCATATAATGGCGATTCATACAGGCGGTTTACAAGGGCTCAATGGGCTAAAATATCGAGGCCTGATCTAAGGCTATTAACCTCTGGGTATTAAAACATGCTTACTTAGGGCCAGTTTAACCACGGTGCAATGTGTAACCTAGTGAGCTCTACAACCGCTGCTAGAGTGGCCCTTTTGGCTGTACTTAGCTTAAAAGGATTAACTGGCCTTAGTAAAACGTGGCATGCGTGTATTCCTGCAAGGGCTCAGAAAAGTAAAAACCTTGTGCGGCAACTACGCCTAGTTTAGCCAACATAAGTAGCTCTTTTTGGGTTTCTACACCCACCGCGTATACAGGTATATTGAGCAACTTGCTTTGCGCCACAATGTTTTTAACTTGTTTTTGCTGTTGTGTTTTTTCATCCACATTATGAACAAGCGGATAACCCAGTTTTATACCGCTAACTAATTTTTGAGAAGCAATTTGGTTAATGTGCTCCACATTCTGTACATTATCAATCACCAGCAAACTTTGTAGGGCTGTCAGTTTTTCAAAGGCGCCTGCTAGTTGCGCTTGGTACTTAATAAAGTCTGCTTCGCTAATTTCAAACTGTAACTTTCGCTTTGTCGTAAAATCTTTCATATTAGTGACAAACCAGCTCCAAAACTGCTCGTTAAACCAATTACTTATATGCAAATTAACGCTCACCGTTAGAGCACTGGGCTCAGCTAAAATAAGCTTTTTAACTTGAAGTAGCACCGCTTTATCTAACTCAAATGCTTGGTGATTGTTAAAGTCTTGATTAATAAAGTAACGCGCAGCTAATAAACCGTGCGGTTGCTGCCTAATTCTTATTAGCACTTCATGTTGTACAATATCGCCGCTGGTGATCATAAATAACGGTTGAAAGAACAAGATAAATTTATTCTTTTTAATATTTTCAATAACCTGCTTACTTGAAATTAAGTTCCCTTGCTCGTGCTGTAACGCGAGCCTATGCCAGTGCTGAATTAAGCTTTTTTCTGAAAATACTAAGGCCGACTTAGCGAGTTTAAAAATAACGGGTTGCTCAGCCGCATATCGATAATCGCACAAACCAACCTTTATGTTTTTACGCGTTACTGTGCTTCGATAACGCTTACAAATTTGATAAACGCATTCGTGTAGGCTTTCACTGTATGTATCTAGCTTTGCTACGGGGATATTATTTAAAGTAATAGCAAGGTTGTTAGCATCAAATACATTAACTGATACTGCAGGAAGCTCTTTAAAATATTTTGCTATCAATACCTTAAAGCTTGCTTGGGTATCGGTATTTTCATCAAACACACAATCACATTTCACTATGGCAAATAAGCTATGTCGCGCTGCACTAACACCGTACATAGACTTTACTTCGCAGTTTAATGTGGTGATTTGCGTAGAAAGTTTTTTTGCAGCTTTAGTTTTGCTGTAAGGCAATGGCAGGTTCGCTGCCGGTTTTGTTACTAATACTTTCCACCATCTAACCCACCAGCTAGTGGCACCTAATATAATGATATTTAATAGTAAAAATAAGTAAGCTTGCTCCACCCAGGCAGGCCAGTGGTATAAACTTATGCTGAGCGTTTTATAGCTAAATACATCGTGCTGTATATCAACTAAGTATTTGAAGTGTTCGGCATTGGAGTGTGCAGCCAGCATAAAGCCCTTACTTTGCACCAATGCCTGCACTATTTCTTTATCGGCATTGGCATTAATTTGCAGCTCAAAAATTTGCTGTGTTAACTGCTGACCATTTTTATGAATTTTTTTATGGAGCGTATCATTTAAAAGCACATTAAAAATAATTACCACCAGCGTGAAACTGGTTAAGTAAATTATTTTTTTTTGCTCAGCAATTTTTATTAAGGCTTTATGCATAGTGCTCTCTGTGGCAACGCGACTATTTAAAGTGTTGTTCAAAATAGTCATTAGCACAAGCAGGCAAAGCAAGTTTAAATGTTTATAATTTTGCTAAACAAAAAAACCCCGTGTAAACGGGGTTTTGGCAAATAGTTTATTACTTTTAGGGTTGCTCGCCCTGCGCGTTTAATATCATTTCGCCGTCTTCTTTGTATAGCTCGCCTTTAGGCCATTGCGCTAACAACGTTAAAACTTGCTCACTAGGGCGACATAGCTTAACCCCTTTTTCGGTGCACACTATAGGTCTATTAACCAGTATAGGGTGCTCAAGCATGGCCTCTAAAATAGCTTCGTCTGTTACATTTTCATTTAACAAGCCTAGTTCTTCAGCAGGCGATTTATTCACTCTCAGCGCTGTTTTTGGTGTTAAGTTTGCTGCGGCAAATAACGCTAACAATTGAGGTTTTGTCCAGCCCTCTTTAAGGTATTCAATAACCGTGGGGTTATAACCAGCGGCTTTAATAATCTGCAATACATTGCGCGATGTACCACAATCAGGATTATGATGAATAACGACCATGACACTCTCCTAGTTAAACCAATGACGCGTTTTATTAGCAAAATAAACTAAGCTAAGCATAACAGGTACTTCAACAAGAACGCCCACAACGGTGGCAAGCGCAGCACCAGAGTGTAAACCAAATAATGAAATGGCTACGGCAACAGCGAGTTCAAAAAAGTTAGAAGTTGCAATCATGCAAGCTGGAGCTGCAATATTATGAGCTAGGCCCATTTTTTTTGCGGCTATATAGGCTATTGCAAAAATACCGTACGTTTGAATAAGCAGCGGAATAGCAATCAATACAATGGCTTCTGGGTTATCTATTAATGTTTGAGACTGAAAACCAAATAAAAGTGCCACCGTTGCCAGTAAGCCAATTATAGAATACGGTTTCATTACCTTTAAAAAGTGATTTAACCGTGTGTGATCTTCACCCTTATCTAACTTTTTGCGGGTAATAGCGCCTGCTATTAATGGAATAAGTACATACAAAACCACCGAGAGTAATAACGTGTCCCACGGTACCGTTATGTCTGTTACCCCTAGTAATAAACCTGCGATGGGCGCAAAGGCAAAAATCATAATAATATCGTTGATAGATACCTGCACTAACGTGTAATTAGCATCGCCTTTTGTTAATTGGCTCCACACAAACACCATTGCAGTACATGGTGCTACTCCTAATAAAATCATACCGGCTATGTATTCTGTTGCCGTTTGAGGGTCAACAAAGTCTGCAAAAATGCCTTTAAAAAATAGCCACCCTAGTAAGGCCATGGTAAAAGGTTTTATGAGCCAGTTGATAACGACTGTCAGTACTAAGCCTTTAGGCTTTTTGCCTACATCTTTAATAGAAGAGAAGTCAATTTGCACCATCATTGGGTAAATCATAAACCAAATGAGTACAGCGATAACAATATTTACATGTGCATATTCTAAGCTTGCAACAACACTAAATACATCGGGTACGGTGTAACCGGCGACAATCCCTACCGCGATTGCCAGCGCAACCCACACCGATAAAAAGCGCTCAAATAACCCCACAGTAACCTCCTAAATGTCTTTTTGATTTACGCGTTTACTGAGCTGCTCTGCTGTTTCTACTCGCTCAGAGTATCTATCAACAAAGTAATCTTTTTGGTCGCGCATTAATAAGGTAAATTTTACGAGCTCTTCCATTACATCCACAATTCGATTGTAAAAAGCGGAAGGCTTCATTCGGCCATTCTCTTCAAATTCTAAAAACGCTTTAGGCACCGATGACTGATTAGGTATTGTTACCATGCGCATCCAGCGCCCTAATACGCGTAACTGATTAACCACATTAAATGACTGCGAACCACCACAAACCTGCAGCACAGCCAGCGTTTTTCCTTGTGTAGGTCTTACGCCACCCAGGTTTAATGGAACCCAATCAATCTGGTTTTTAAATACACTCGTCATAGCACCGTGTCGCTCCGGCGAGCACCATACTTGCCCTTCAGACCAGAGCATTAAATCACGTAGCTCTTGCACCTTAGGGTGCGTCTCATCTTCACTATCTGTTATGGGTAAACCTTCAGGGTTAAATATTTTAACCTCAGCACCAAAGTGGGTTAGCAAGCGTGCACTTTCTTCTATAACTAACTTGCTATATGAGCGGGCTCTTAGCGATCCGTATAACAATAAGATTTTAGGTTTATGAGATGAAAACGTTAGCGTGAAATCCTTAACGGTAGGAGGAGTGCTTTGTGAAAGTTCTAAATTAGGTAGCTCGTGTTCAATTGATTTACTCATAATCCTTAACCTTGTAGTTCTATAGCGAACTAAATATATATGAAAAAACGAATATATGAAATTTCACATATTAAAAGGTGTGAGTCAAACCCTATTTATATAAATTTTGCGTTTGGTTTTTTAACGTTGCAGGCGTTAAAGCCTGCTATTAAAGGTAGGTAATTGATAAGTTTATTTATTTAAGCAGCTAATTATTGTATCGCGTAATGTTTTAGCTTTTATTGGTTTAGCAACATGTGCATTCATACCAATAGATAGGTAGTGAGTAATATCATCTTTCATTACGTTTGCAGTTAACGCAATGATAGGCATAGAGGCAAGCGCAGTATTGCTATCACTGCGTATTACTTTAGTCGCTTCTACACCGTCCATAATGGGCATATGAATATCCATTAAAATAATATCAAACGTTTCTAATTTTACGGTTTGTATGCATTCTAAGCCATTTTCAACTACGTGCACTTGCGCCCCACTGGCGGCTAATATATCGGATACAATTAACCTGTTTATGGCGTTATCTTCCACAACGAGTATTTTTACCCCTTGCAGTGGCTTTTCGGTGGCAGGTTTATGGGTATTACTTGTAGAAGGGCTAACCACTTTGCTTTTCATCGCTTCAAATAACACGCTGGTAAGCACAGGCTTATGCAAAATAGTTTTAATGTTTATTTTTTTAGCTATGTCGTAAATTGCGTCGTTTTTGCTTGCTGTAAGTACAATAATATTGTTGCAAAGCTGTGGGTTCACTTTGTAAATGCGGGTAAAAAACGTTTCACTGCTCATGGTCGGCATTTCACAATCAACAATAATAATTTTATAAGTGTTTATATTTTTTTTAATTATCTCTATTGCATCACTTGCCTGCGTGCAAGGTGTACAACGCAGCCCCATTGCACTAAGCTGACTTTTAATTAAGCTTAAATCATCTTCGTTATCATCTATTAGTAATACATCAAATGGTTCAGCAAATGATAACTGTGGGCTGTCTTCTATTAATGCTTGGGTGTTTACCTCAACGTTTATGGTAGCAATAAACTCACTGCCTTCACCTTGCGTGCTGCTTACAGAAATATCGCCACCCATTGCTTGGCATAAACGTTTACTAATGGCTAAGCCTAACCCCGTTCCCCCGTATTTTCGGGTTGTAGAGCTGTCGGCCTGAGTAAATGATTCAAACAAGTTAGGTAAGCTTTTTTCATCAATACCTATGCCGGTATCTTTAACACTAAAGCGTAAAACAGTACTTTTGGTGTCATGGGGGGCTTCTTCTGCGTCTATTTGCACCGAAACAGCTCCATTAGAGGTAAACTTAATCGCGTTAGAGCACAAGTTAATTAATACTTGGTTTATACGCACCACATCGCCAACTAAGTTATGTTTCACGTTATCACTAATATTAATCTCAAACGCAATACCTTTACTCCGCGCCCTATTTTCAAATGTGGTCGTTATATAATCGACAACCGCGTTTAACGAAAATGCAAAGGCCTCGAGTTTGATATTTCCTGACTCGATTTTTGAAAAATCTAAAATGTCATTAATAACCACAAGCAATTGATCTGACGAGTACTTTATTTTTTCTAAATATTGTTTATCTTCTTCAGGTAAGTTTTTGCCCAATAAAATATTTGTCAGCCCTATAATGCCACTCATTGGGGTTCTGATCTCGTGACTCATATTGGCTAAAAATTCAGATTTTGACGAGGTAAGTTGCTCAGCTTCTTCTTTAGCTTGTAATAGCTCTTTAGTGCGTTGCTCTACACGCGATTCAAGTCGTAGCTTTTCTTCATCAAGCGCGTTTACAAGCTGAATGCGGCGGCGGTTTAATCGTAATACAAACACTAAAAAAGCGCTCAATACAAAAATAGTAATGGCGGCGCTGTAAATTAACACTTTATTTTGTTCAAAGTAACTCGGCTTGTAATAAGCAATAATCGATTTTTCTGGCAGGCTTTGCGGGGCAACATTATATTTTTTTAGCTGTCGCCAATCGTATTTATGAACACTTAATTTTTCATCGCTTATAGTAGGTAACACGTTATTTTCACTGTAAGAAATAATAGCTTCACCCACGCGTTTACCTATTTTCTCACCTGATAAAACATAACCACCCACTACACCTGAGCCCAACAAAACTTCCCAGTAGCTAAAAATGGGGGCGTTACTGTGCTGAGCGAGTAAGCTGACGAGCTGATACGGGCTAATCGACTTATTTTCGTAATTTCTAAATATAGGGGTAAATAAAATAATAGCGTCTGAAGGCGCATTTTTTATTTTTGTCATCAGTTCAGCAGCCGGAAGATCAAACCATTGCTCAACTTCTAAATACGAAAAATCTTGGCTGATAATATTAAACAGCCCCGTATAAAAGTTTATACCTATTTCATTTTTAGTATCTAAGATGACTATGAGCTTTTTAGGTTTCATTAAATTAACCGCGCTAGCGGTTGCTTGCTTGTAGTCTAACTTAGCCTGCATTGAGGCATTATTAGTGTTTGCCGGTAGCCTAAACTGTTCGCCAGGTTCTAAATAAATTTTTGCTGTGCTAGTAAAAAAATCATTCAATTGCGATATTAACGTGGCAGCTGAGGGGGATTGCGTGACAATTATATCAATGTGCTTATTTTTATATTTTTGCTTAAGGTAGTCGCTCATTAATTGCGTTTGAGTGGCCTCATCAAAGCGCCCTACATCAATGTTTTCAACAAAAAGCTCATAGTCAAAAGTCCGTGTTGATAGCTCGCTATTTAAGCCCTCTTCAACACTTTTATGCCAAGGCATATGTTGGTTGGTAGAATTTATAAATAAGACATTGGTAATTTTAGAATCCGGTTGAGCGCTTACCGGCAAACTGGCAAATTGAAAAACAAGAAATAAAAATAAAATAATGGCTTTCATGTTTCTCATAGTTGCTTGAAGTAATTAGTACCACTAGAGTAGATGTTAATTAGTTACAAATCAATTAAATGAGATGTAAATTACAAAGGTGTATTTGCGTTTTTTCGCATTTACGCCTCGCTAATTATTGCGGCGCATAAGTTAGCTAAAAGCGCTTTTATAAAGCCAACTCAATTACGCATGCTAAGCTGAATTTCTGCTTGGGCATTAAGTGCCATTTCTACAAACGCTTGCGTGGTAGCACTGCTGTTAATTTGCTTGTATTGCAGCTGCAAATAAATTTGTGTGTCGACCTTTTCTAACTCTATAAAATGGCATCCCTCGCTATATAATTTACTTACACAATAAGGCGCTATAGCTAACCCTAAACCAGCGGCAACCTCTGTTACTAAGGTTTGCATATGCCTTGGTTGACTAATAATGTTAGGTGAAAAGCCAGCGCGCTTGCAACGAGTAATAATTTCATCAAACAACCCTAAGGCTTCGTCGCGATTAAAAAGAATAAATGGCTCATTTTTAAGGGTTTTCAAATCAATAGTTTGCACCGATGCAAAGGGATGATTTTTGTTGACCACCGCTACGAGGCGGTCGACGTACATAGTTTCACTTATAAACTCATCGGCTATGGTGCTTGGTAACGGCCGAGAAAACGCGACATCTACCCGTTCGTTTTTAAGGGCCTCTATTTGCTCGGTCGCGGTCATTTCTAGCAAGGTAACGTGAACATTAGGAAACTGCGACTTATACGTTCGGATTAATTTGGCCAAAAATGTTAAACATGCAGAGCTTAAATACGCAATACTCAGCGAGCCTAACTGCCCGCTATCGACCAGTTTAACCTTATTTTTAGCCCGCTCTGTAAGCTCTAAAATTGCCGTGGCATCTTTAACTAACTGCTCTCCCGCTTGCGTGATCGACACCTCCCGAGAGTTACGGGTAAACAAGCTAACACCTAGCTGCTCTTCTAACGAAGAAATATGGCGACTTATAGCGGGTTGAACTGTATGTAGCTCTTGAGCCGCTTCGGAAAAGCTCAGGTGCTTAGCCACTGCAATAAAGCTTTTTAATATTTTTATATCCATGTGCGACTCAAATTTGCTCTGTGTGAGAGGTATAGCAATAACTATACGTTATTTGTATAGATTCCATCAAATTTAAACATTTCTAATATCGATAATCTCTCTCTATCATTCGCCTACCTTTTAATGTTGGAGAGCAAAATGTCCCAAGTAACGCAAAGCGCCTCGTTAAGTCGCTTTATTTTATTGTTGATGACAACCGCCATTGCAGCAACCGCTGCAAACCTATATTACAGCCAGCCAATTTTACCCCTGATTGGTAACGAGTTTAATTTAACGGATTCACAACTTGGTAGCATTCCCGCATTTACTCAATTTGGTTACGCTTTTGCCCTATTGTTTATTTCGCCGCTGGGGGATTCTATTGCGCGTCGTCGCTTAATAAGCATTTTATCGGGCTTACTGGTTATTGCATGTAGCTTTGCCGTATTTACACCTAACTTACCGCTGTTATTAATGTCGGTATTTTTAATAGGGGTAAGTGCCAACATTACCCAGCAATTAATCCCTTTTGCGGCATCACTTGTATCTGCTGAAAATAAAGGGGCGACATTGGGCACCTTAATGATGGGTCTAACCATTGGTATTTTACTTTCACGCACGTTAAGCGGTTTTGTAGGAGAGCACTTTGGTTGGCGTGGTGTATTTGTTATGTCTGCAATATTAGCTGCGCTATTTGGTGTACTACTTAGGCTCTTTTTACCTCTAAATAAACCACACACTAGCTTATGTTACTGGCCGCTACTTAAAAGTACAGTGGCGTTATTTAAACAGCACAAACCATTACAAGTGTTTACTTTAACTGGCGCGCTTTGGTTTGCTGCTTTTAATGTACTGTGGGCTACTTTAGCTATTTATGTCAGTGATGCACCTTTTAACTACAGTGCCCAAGAGACCGGATTATTTGGCATCATCGCATTAGCTGGCGTAATAGGGGCTAAGTCTTCGGGTAAGTGGGTCAATGCGTTGGGCTCTAAAAAATTAGTCATGATAGTACTCACACTTGCCGCAATTGGTTTTGCTATTACAGCCGTTTTTTTAGGAAACCTAATAGCCCTAATTATCGGTATTATTTTAATCGACTTCGCTATTTTTAGCGCACAAGTAGCTAATCAAGTCCGCGTATTTAGCATAGACCCAAGCGCACAAAGCCGTATTAATGGTGTTTACATGCTCGGCTACTACTTAGGCGGCGCCTTTGGCTCAATTATTGGTGTGAAAGCCTTTGCTTTGTACCAGTGGCCTGGCGTAGTCGTCCTTAGTGTAGTGTTAATTACCATCAGCGCTGCTTTTAACTCTCTCGCAAAAAAATAACCGCCATTAACTCCTTGCAACTAAGCGTAAGTCCCCCTTAGTTGCCCCATTTAAAAACAGAGAATACTTATGAATAAACTCAATAACGCAGGAAGCTACACTTTGCTGTGTATAGCTTGCTTAACAATCATGGTGGGTGCATTGGTTGCACCTGGTTTAATCAGTATATCAACAGCCCTCAATGTTGCTGACAGTGCGGTATTTTTAGTGACCTTACCGGCTTTAGGGGCTGTTATATTTGCGCCTATTGCAGGTAAATTAATTGATAAATATGGCGCTTACCGTTCATTAATTATTGGCTTATTTTTATACGGCTTTTTAGGTGCAAGCGTGTATTGGTTACAAGGGCCGTTATTGGTTTTTGCTAACCGTATTTTGCTTGGCGGTGTTACCTCAATTGTTATGGCCGGTTGTACCGTTTTAATATCACAGTGGTACTTTGGTAAAGCGCGCCTAGGCATGCTTGCTAAGCAAGGCATGGCACTAGAGCTCGGTGGCGTTATATTTCTATTTATAGGTGGCCTACTTGCTGTGCAGCATTGGGCTTTACCATTATCGTTGTACCTTATTTCTTGGGTATTTTTAGCCATGTTGCTACTTTTTGTGCCGCGTAATCACCCTCAAGCACAAGAGGCACAAGAGGCACAAGCAACACAAGAGCACGTAATATCAAATAATGGCTTGTCTCTTAAGCATGTGTATTCGCTGGCTGTGCTTGCAATGGTCACGTTTTTTAGCGCAATTGTTTTACTACCCAGCACAATGCATGCGCAAAATTATAATGAAGAACAAGTAGGGTTTTTACTCTCTTTCATTTCGTTAGTGGCTGTTGTTGGGGCACATTTTATGCCTCAGTTAACTAAAAAAATGGGCGAGCAAAAAGTACTTGCACTGGCATTTATAGGCTATGGGGCATCATTTGCTTTCTTTTTACAAACGGGTACAGCGTTATTGGTAATAGGCGCTGTGTTTAGCGGTATTGGCTTTGGTTTTAGCATCCCACTATTAAACCATATGACCGTAGAGCGTAGCGCAGCCTCTGTTCGCGGTCGTAACCTCTCTTATTTCACAATGGCTGTTTTTTCTGGGCAATTTTTAACATCGTTTGTTGAATATATCCCAGGAGGCACTCGCAATATTTTTATTAGCTGTATCAGCTTATGTGCACTCACTGCGCTGTACTTATTTGTTAAAAAAAATCATTCACAATCAGTATAAAAGAGGTTTTTATGTCAGAGTCATTTAAATTAATAGCCGGTAATTTTTTTTCCAACAGTTACCGCACACTTGCTCGATGGGACAACCGCAGATCTAAGTAAGCCCACGGTGGCGCCGAGTGGCAAATGCTCGTGGTATACAGAGGCAAGCACTGCCCGCTTTGTATGCGTTACTTAAATTTACTAGAAGCGCAATTACCCGCATTAAAGGAACTTGGCGTAAGCGTTTGTGCTGTTTCTGCAGATAACCGCGCACAGCTAACACAATGCATGGACACGCTCTCGGTTAGCTTTCCTATAGCTTATGGTTTAACACAGCAGCAAATGAAACAACTTGGGCTGTATATTTCCTCACCTCGCTCTGAGCAAGAAACCGACCACAACTTTGCAGAGCCCGCTATTTTTGTCGTAAATGAGCAAGGGATATTGCAAGCAGTAAATATTTCTAATGCCCCGTATTTACGCCCTGACTTAGACGTGGTTGTAAGAGGCCTAAAGTTTATTAAAGAGCAAAATAACTACCCTATTCGCGGCACTGTTGTGTAACCATTTAAATTGCAGCCGTGGCGTTTATTACCTTACGGCTGCTTTATTAAGGCAATAAGCTTTCATGAAAAACTTATTTAGTAACCTTTTAAATTTAGCCAGCGCGCTTTTTATGTTTCAGTTTGCCCTGCCAAAATTATTAGCAGCGCAAGTAAGCGTTAAAACCTTTAGCTACTTTGCGCAGGTACTGCCCGTTAACGCTAAAATTTATATGTATAGCGTTGGTTTACTGGAGTTGGTAGTGGGTTTAATGATGCTTGCTCTTTTGTTTATTAAAAATGAAAAGCAAAAAGCACTGTTTACCTATGTTGCATATGTTTTATTGGCGGGTACGTTAATTGGGGCACTGTTACATGAATATTTTGTTCGCCCCGAGCCAATTGCTCAGTTAGTCACTTACTCAGGCTGCTTTTTAGTTATATGTGCCATACAATTTTTAGCCTATAAAAAGGCGCTAATAGCACGTTTTGAGTGACTTTAAAGTGTTAAATGGTAGATAGAAACAGCACCTTTTGTACTAAAACGTGTAGTTACAAAAAAGCCGCTTAATAGCGGCTTTTAATATTATTTTTCAACATTTGACGTTTTGTCTTTGGTTAGAACGGAATGTCGTCATCAAAATCTATTGTTGGTTCCATAGGATTTGATGCACCGCCCTGAGGGCCGTTTTGCGGCTTAGGTGCAAAACCACCTTGCTGCTGTGGCGCATTACTTTGCCCAGGAGCAAAGCCACTGTTGTTTGATTGTTGGTATTGGTTATTTTGCTGTGGAGCAGGTGCTGCAGCTGGGCGTTGTGCTGGTGCAGCTTGTTGCTGTGGTGCATAACCACCTTGCTGGCTGTTTTGAGCTTGGTTGTTTTGACCATAGCCACCGCCTTGTTGATTATTTTGGTAACCGCCACCTTGTTGGCCGCCTTGATTACCTTGATAACCACCACCTTGCTGATCGCCACCGCGAGCGCCTAGCATTTGCATTTGACCCGTAAAGCCATCAACAACGATTTCTGTTGTGTATTTTTCTTGGCCTTGTTGGTCGGTCCATTTACGTGTTTGAAGTTTACCTTCAACGTAAATTTGCGAGCCTTTACGGCAGTACTCACCAACAATTTCAGCTAGCTTGCCAAAAAATACTACACGGTGCCATTCAGTTTTATCAACCATTTGGCCAGTGTTTTTGTCTTTATAGCTGTCTGACGTTGCTAAGGTAATATTTGCTACACCATTGCCATTAGGCATGTAACGAACTTCAGGATCTTGTCCTAAATTACCAACCAAAATTACTTTGTTCACACCGCGTGCCATGGAACCATCTCCTATAAACGTTAGATTAAACCAGCTACTTTACGTGCTTGGTCTAGGTCAAATTCTTTATCATTAATCTTTAAATAGCTGCGGCTTTCGTCGCGTACTACTGTTGCTTCTATTACGCCAGGTAAAGCAACTAGCTGAGAAGCAAGTGCTTGAGCTTGCTCTTCAGAACTTAAATTGGTCATTAAACTAATAACTTTACTTTTCGGTGGGACTTGCATTTTCCACGCAATAATAAGCCATATTAACCCAACAAGTGCCGCTGCCGCAAACACAGCTTGCGTACTTGTAGTTTGGGCAACATAACCCCCTAAAATACCACCTAAAAAAGCCCCCAAAAACTGGCTAGACGAATACCCACCCATTGCCGAACCTTTTTGGCTAGCGGGCGCAATACGCGATACAAGCGCAGGCATAGTGGCTTCTAAAAAATTAAATGCTACAAAATAAAGCAACATACAAATGGCAATGCCAACCACGCTATTCACCCAAATAGACATAGCAAACATACTAATAGAAAGCAGTGCTACTGAGCCAATAAACGCTTGTTTTTCTTTTTCTTTTTTAATGGCAATAATCATAATAGGGACCATTAAAATAAACGCTAACAGCAATACCGGAATATATAAATACCAATGGTGGTTTGCCACTAAGCCATCTTTTATTAGTTGGCTGGGTAGCACCACAAAAATAGTGGTTAGCGTTAAATGTAGCAGTAATACGCCTGCATTTAAGCGCGATAATTGCGGATGCTTAATAAGCTTTTTAATATCACTAAAGCTTGCCAAGGTATCGCCTTTGGGCGCTTTGTTTACTGCGTTGGGCACTAAAAATAAAATAATACCAATACCGAACACGGCAAGTATTGCTGTTAACCAAAATACCCCCGCTACACCCCACGACGCGGCAACAATAGGCCCAAGTAACATAGCAAAAGCAAAGCTCATGCCTATACTCATACCAATTACGGCCATTACTTTAGGGCGCTGTTCGTCGCGGCTTAGGTCGCTGGCAAAAGCAAGCAGCGCACTGGCTATAGCGCCCATACCTTGCAATGCACGGCCCACTGTAACCATTTGAATAGATTCAGCAAGGGCTGCAATAACAGAGCCCAACGCAAACACAACTAAGCCACCAACAATGACTTTTTTACGGCCTATTTTATCTGACAAACGCCCCATAGGAATTTGCAGTACCGCTTGCGTTAAGCCATACGCGCCAATAGCAAATCCTATCCACATAGGCGAAAAACCATCAAGCGATTGGCCATAAATAGCCAATACAGGCATCAGCATAAACAAGCCGAGCATTCTAAATGCAAACACACTCGCCAGCGATACAGCGGCGCGCTTTTCTCGTGAATTAAGTGAAGATGCGGTCATTATCTGCGTATTCTTACGATATGAAAAATTTAGGCTGGGATTCTACCACAAGCTTGGCAATAATTAATCGCCTATAAGTAAGGATTTTTTCGTTGATCATTGATTAATAATGTTTCGTATTATGCGATACTGGACAAATAATTTTGGTAATAAACGAGATAGCATGGAAAACATTGAAGTCCGAGGCGCCCGTACGCACAATTTAAAAGACATCAGCCTAACCATCCCACGTGATAAATTAATTGTTATCACAGGCCTATCTGGTTCGGGAAAGTCATCACTGGCATTTGATACTTTATATGCAGAAGGACAGCGTCGTTATGTTGAGTCACTTTCTGCCTACGCAAGGCAATTTTTATCGTTAATGGAAAAGCCTGACGTTGATCATATTGAAGGCCTCTCTCCCGCCATTTCTATTGAGCAAAAATCTACATCGCACAATCCTCGCTCAACAGTGGGTACCATTACCGAAATATACGATTACTTGCGTTTAATGTTTGCCCGCGTGGGCGAACCACGGTGCCCAACCCACGACTTACCACTTGCAGCACAAACAATTAGCCAAATGGTTGATACCGTTTTAGCACTGCCAGAGGGCACTAAGCTGATGCTTTTAGCGCCAGTGGTTAAAGATCGTAAAGGTGAGCACGTTAAATTACTTGAGCAACTTGCAAGCCAAGGCTACATTCGCGCTCGTATAGACGGCGAAGTATGCGACTTATCAGATCCGCCAACACTTGAGCTTCATAAAAAACACACTATTGAAGTGGTTGTTGACCGCTTTAAAGTAAAAGATGGCCAACAGCAGCGTTTAGCAGAGTCGTTCGAAACCGCACTAGAGATGTCTGGCGGTGTGGCAAATGTAGCCTACATGGACGACAGCACGATAGAAGAAATGCTGTTCTCGGCAAATTTTGCCTGCCCTACCTGTGGCTACGCAATGACCGAATTAGAACCGCGTTTATTTTCGTTTAATAACCCTGCCGGTGCGTGTCAAAGCTGTGATGGTTTAGGCGTACGCCAATACTTTGATCCTAACCGTGTGGTGCATAACCCAGAGCTCAGCCTTGCCGGTGGTGCTATTAAAGGATGGGATAAACGCAGCTTTTATTATTTTCAAATGCTACAGGCGGTCGCCGAGCACTATAACTTTGATTTAGATGTGCCATTTGAAAAGCTGGCTAAAGAATCGCAAAAAATTATTTTAGAAGGCTCAGGGCAAACAAAAATAGCCTTTAACTACCGTAACGACAGAGGCGATTTAATAACACGCAACCACGAGTTTGAAGGCGTGTTAAACAACATGAACCGTCGCTATCGCGAAACTGAGTCAAACTCAGTGCGTGAAGAGCTCGCTAAATATCAAACTAGCCAAGCGTGTCCTAGTTGTCATGGCTCGCGTTTACGCCAAGAAGCACGCCACGTATTTATAGGTCAAACAAACCTACCTGCTATTACAACTATGAGTATTGGCGAAGCGATGGACTTTTTTGAAGGGCTATCACTAACAGGCCAAAAAGCCCAAATAGCTGAAAAAATCCTGAAAGAAATTCGCGACCGCTTATCGTTTTTAATTAATGTAGGCCTTAATTACTTATCGCTTGAGCGCAGTGCCGATACCCTCTCCGGTGGTGAAGCCCAGCGTATTCGTTTAGCCAGCCAAATAGGTGCAGGCCTTGTAGGCGTAATGTACGTACTGGATGAACCATCAATTGGTTTACACCAGCGCGATAACGACCGTTTATTACAAACATTGGTGCATTTACGCGACTTAGGCAACACCGTGATTGTAGTTGAGCATGATGAAGATGCCATTCGCGCAGCCGATCACATTATTGATATTGGCCCAGGCGCGGGAGTGCACGGCGGACATATTATTGCACAAGGTACACGTGACGATATTTTAGCCACTAAAGACTCGGTAACTGGCCAGTTTTTATCAGGCGTGCGCAAAATAGAAGTGCCACAAGAGCGTAACCCAACCAGCGACAAATGGCTTGAGCTATTTGGTGCCACAGGTAATAACCTAAAAAATGTAGACTTAAAAATTCCATTTGGCTTATTAACCTGTATTACAGGGGTATCAGGCTCAGGTAAATCAACGCTCATTAACGATACACTCTTTAAGCTTGCGCATACCGAGCTTAACGGCGCGACCACAGCAGAAGCCGCGCCTTACAAGTCAATTAGTGGCCTTGAACATTTTGACAAAGTGATTGATATTGACCAAAGCCCAATTGGTCGTACACCGCGCTCAAACCCTGCAACCTACACAGGTATTTTTACCGGTATTCGTGAGTTATTTGCAGGGACACAAGAAGCCCGCTCTCGCGGCTATAAAGTAGGTCGCTTTAGCTTTAACGTAAAAGGCGGGCGCTGTGAAGCTTGCCAAGGCGATGGCGTAATTAAAGTAGAAATGCACTTTTTACCTGATGTATATGTACCGTGTGATGTATGTAAGGGCGCGCGCTATAACCGCGAAACCTTAGAAGTACAATACAAAGGTAAAAACATTCACCAAGTGCTCGAAATGACCGTTGAAGACGCGCACGACTACTTTGATAAAATACCTGCAATAGCGCGTAAACTTAAAACGCTAATGGACGTTGGTTTATCGTATATTCGCCTAGGGCAAGCTGCTACCACGCTCTCTGGTGGTGAAGCACAACGTGTAAAACTGGCTCGTGAGCTTTCTAAACGCGATACAGGTAAAACATTGTATATACTTGATGAGCCAACAACCGGCCTTCACTTTGCCGATATTGAACAACTACTTGTGGTATTACATCGCCTGCGCGATCATGGTAATACCATTGTGGTAATTGAGCATAACTTAGATGTGGTTAAAACCGCAGACTGGGTGGTTGATTTAGGCCCTGAAGGGGGCGCTGGCGGCGGTGAAATACTCATTGCAGGCACGCCTGAAGTAGTAGCCGAATGTGAACGCTCGCATACTGGGCATTACCTAAAGCCCCTATTAAAATAACTGGGGTTTATTACCTCATACGATAAGGAAAGTCGGTGTTAAGGCGTTATAAAATGGCGAGCCAGTAGGCTATTTAAAAAGCTGCAAAAA
Source organism: Pseudoalteromonas sp. S2893 (assembly GCF_005887105.1). Lineage (NCBI taxonomy): Bacteria > Pseudomonadati > Pseudomonadota > Gammaproteobacteria > Alteromonadales > Pseudoalteromonadaceae > Pseudoalteromonas > Pseudoalteromonas sp. S2893. Next base: position 87,781 of record NZ_PNCY01000016.1, on the reverse strand, counting down.
AAATTGCAGCCTCTTAAAGCTGATATTGATAAGCATATTAAACCCATATGGTTTAGCCTTAGCACCGCGCAAAAGCTTTACTTAGCAGCGCTTATATCTGTGATTTTCTTTAAATCCTGGTCACTTTGCGCGCTTTTAACAATGACTGCCTTGGTAATTGAATTTTGGCCAAAGTTTAATAAACTATGGCACTCTTTAGCAGGCAAAGCTTTAATTTTGGTTTTTTATGCAACCATTGCTAATTTTGTTTTGGCAAATGCAAGCAGTATTGTTAACGATGTAACTCACGTATCAGCTGCAAACATGAGCTACACACACAATTTTGCAACTTTGATATATTTACCCATTTGGGCATTAGGAATTACACTCTGTACATTACTAATATTTCAATTTATTTTACCCTTTTATATCATAATGCTGTTACTTATAAAGCCATTTGGATCGCAAAGCATTAAATATATAAGTCAAAGCTACTCTCCCTTACTTACCGCATCTATTAGATTAATATTAGCCTTCATAACTTTAAGTACCCTCTATCCTTTATTGGACGATAGGGATGAAGCAACATTTCTATCAGATATAGAAAACGGTTTCTATTTTGGAAGAGAGCTGGCTAGTGACTCTCCTGAAGTGAAGGGGCATGCTATGGTCAACCTAAATGAAAGGCTGGCTAAACAGGAAACAAAAACTCAACCCAGCTCGCCAAAAGCAGAAGAAATAAATGAATTCGCCGAATCTGCAAGTTCATTTGTTGCTACTGAAGGTTATTTTGGGCGTAGTAAACACCTTATAGCGATGTTTGCATTTAATTACGAAGCGGATGAATACTCAAGGTGTAAAAAAGCCAAAAATAGCAAAGTGGTAGAGTTGAACGATTACGAAATAGTAGAGATTACGCCAAATGAAACTATGCCTTATGGCTATTCTTTTATTGTAAAAGCCTGCGAATCGCCTGCGTTTAAGTCCACTAGCTAATAAATTATAGCTTTTTTAAGTGATGAATGAAGTATTAGAAGTTATAAAAAATGCCGCTAAATTTAGCGGCATTTTTATTTGCTTATACTAATTTATGTACGAGGAATAAACCCTAGTGCATCGTAAACCGATTTAAGTGTTTTTTCTGCACGTACACTGGCTTTTTCTGCGCCTGATTTCATGATGCTATCAAGTAGGTTTTGATCTTCTCTGATCTCTTTAAAACGAGCTTGGATTGGCTCAATCATGCTAACAACTGCATCGGCTGTGTCTTTTTTCAGGTGGCCATACATTTTATCTTCGTACTCTGGCACTAAGTCTTCAATTGAGCGCTTAGTGGCTACGCTTAATAAAGTAAGTAAATTAGAAACGCCTGGCTTTTCAGTACGGTCAAAGTAAATACGCGCTTGCTCGTCTGAATCGGTTACTGCTTTTTTAAGCTTTTTCTCAATCTTTTTAGGCTCATCTAATAGCATGATGTAGCCATTAGGGTTTTCATCAGACTTAGACATTTTTTTGAGCGGATCTTGAAGGCTCATTACGCGTGCGCCAAATTCTGGAATATATGGCTCAGGTAACTTAAATACGTCACCGTATAAATTATTAAAGCGTGTCGCTATATCACGCGTTAACTCTAAGTGCTGCTTTTGGTCATCCCCTACTGGTACTTGGTCTGCTTGGTATAATAAAATATCCGCTGCTTGCAATACTGGGTACGAAAATAAACCGACGTTTACATTGTTAGCATGCTTAGATGACTTATCTTTAAACTGAGTCATGCGGTTAAGCTCGCCCATTTGTGCGTAACAATTTAGTACCCATGCTAACTGCGCGTGTTCTGGCACTTGCGACTGTACAAATAAGGCCGATTTTTCAGGATCTATGCCACATGCCGCGTATAACGCTATACCATCTAATACACGAGAGCGAAGAAGTTCAGGCTCTTGGCGAACAGTAATCGCGTGTAAATCAACTAGCATAAAGAAACTTTCGTGGTCTTCCTGTAGCTTTAGCCACTGGTTAATAGCGCCAACGTAGTTGCCTATTGTCATACCACCGGTTGGCTGAATGCCACTTAAAACTACTGGTTTACTCATGATTTTCCTTTAGTGTTTAGTTAATTAAAAATTTTAATGCTGTGTTAGTGTTGGTATTATATCTAAGAAGTTATCGCATAGGTACTGTGGATTATAATCCTCAAGATTTTCGCCTTGGTTATAACCATAATCCACCGCTATTACATCAATTTTAGCGGCATGTGCTGCCAATATATCGCTTTTTGAATCGCCAATCATAATAGCCTTACTCGGCTCAACATTCAGCTTGTTACATGCATACAATAAAGGCGCTGGTGAAGGCTTTTTAGCCATATCGTCTCCACACACTATCACTTCAAAGTGACTGGTAAGGGAAAGCTTATCAAGTAGTAGCTCGGTAAATAGGCGCGCCTTATTAGTAACAAGTGCTTTTGGCATGCCCCGCAAAGCACTGAGCCCTGTTTCTACATGCTGATACAACACACTATACTTGCCCACTAGCTGCTCATAATGTTGGTAAAATAAGGCAATGGCTTTTGCACTAAGCGCTTCATCTAAATGTTCGCTAATTTGCATATCGCCGCTGAGTGCACGCTTGACTAGGGTTTCAATACCGTTACCTATCCAGCTTTCAACCAAGCTTTGGCTAACAATAGGAAACGCTAAATCACTCAGTGTTAAGTTTACTGCTAGGTATAAATCGTAAACGCTATCAACAAGTGTGCCGTCAAGGTCGAACAAAGCTACATCATATTTCATTACTTTACGTTTCCTAACTGCTCACGCATTTGATCAATAACAACTTTGTAATCAGGCTCATTAAAAATAGCAGACCCTGCTACAAACATATCGGCACCTGCTTGCGCTGCTGCGGCTATGTTATCAACCTTAATACCACCATCTACTTCTAGGCGAATATCACGACCCGACGCAACTATACGCTGCTTAGCTTGAGCTAGTTTTTCAAGGGTGTGGGGAATAAAGCTTTGGCCGCCAAAGCCTGGGTTTACCGACATTAATAAAATAGTATCTAGCTTATCAATAACGTGATCGAGGTAGCTAAGGCTAGTGGCAGGGTTAAATACTAAGCCTGCTTTACAACCATGGTCTTTAATGAGCTGTATGGTGCGGTCTATATGCTCGCTGGCCTCAGGGTGAAAAGTAATTATTGATGCGCCGGCCTCTGCAAACAAAGGAATTATACTGTCGACTGGTTTTACCATTAGGTGCACATCTATAGGGGCTGTTACACCGTAATCTCTGAGCGCTTTACACACCATAGGCCCAATAGTGAGGTTAGGCACGTAGTGATTGTCCATGACATCAAAATGTACTACATCAGCGCCTGCAGCGAGTACTTTATCCACATCTTCGCCTAATTTTGCAAAATCGGCTGACAAAATAGAAGGCGCAATTAAGTATTTTTGTTCAGGGTTTAACATAGTAATCCGTCAATCAGTAAAATATGCCTTAATGTACCGTAAATGCTGAGGTTTCCCAAGTAATACACTGTAAATTAGGCATAACTAAAAATATCGATTTAAATATATAAGTATTTATTTATAAAAAGCTTTAGGGCGTGTTGAGCTTTAGTGGTTGAGTTTTGGGCAGCATGTTTAATTTTGGTAAGGCCGTGAGTAGACGCACAAGCTTTGCTTACATGATGTAAGCTATTAGATTAACGCAAGAGCAGTTATTGTGCCCACTCGATTACAAACTTCGGGGCGCGCTTTAAAAACTCTTAGCTTGAGAACACACTTTAACTCGCAAGTTTCAACGGGCCTTAGCTATTACAGATAAATATTAGTTTGTTATTTATACAGCTTTTGTTATTATTAAAGGAGTAACTTAATTTTAGGCTAATATTATGCGTGCATTTAAAACAGGGATCTTAATTGCGTCGGCATTGTTATTTATTGGGGCATTTAGTTTTGCGCCAAGTTCTGAGCAAGATTTAAGCTTAGTTAGCAATTGTCAGCATCAGGCAAGTAGTAAAAACGCTTCAAACACCTTAACGTGTGCGAAAGTAGAAGAAGACTCATCGTGGTTTTCGTGGCTAACAGGCGATAGCCGCAGTGCGCAGTTTCATTATTTAGATTTATTAGAGCTATTAACCAGCTCAGAAGACGCTAAGAATACGCCTTCAATAAAACCTCTATTTTAAATAATGCTGCACTTTATTAGCGCGTTGCAAAGTGTGCTAGCAGCATTTTTTGGTGTGCAATCAGAGCACAAACGCCAAGCCGACTTCCAACAACACTCCCCTCTTTTTATTATTGCTTTAGCTGTGCTGTTTTTTGTTATTTTTGTAGTGACAATTTACGCAGTGGTTGCTTGGGTGCTAAATACATAGCCATTAGCTCGTCGACCTTATTGCGTGACCCACCTTTAGGGCTGATAGTACGTTTTACCTGAATTTTACCAAGTGTAGCTTGGCTATAAATTTTTCGCGTCCATACGGTATCGTGGTTAGATATAAGCACTGGGGTATTGTTTTCAAACGCGGCTTGCTCGGCTAAGTTTGCCAAGTTTGCTTGATCGTCTAAATTAAACCCGCCTTTAGCATAAGAGGTAAACGACGCTGTTTTACTTAGCGGCACATAAGGCGGATCGCAATAAATAACCGCATTGTTTGGCACAAGCTTAAATACATCATCGTAGCTTAGGCAGGTAAATGTGGCTTTTTGTGCTTTTTCGGCAAAAAAGTACATTTCTTTTTCTGGAAAATAAGGCTTTTTATATTTACCAAATGGCACGTTAAAAATGCCTTTGAGATTATACCTACACAGCCCATTGTAACCATGGCGATTCATGTATAAAAAGAGCATTGCGCGCTCATACACATCACTGCTTTTATTAAACTGTACACGGTATTCGTAGTAAGCGTCTGGGTGGTTATTTAAATCAACAAATAGTTTTTTAGAGTCACTAATAAACTCATCAGGCGAGCGCTTGAGCTCTTTGTATAAGTTAATTAAATCAGCATTGATGTCGTTGAGTAAATAGTGCTTAAAATTACTATTTAAAAATACCGAGCCTGCACCTACAAAAGGTTCTACCAAGGTTTCAGCGTGTTTGCTGGCTTGAGATAAACGTGCATTAATATCTTCAACTAGGCTGTATTTACCGCCAGCCCATTTAAGGAAGGCTCTACTCTTTTGTTGCATTGGTTCTTAACTTCAATCTGCTGTAGCGCGATTTTACACTAAAGTGAGTCAGTTTACTGATCAAGTCGTGCAATTTCTTGTTTTATTTTGCTGATTTTTTTATAAAAAGGCTTGTTCTTTCTAAGCGCACTCGACAAGGCAGACAACGCACTTTTAGCATCAGCGAGTGATGCATAACTGCCAATAGTAACCACCCACCACACTTTATTATTTCGCTTAGTTTGATATACCTTAGCGCGCTGGCTTAAATTATGTTCAATAATAAACTCACGGGTGATTTTTTCCTGTGTAACGGCTAGCAGCTGCACAGTTGTATTATTATCTGGCTGAGCTAAATACCAAGCGTTATCTGATACGTTATTTGAGGTTTTAGGCTGCGGGCTTTCTTTATCGCCACTTTCAATTGGCTCAATAGTCTCAGGAGTGTTTAAGCTTTGTGGTAACGCCTCGCTTTGCTCACTTTGAGCGCTTTGCTCACTTTGCTCACTTTGCTTACTTTGAGCGCTTTGTTGAGCCTGACGCGTTAGGCTTTGCATTATCGCCGGCACATCGTTTTTATGAGGCGCTACATTCTCTTGTGATTTATCGCTGACCGGCTCTAACGGCAAATCCGCTTTTGAAATATCAGAATTAGCATTACTGACTTCTTTATACGCGCTTGGAATAGCGGTAATTTTAGAAGCAGGAATAGCGGTATCTATGTCCTGGCTTTGTTGATTTTGATAGTACGTTTGCCACCACTGGGTCATGTCATTTTTATACAGCAACCCAATGATAAGTAGCATAATTATAATTAACAACGAGATTAAGTGTACTCGCCACGACACTTTATCTTTTTTTACAATATCAGCCACATGCTCGGTTGGTTGCCATGCTAATAATAAGCTGGGGTTGCCTTTCGCTTCATTTAAAAATGCACTAAATACGGGGTCTTCATCGTACGGTAAATTAGGAAAATACCAGCTCATTAGCTGTTTAGATTCATGTGCAGATAAAGGCTCTAAGTAAATTTCAACGGCATTATTAATAGCTAGCTTTGATTGCGAAGCTAACATGATATAAAGCGTTATAGGGCTGTTTTTGGCAAGTAACTCTAACTCCTGTAATAGCTCTTCAGATAAGTGCCTTGCATTATCGAGCACCCACAAACAAGCCTCACACGGCTGCTGCTGCAACAATTGGTAAAAGTTTTCACTTAACGATAAATCGTGGTCAATCAGCGGAGAGTTAAAGCTTTGCTCTAATATATCACTCATCAGTGATACATCATTTACACTGGCACTTACTTGTACAAATGCTTTATTAAAACTGTTGTATTTGTCGGTGATGAAGGTTTCGAGCATATAACTTTTGCCTAGGCCAGAGGTGCCTAGTAATACAATTAAGTTTTGCCCGTATTCAAATTGCAGAGCGATTCTATCCACCAACGCCGCACGGCTTGGTAAAATTTGCGCCTGCATTATTGCTCGATTAACGCTCTAACTTGGTCGTCTGATACGTCATCTACCAATGCGCATTGACCAAATTGAGTAGGTAAAATAAAGCGGATAGTGCCTTTTTTATTTTTTTTGTCTTTACGCATATGCATTAAAAACTGCTCAGCAGTCATTTCACTGGGGATCTCAGTCGGTAAATTATAAAGCTTGAGTAGCGTTACAATTCTATCTACTTCAGTTTGCGATAAATCACCGCGTGTATGCGCTAATTTAGCAGCAAGTACCATTCCGGTAGCAACAGCCTCGCCATGTAGCCATACACCGTATCCCATTTGCGCTTCAATTGCATGCGCAAAGGTATGCCCTAAGTTGAGTAATGCACGAAGGCCATTTTCTTTTTCATCTTGCGCCACGATAAGCGCTTTAATTTCACAACATCTATAAATAATATGCTGCAAACTTGCTTCATTTAGTTGCTGTAGCTTTTCTACATTTTGCTCAATAAAAGCAAATAGCTCGGTATCGTAAATTAAACCATACTTAATAACTTCGGCCATACCCGCTGCAAATTCGCGCGCTGGTAAAGTGTGAAGTGAATTAGTATCAATAAAAACCGCTTGCGGCTGATAAAACGCCCCAATCATGTTTTTACCCAGTGGGTGATTTACCGCTGTTTTGCCCCCTACAGAGGAGTCAACTTGTGATAGTACCGTGGTCGGAATTTGAATAAACGGTACACCGCGCTGATAACATGCAGCAACAAAGCCTGTTAAATCGCCAATAACGCCGCCACCTAGTGCAATTAAGCATGTGTCTCGGCCGCAATTATTTTGCAATAAAAAAGCAGATATTTTCTCAAACCATTCAAGTGACTTGTATTGCTCACCATCGGGAATGACAAAAGAAAGAGGGTTTAGATCAGCTAACGAATCAAGCAGTCCTTGTAAATATAAAGGCGCAACTGTGTCGTTAGTGATAATGATAGGCCGACAATCACCAATGTGGTGAACAAGGCGGCCATTATCTTGAAGTGCAGATTGACCAATAAAAATAGGATAACTTCGCTCGTCCAAATTAACAGTTAATTCAAGCATGCTTTGTTATTTCCTTAATTATTGGTTTTTAAAAATCTAATTTCTCGATGATTTGGTTAGCAACAACTTTAGCGCTTTGCTCATCGGTGCGTACAACAAAATCGGCAACTTCTTTGTATAGTGGCTCGCGTTCTTCTGCTAAGCGCTCTAGTACATTACGAGGTGCTTCTTCAGTTTGCAGTAATGGGCGACGCTTGTCGCGTTGCGTGCGTGCAACTTGCTTTTCTATAGGTGTCTCTAGGTATACAACGATACCACGAGCCGAAAGCTTGTTTCGAACTTCTTTACTCATTACTGAACCACCACCGGTTGCAAGTACAATACCTTGCATTTCGGTTAAGTCGCCAATAACAGATTCTTCACGAAGTCTAAAGCCTTCTTCACCCTCAAGATCAAACACCCAGGCAATATCTGCACCGGTACGGCGTTCGATTTCTTGATCAGAATCGACAAATTCAAGGTGTAATTGGTCAGCGATGTGACGACCAATCGTGCTTTTGCCAGCCCCCATGGGGCCAACTAGAAATATATTACGTTTCTCAGCCATATCTTTTAGTACAAACGAACTCTAAAATTTGAAATAAAACCCCGCCTAACGACCTGGCCCCAAAATTAAGGAGGGGATTATCTCAGTAATTGGCCGGGTATTTCAAGTCTATTACAATAAAAAGCCATATAACGAGCAATTATTATCAATAAACACTCGTTGACGAACATAAAACCACTAAATTTTAGTCTATTTGTATTTTCGGTGTCACGAAAATAAGTAATTCACGTTTCTCATTAAACTCGCTGGTGCTCTTAAATAAGCGTCCAACATATGGAATATCACCAAGTACAGGTACTTTATTTGTGGTATTAATTATTTGCTGCTGAAAAATACCACCCAGCACAACGGTTTGGCCGTTATCAACCAGCACTTGTGTTTCAATTTGTTGAGTGTCTATCGAAACCGCTTCACCTGTTCCAGTTTGAACCGTTTCGCCACGAGTATCTTGTGTAATAACTAAGTCTAAAATAACTTTGTTATCAGGCGTAATATGCGGTGTAACCTCAAGGCTCAATACCGCTTTTTTAAAGCTTACAGTAGTAGCACCACTTGAGGCTGATTCGGTATAGGGGATTTCAGTACCTTGCTCAATACGTGCTTTTTGCTGATTAGCTGCAGTAATCCGCGGACTTGCGATAATCTCAGCCTTATTTTCTTCCTCTAAAGCACTTAGCTCTAAATCAATTAAAGTGCCATTAGCCAACTTAGCTATGTGTAAACCAATACTTGCCGCAGGGTTAGTAATAGGTAGGTTTACATTAAGACGGTCTGATAAATCAGGAATAATGCCATTTGAGATAGACTCAGCTCCTTCAAGCGAGCCAGAGATACCATCACTATCTTGTTGATCACTAAATCCCCAACGCACGCCTAAATCTTCTGTGACGTTATCGCGCACCGTTACCATACGTGATTCAATAATAACCTGTTGCACTGGGATATCGAGTGTTTCAATCATACGGCGAATGCTCTCAATGCTCTTCGCTGAATCTTTAATAAGTAATGTATTGGTACGCTGGTCAACCGATACACTGCCTCGGGCAGAAATGATGCTGTTAGTGTCGGTTTTCAGTAAATCCGCAAAATCTTCAGCTTTAGCGTAGTTTAAACGAATATACTCACTGTAAAGCGGCTCTAAATCCTCGACCTTTTGTTTTGCTAGTAAATCTTTAGCTTCACGAGCGGCGAGCTCTTCAGCTGGCGCAACCATCAATATAGAGCCATCCATACGCTTATCAAGGCCTTTAATACGTAGTACAACATCTAAAGCCTGATCCCATGGAACGCCATCTAAACGAAGCGTAATATTGCCGGTTACTGAGTCACTCGTTACTAAGTTAAACTCGTTATAACCCGCTATGATTTGCAGTACAGCTCTAACCGAAATATCTTGGAAGTTTAAGGTCATTGGACGACCTTGATATTCCTTGCCGCCATCTAAATAGGCATTTTGCGTTTCATCTTTTTCAATGGTTAACGTTAAAATGTTATCTATTTGCTGGTAGGTAAAGGTAAAAGCAGCATTAGGCTCAATAACTACACGGCTTAAGCTATCTTCTTTAAAGGTTTCAATGCTACTTACTACAGTACCAAAATCTAGCACATCTAATTCATACAGTAAGTCGTCTAAAATATCTGTGTGATGAAACTCTGCAATTATTTTTCCACCACTTTCATGTACTTCTATTGCAGCTTGCGTGTCTTGTAAAAATACTAAAACTTTTGCTTCGCCTTTTTCACCACGGCGAAAATCAATAGATTGAATCCGATTAATATAAGCGCTTGAGGCATCATAACTATTGCTGCTTTCATCAGAAGCTTGCTCAGTAAGCGGGTTATCAGATACGCGCAACGACACTAAGTTATTATTAACTTGTGTTTCGTATATTTTTAAACGCTCTAAATTTACCGTAACTTTTAAGCCTTGCTCTGTCAGTACGCTGCTTACACTGTTAATACCTGCGTGATCGACCGGCACATTTTCAAGACCCTGTTCTAGTTCTGCACCATCAAATAGCATTTCTATGCGCGCTGGTGTGTTGTGTACTTGAATTTTAGGTTGTTGTGTTAGCTCTTCGTCAAATACAAGTTGTAACTCTGTCTCGCCTTTTAGCAAGGGGTTATAACGTACATCATAAAGTAGCGGCGCTGCACTGGCTGTTTTTGCAACAAAAAGAGCCAATATGACAAATAACACCGTTTGAAAACGATGATGCCAAAGTACATCCTTATGCATGTGTGTTTTACCTTTTTTATTATTAATTTGCGCCATTATTTGCCGCCTCTAACATTTCCAATTTAGTCAGCCGCTCTTTCCAACAACCCGACCCATCAGGGATTAATTCAACTAGTTCTACATAATCACTACTTACAGACTTAACTTTACCGTCATACGTCCCTAAGTAATTATTTACCGTTACCCTATGCAGCGTTTCATCCGCTGCGGTGATCAGTGCCCACATTTGCCCGTTAGAGCCTAATGTACCTTTCATTGATAGGTTATCGAGCGGATACTTTTCTAGTGGCTCTCTCACTCTATCAGGGTCAGGGTGTAAACAATTTTTAATTTGCGTTAGTTTATTTTGAATAATTTCAGGCTGCGGAGCCACAAAAGGACTACGTAACTGCGATGCATTATATTCAAAATGTTCAAACTGCGTTAATTCAGGTATTTCCTCAACTTTAGGCGTGGTGCTGGCCTTAACTTGGTCAATAAATTCTTTTTGCTCCGACGTATCGTCGTTACAACCTGTCAACAATAAAACAGACAATGATAATAAAGGGACTAATCTCACTTTTTAACCCCTTCTTCATAACGATATGTTTTTGCTACCACACTGAATGTTAGTTGCTTTTCGCCAGATGATACAATCGAAAAGTCGTGTAAACTTACAATTCGTGGTAATTGGGCTACTTTTCCTACAAATTCACCAAATTCATGGTAAGTGCCTATTACTTCAATTTTAATTGGCAGCTCAGTATAAAACTCTTTTTCGACTTCAGGTAACCAGCCAATTTTCAAAAATGTTAAACCGCTAGTAGTACCTACATAAGATAAATCGTCTAACAGGCCTGGGGTTTCATTTGATGTAGGTAATCGCTTTAGTAGTTGTGAAAACTTATCTTCCATTTCAACCATTTGCTGGCGGTATATATCAAGCTTACTGGCTACGGCATACTTTGTTCTGTAGGTACTGCGCAGCTCTACTTCTTTAGCTACCGCGCTGTGATAGCTGTCTATTTCATCAGATACCAATAGGCTGTAACTAAAAAACAACACTAAACCGGCTATAAATAAGCAACAAATTGCTTTTACCGCAACGGGCCACTCGCCAATGTTGTCGAGCTCAATTTCATTCCAATCTATTTCATTTAAGGCTTTTAAATCAAGGTTCATCACTTACCTCACCAATTTCATCAAATGGTTTTACGTAAAACTCCATATTAAAATCACTGAGTAACCGTGATGTTTGATCGCCTGCCACAATGCCTTGCATGGTAGGTCTTTCTAATAAATATGAGCCTTGCACCTGACGCAGCATAGTAGATAAACGGTTGTTTGATTCACTGCGCCCTAGCACATGTATTTGACTACCGCGGCGCTCAAGCTTAGTTAAATACACGCCTTGAGGTACAATTTTAGCTACTTCATCCATAATTTGAGTACCTAAATTACGGCTGCTTTGTAGCTCTTCAATTAATCGCATACGTTGTTGTAAATTTTCTTTTCGCTTATCAAGATTTCTAATTTCACTGATTTTTTTATCAAGCATGCTTATTTCTGAGCTTAAATAATTATTTTTTAAATTTTGGCCATCTTTTAAACCCGCGTAAAAAGAGCTAAGTAAGTACATACTTGCAAAACAGCCAATAACAACCGCAACTAAAATTGTTATAAATTTCTTTTTTGATTCTTCACGCTGCAGCTCTCGCCACGGCAATAGATTTATATGTGGCATGATGAAAAGCTCCTTAATGCCAAACCAGTAGCAATTGCAAACTGCGTTCTATTTCGCTGCATTACATTTCTGTCTACTTTTGGCGAAACTTCCATATTTGCAAATGGTTCAGCAACCACAGCATGAATACCTAGCTCTTCAATTAACAACCTATCTAAACCGTCAATCATCGATGTACCGCCGGTTAGCACAATATAATCTACTTGATCTTTACCTGTGGTTGTTAAAAACATTTGTACCGCACGGCGCACTTGTTGCAATAATGATGTTTGAAACGGCGCCAGCACTTCAAAAGTATAATTAGGGGGTAAGTCACCCGTTGTTTTGCCTATTTCAGCCTCATCAAAGCCTTTATTATAGTAAGACACAATGCTGTTAGTGTATTGGTCGCCACCAAACACTTGGTCACGGGTATAAATTGTTTCACCTGCTTGAACAACACTCACCAACATTAAAACAGCGCCAATATCTACCACAGCAACACACTTATTAAAGGCGTCACTTGGTAATTGCTGATAATACACATCCATTGCTCTACTTAACGCATAGCTTTCAACATCAACCACTTTAGCGGTTAAGTTTGCCGCCTCAAGTGCGCCCACACGGGCTTCAACACTTTCTGTACGTGCAGCAGATAACAACACATTCATTTTACTCGGGTCGGCTTCGTTGGTAGAGAGCTTTTCAAAATCTAAACTCACTTCATCAAGGGGGTAAGGTATTAAGCTGTCAGCTTCTATTTCAATTTGCGACTCTAATTCAGCGTCACTTAATGAAACATCCATAAAAATAACTTTAGTGATAACGGTTTGCCCTGATACAGCCACTGCCGCTGATTTTAAAGATTTTGGTAGTTTTCTTTTTAATTTTGTAATTATGTTACCAATTGCTTCAATATCCTGAATAGAGCGCTCGCTCATTGCCCCTTTTGGCATAGGTTCAATTGCAAGTGCTTCTAGTCGAAATCCCGTTTCAATTTCACTTAAAAGCACTGCTTTGATAGAGTGCGATCCGATATCAATTCCGACCATCGCAGTGGATGGCTTTTGAAATAGTTGACTTAGCATGTTTGCAACTTGACCTTTGTTTTAATAATAAACAAGTTATAATTTTTTTAGTAAAAAATATTATTCATTTTTTAATCAATATATACTAGCAGTCTAAACTCGCAATTGGGAGTCCATTTAGGGAAATATAAGTGATTTTATTAAAACGAACATTACAATTTTTTATCATTTGCACGTTATTTGGTCTGATCACTTTAATCAGCCTTTATTATTACGTTAAACCTGATATCCCCAGTGTGCAAGTTTTAAAAGACGTGCAATTACAAACCCCTATGCAAGTCTTTACAAAAGATGGACTCTTAATTAATCAATTTGGTGAAAAACGCCGCATCCCCGTCACTATAGACGAAATTCCCCAGCCTTTAATTGATGCTTTTTTAGCAACAGAAGACAACCGTTTTTATGACCATATTGGTATAGACCCTATTGGTATTGTCCGTTCTGCTATTGTGTTAATTTCAACAGGTGAGAAAAAACAAGGCGCGAGTACCATTACTATGCAGCTTGCTCGTAACTTCTTTTTAACACGAGAAAAAGCGTATATTCGTAAAGTTAAAGAGATTTTTATAGCTCTACATATTGAAAGTGTATTAACAAAAGACGAAATTCTTGAGCTGTATCTTAATAAAATAGAACTAGGTAATCGTGCATTTGGTATTGGTGCTGCTGCTCAAGTTTACTATGGCAAAGAACTAAAAGACCTCACTCTTGCACAAATGGCAATGATTGCCGGTTTACCTAAAGCCCCTTCGGCGCTTAACCCGATTCGTAACCCAATTAGAGCTAAAGCACGCCGCAATGTAGTGCTTGGTCGCTTACTTACTGAAAACTATATTACGCAAAAACAATACAACGAGGCGGCTAACCAGCCTATCACTGCTTATTTTCACGGTGCTGAGATAGACCTTTACGCCCCTTATATCTCTGAGATGGTTCGTGCTGAGATGGTTGAGCGCTACGGTGTAGAAAAAGCATATAACTCTGGCTTTAAAATATTTACCTCTGTGGAGTCTAAAGTTCAAAAGGCTGCGCAAACAGCTTTAGTTAATAATTTACATAACTACGATATGCGTCATGGCTTTCGTGGGCCTGTAGACGTGTTATGGGATCCAGAAACACAGCCTGCCTTAAGTGAGCAGCAAATTATAGAAAAGCTAAAACCTGTTAAAGAAATAGCTGATTTGCATGCTGGCGTGGTGTTAAATGTGACAGAGAAAACCGCTGACGTTATTTTAAAAAATGGCCAGCGCACCACACTTGATTGGGATAATTTAAAATGGGCGCGCAAATACATTACTCGCTACCGCCAAAGTTTTGCCCCTAAAGCCGCTACTGACATTCTTACCCCTGGCATGCAAATATGGCTGCGTAAAAATAACGACAGCAGTTACCTACTAAGCCAAATACCAGAAGCTGCCAGTGCACTTGTTTCACTCGACCCACAAGATGGCCGTATTAAAGCTATAGTAGGCGGTTACAGTTTTGAGCAAAGCCAATACAACCGAGCGGTACAAGCTAAACGCCAAGTTGGCTCTAATATTAAACCGTTTATATATTCTGCTGCGCTCGAAAATGGCTATACATTAGCCTCTATTTTAAACGACGCGCCAATAAACCAGTGGGATAAAAGTTTAGGTGTAGCGTGGCGACCAAAAAACAGCCCAGCAGTTTATAATGGCCCTATACGTATTCGCCGTGCACTTGCACAATCTAAAAACGTTATTTCTGTGCGCTTACTTCGCGGTGTAGGGTTACAACGCACCGCCGATCACTTGCTTAAGTTTGGTTTTAAAGATGCTGATATTAACCGCAGTGAATCGTTAGCATTAGGCAGTGCATCAATCACGCCATTAGAGCTTGCTCGCGGCATGAGCGCATTTGCTAATGGCGGTCACTTAATTGAACCTTACTTTATATCTGAAATTCAAGATGCCTATGGCAATGTACTATTTAAAGCAAACCCGGCTCTTGCTTGCGATGAAGACGAGTTATTACCCGTCTCTCAAGCAATGGATAGCTTTGCCAACAATAACCTAGATACCGACATAACAGATGATACAGCCACGCAAGCACGTTGTGCACCACGTGTTATTTCAAAGCAAAATGCTTTTTTAATTGCTGAAGCAATGCACAGCGCAGTATGGGGTGGCGGTAGCTGGACCCATAAAACAGGCTGGAGCGGGACAGGCTGGCGTGCGCAAGCATTAGATAGACGCGATCTATCGGGTAAAACAGGCACAACCAATGACTCTGTTGATACTTGGTTTAGCGGCTTTAACCGCAATGTAGTAACGTCTGTATGGGTTGGTTTTGACAACCCAGGTAACTCGTTAGGACGCTCAACCTATAATAACAACCTAGATAGCAGTCAAATCTCTGGTGCTGAATCGGGCGCCAAAACGGCACAGCCTGCTTGGGTTGATTTTATGAAAGTGGCGCTTGAGGGCACACCAGAAGCGCCAATAGAGCCTCCTGAAGGGCTAGTTTCAATTCGTATCGATTTAAAAACAGGTTTGTTAAGTCATAAAAACGACTACACCAGTCGCTTTGAATATTTTGAAAAAGGCACTGCGCCTACAAAATATGTGCTGTCTCAGCCAACTGATATTTTTGAAGAAGATACAAAAACAGAAGAAGAGCTATTCTAAAAACAAAAACGGCAGCTTACACAAGCTGCCGTTTTACTATTAATATTTGCTGCGCTATTTTAGGTTTTTAACTAACCAATATAAATCAGAGTGCACTCCCGCGGCGGTCACTTCTTTGCCTGCCCCAGGGCCTTGTATTACTAAGGCGTTTTCGTTGTACCACTGGCTATTAATAACAAAGATATTATCGCCAGGTGTTAAGTTAGCTAAGGCGTCCCCTTTAGGCGCGTAAGTTATACCTACCTTCGCCGATACTTTACCCTGCTCTAATGCCAATAAACCGGTATACCTAAGTACAGCATCTTGAGCATTTGCCGCATCGGCATGGTGTTTAATAAAGGCATTTAGCTTATCTTTATTCGCTAAAAAGTCATCCCATGAACCTTGGGCTAGCTCATCAGGCATTAATGCTTGTAAGCTTATATCATCTAAATCTAATTCAATACCAAGCTCGCGCGCAAGTATTAGCAATTTACGTTGCATATCGCGGCCAGATAAATCCTCGCGAGGATCAGGCTCTGTAAAGCCCATTTTTTGCGCTTCAAGAACAAGGTCAGAAAATGCCACACTGCCATCGTACTTACTGCATAGCCACGAGAGTGTGCCCGAGAAAACACCTTCAATACGGGTAATTTTATCGCCACTATTTTGTAAATCGGCCAACGCAAAGTTAATTGGCAATCCTGCCCCAACACTGGTGTTGTAGCGCCAATGCAAGTTACGCTCGCTAATACTTTGGCGCAGCGCGTTATACCAATTAGATGCAGCAGTGCCTGCGTACTTGTTAGCACTTATTAAATGGCAGTCTCGCTCTACAAAGTCGGTGTATAATTGGCTAAATTGCTCGCTTGCCGTTATATCAACAACAACTTTGTGCTCGTAATCAAGTTCGTTTAATGCACTTAATAAATCCGCCTGCTCATAAGCAACGGCATTATGCTGCCATTGTTTTTTCCACTGTCCGAGTGTAATACCCGAGGCATTAAATAGCATATGTTGCGAGCGAATTAACCCAACTAGCTTAATACTATAATCGCCCGACAAACGCTTAAATTGAGCATCTAGCTGGCTTAAAAATTCATCGCCTACATTACCTAAGCCAGCCACAACCAGAGCAACTTCTTGACCTTTATTAATTAATTTTTCGTGCAATAAACTAAGTACATCGCTTTCTATTAACTGATCTGTTAACAGCAATGTATAGCCTGTATCTTGATGAATAAAACGAGGGTGAATACTTTGCTGATTTAAAACCTCAGCCGCTAATGTACTTAATGTGTAAACATCTTGCGTAGGCGCAACCACCGCGCAGCCATTTAAATTAGACTCGCTTATATTTGCTCGCCCAGCGAAATAACTCACTACTTGATGCGTTGCACCCGCGGGCACAACTAAGTATGTATCGCCGTTGTGTATAAAATGATGAAGGCTGTGCTGAATAAGCTGGCTAACATGCGCCACTTCTCCCGCGTTAAGGCCTTCAACGAGCAGTAAATCAACGTTTTGTAATGTAGTAATAAAACGTTTTTGCTTAGCTTTGCCTTGTTTTACAATATCGGTAGGGGCAGTTTGCACATCAAAACTACTACGTACAGCCAGTTTAATATTACTGTTTTTTAAAGGCGAAAGCGTTTTAGCATGTAAAACCGGGTTACCCAATCGAGCTAATAAGTTAGCTTGTTCACGGCACACCTTGTTGTACTTAATCGCCTTTTCAACTTTACGTGGGTCGGCACTAAATACCCCTGGCGTATCAGTCCAAATACATACATTTTGTGCGTCGCAATAATTGGCTAATAAGGTGGCGCTGTAATCACTGCCATTGCGCCCAAGCGTAACTGTTTTACCATCAGCACTTGCTGCGATAAACCCTGTTACTACGTTAATTTTATTTGCTTCAATAACTTGGCTGCATTGCTGTTTGTTTTGCGCATGCAAAAGCTCCCCGCTTGTTACACTAAACAGCGCTCTAGCATCATGAGCACACGCTTGAATGTTTAATTGCGTTAAATAGGCTGCCAATAATCGCGCAGACCACAGCTCACCATGCGCCAGTAAGGCCGCCTCTTGCAACTGCTGCTTGCTGGCTTGCTCTGCTACGTCACTTAGCTCTTGCGCCAACACAGCTAAAACCGTGTGTTTAGCATCAGCTTTTAATAACTCTTCAATTAATGCCGTTTGGTGATTACTCAATTGCAGCAAAATATCAGCAACGGCTTGCTTATCTTGTTGTTGATAACTTTGCCACAGCGATACCAATGTATCGGTGGTTTTACCCGCAGCAGATACAACCACGCAATCGCCAGGCTGTGTGTGGCCAATAATTATTTTTGCCACACTTTGATAGCGCTCGCCCGAGCTTAAGCTCGAGCCGCCAAATTTATGTACACTTTTTACCATACTCAATCACCACAAAGCTGGATGAGCAGCCTGCTGCTTTACATCACCATTGGCATTGCCTGCAGCTTTACCAACACGCCCTACATTTTTATTTTGACCAGGTTTAACTAAGTTAAATACACGTTCAAAATCAGCCAGTAGGTCTTCTACATCTTCAATACCGACCGAAATACGAATTAGCGTATCGCCCACACCCGCCTCTAAACGTGCTTGAGCTTCCATACCTGCGTGAGTCATGGTCGCAGGATGACAAATTAAACTCTCAACCCCACCTAACGATTCTGCTAAGCTAAATTCTTTAAGGCTCGTTAAAAACGCCGCTGCATCATCTACATCGCCTTTAATATCAAAACTAACCATACCACCAAACCCAAGCTGTTGGGCTTTAGCAAGCGCATGTTGAGGATGCGATTCAAGGCCTGGGTAGTAAACTTGGCTAACATACTCAGAGCTTTCTAAGTATTTAGCAATTGCCAGGGCATTTTCTTGGTGCTGTTTTAAACGCACATTTAAAGTACGTAAACCACGTAACGTTAAATAGCTATCAAATGGTGCGCCGGTAATACCAATGTTATTGGCCCACCAAGCAAGCTCATCACCAAGCTCTTGTGTTGCAGCAACAACTGCACCGCCTACAACATCAGAATGGCCGTTTATATATTTAGTGGTTGAGTGCACAACAATATCTACGCCAAACTTAATGGGGTTTTGTAATGCCGGTGATAAAAAGGTGTTATCGGCGGCCACTAATGCACCGCACTGTTTTGCTATATCCGTCACGGCTTTAATATCCGTTAGGCGCAGCACAGGGTTACTTGGTGTTTCTATCCAAATTAATTTAGGTTTAATGGTTAAAATTTGTTCTAGGCTTTCTGGTTTAGTTAAATCAAGTACTTTAAGTTTAAGCAAGCCGCGCTTTTCTAACGACGTAAATAAACGGTAGCTGCCGCCATAACAATCGTGAGGAATAACCAATGTATCATCGTTATTTAATAACTGTGTGGCTAAGTGCACTGCTGCCATGCCCGTAGCAGTAATAATTCCGCGTGCGCCACCTTCAAGTTCTGCTAAAGTTTCAGCTAAAATATCGCGATTAGGATTACCACTGCGTCCATAGTCGTATGCGCGCTTAGTATCAAAATCGGCAAACGAATAAGTCGTCGATAAATAAATTGGCGGTACAACGGCGCCATGATGTTTATCGGCATCAACCCCATTTCGTACAGCAATGGTTGCTTTGTTTTTTTCGCTCATATTCGTCACCTGATTAATTTGGATGTTTAGACGTCTAAAAGAGTAAGTTATCCATTATAATAAGTCAAAGCTTTTAAAGCTCTAGATGGCTAAAAATAACAGATGTGTAAAACTTCAATGAGGCTGTATTTACTATTACAGCCAGCTTATTAAGATAGATTGCTATCTATTATTTGACTATCTTTTTTAAAACGATAGAATTTCACGCATATTTACACGCTTTTTACGCCGTGTGAGAAATTAATAATCTGAGGCAACGATACATCTTATGGCTAAATGGAATGGTGAGTATATTCACCCATACGCAGAACACGGGAAAAAATCAGAGCAAGTTAAAAAGATCACCGTTTCGATCCCGCTAAATGTATTAAAAGTATTAACTGATGAGCGTACACGTCGTCAAATAAACAACCTGCGTCATGCAACAAACAGCGAGTTACTATGCGAAGCGTTTTTGCATGCTTTTACAGGCCAGCCATTACCTAATGATGATGACCTACGTAAAGATAACGCAGAAAAAGTACCTGAAGAAGTAAAAAAAATAATGCAAGAAATGGGTTTAGAAGTGCCTATTTTAGACGAAGAATAAAACGTCTTTTTAAACAAAAAAACCTCAGCATGCTGAGGTTTTTTTGTTTCAGCGCTATAGATTACGCCATATAATTTTCCGGTAAGTCAATTTGTGCCACGCCCGATTCAACAGCAGCAATAGCAACCGCCTTGGCTATACGTGGTAATAAACGCGGGTCCATCGGTTTAGGAATAATGTAGTCTGCACCAAATTCGAGCTTTTCTACACCCGCTGCTTTTAATACTTGCTCAGGCACTGGCTCTTTAGCAATACTACGAATAGCTTCAACAGCGGCTATTTTCATTTCATCGTTAATTGCGCTTGCACGTACATCAAGTGCACCACGGAAAATAAACGGGAAACATAAAACATTATTAACTTGGTTAGGGAAATCAGAACGGCCCGTTGCCATAATTAAGTCTTTACGTGCACTGTGCGCAAGCTCAGGTGCAATTTCAGGATCTGGGTTTGAACATGCAAACACCACTGGCTTATCGGCCATTAGTTTTAGATCTTCAGGTGCAAGTAAGTTAGGACCCGATACACCTACAAACACATCAGCATCAGCAATTACATCTTGTAGAGTACGTTTATCTGTATTGTTAGCAAAAAGCTGTTTGTATTCGTTTAAGTCATCGCGGCGAGTATGAATAACCCCTTTGCGGTCTAGCATATAAATATGTTCGCGCAGTGCACCACACTTAATTAACAGCTCCATACAAGCAACCGCTGCAGCGCCTGCACCTAAACATACAATAATTGCATCTTCTATTGATTTGCCCTGCACTTCTAAGGCGTTAAGCATACCTGCTGCAGTTACAATAGCGGTACCGTGTTGGTCATCATGAAAAACCGGAATACTGCAACGCTCAATAAGTGCTTTTTCAATTTCAAAACACTCTGGCGCTTTAATATCTTCTAAGTTAATACCACCAAACGTATCGGCAATATTAGCCACTGTATTTATAAAGTCTTCGGTGGTGCGATGCTTAACTTCAATATCAATAGAATCTAAGCCAGCAAAACGTTTAAATAAAAGCGACTTACCTTCCATAACAGGTTTAGAGGCTAACGGCCCTAAATTACCCAAACCTAAAATTGCCGTACCATTACTGATCACCGCAACCATATTACCTTTACCGGTATATTTATATGCATTGGCTGGGTCTGCTGCAATTTCGCGCACAGGCTCTGCAACACCAGGGCTGTATGCTAATGCTAAATCTTGCACCGTTTCGGCTGGTTTTGTTAGCTCAATGCTGATTTTGCCTGGAACGGGGTGAGAGTGGTAGTGTAATGCTTGTTCACGAAAATCTGACATAACGCGATGGTATCCTGCAATTTAAGTTAAGTGAGAGGGAGTATGGGGCTAAGATACTCTTATTATTTTTAAATTCCAAGCAATATCAGGTCTATCCTGTTATATGCTATATCCGTTAATTTTAAGTGATTTATCAGCAACTTCGCTAAAAGTTATCAATATTAAACAAATAAAAATTCATTCAAAAAGTGCTTTTTGAGGTTCATTTTGCCCTGCCAATATTTTTCTAAAATAGCAGAATATTAAAATAGTAAAATGCACCAATATGGCGCGTTTATCACCGTTAAAAACAAATATCGCCACGATAAGCACTTTTAGCAGCTTGGTTAAAAATTAACGTATAAAAAATATAGAGAAGAATTGTGAGTTTGTCTGCAAAGGTTTATGCATATTCAGAATAAGAACAGGAAATAGTTATGCACACGTAGTACGGCAATAATCGGTGGTTTTTCAGTAAAAATGATGAATTTTAGGCACAAAAAAAGCACCCGAAGGTGCTTTTTTTACTAAACAGCAATAATTACTTCTTGCTGCTAAGTGCACCGAAGCGCTTGTTGAAGCGATCAACACGGCCGCCAGTGTCTAAAATCTTTTGCTTACCAGTGTAAAACGGGTGACACGCAGAACATACGTCTAGGTGAATGTCTTTACAAAGAGTAGAACGAGTTTCGAATTTGTTTCCGCATGAACATGTTGCAGAAATTGCTTCGTACTTAGGGTGAATACCTTCTTTCATAGGAACCTCTAGTTAAGGCCGCATCGCTCTCCAAACCCGAAGTCTGGCACCATACGTCGTTAAAACAAATTTATAGGCCGCGGATTTTATCCAACTAGCTTGCCCCGCACAAGCTTTAATTACGCTTTTTGCCAAAAAAGTAACCAACCAGCGCTACCGCATCCATTTGTATGTAGGTTTTTAGCCTTATTTTTAGTACATTAAGCTATTACCCTTTATCACATGAGTTGTTATGCGTTTTGTTGAAGTTGCTATTAAAGTTCCGTTACCACGCACCTTTGATTATAAAATAGATGAACAACTCATCTCGCCCTCGGCGCCTATTATGCCAGGGATGCGTGTTTTAGTGCCTTTTGGCAATCAAAAGAAAGTAGCGGTTGTTCTTGCTCTTAAAACGCATACCGACGTGCCAGAGAACAAAATTAAAGCGGTTACTGAGGTTATTGACCAAACTCCTATTTTATCATCACAGCATTTAGAACTGCTTAGCTTTACTGCACGCTATTATTGCTATCCGCTCGGCGAAACCATACACATTGCACTGCCAGGTGCACTTCGCCAAGGTGAAAACCCAGATAAAACTAGCATTAACATGGTTAGCCTTACCGAAAAAGGCGCAAAGGTTCCATCATTAAAAGCAAAAACTCAGTTAAATTTACTAAAGCAACTCGCGCAATCGGGTAAGTCGTCGGTAACCGAGCTAAAAGCGCTCGGCTTTAGTAAAAAAACAATAGATGCCTTAATAGATAAAGAGCTTATAACCCAAAGCATTGAGCATGATAATCAATGGCAAAGCGTTGCCCCCACAGTTGGCACTAAGCCAGTACTTAATAAAGAGCAAGCCGTAGCGTGCACTACAATAAATCAAAGTGTTGGCTTTAAAAGCTTTTTATTAGAAGGTGTGACAGGCAGTGGTAAAACCGAAGTATATTTACAATGCCTAGAAGAAGTCCTTAAACGTGGCGAGCAAGCCTTAGTATTGGTGCCTGAAATAGGCTTAACGCCACAAACTGTTAACCGATTTCGTCGTCGCTTTCCCGATACGCCAATTATGCTATGGCACTCTGCCCTAACCGATAACGAACGCTTGCAAACATGGCGTTTTTGCGAAAAAGGCAGCTGCGCAATTGTAATAGGTACCCGTTCGAGTATTTTTCTACCTTTTTTAAAGTTAGGAATGATAGTGGTTGATGAAGAGCATGACTCTTCATTTAAACAGCAGGATACCTTACGCTACCACGCACGCGATTTAGCCGCTTATCGGGCATTTCAGCACAAAATACCGCTTATTTTAGGCAGTGCCACCCCTGCGCTCGAAACACTGCACAAAGCTATAAACAACAAATACCAACTTTTAAGCCTTACAGAGCGCGCTCAAACTGCGACCGATAATCAGTTTATGTTGCTCGATATGAAAGGCCAGCCCGACCAAGCCGGTATTGCACACGCAAGCCTTGCCACTATGCGCCAACATTTAAACCGTGGTAAGCAAGTTATGGTGTTTTTAAATCGTCGTGGCTTTTCTCCTACGCTAATTTGTCACGAATGCGGTTGGCTGAGTGAGTGTAATCGCTGCAGCACCAGCGCAACTTTTCATAAAGCCATTGGCCAAATGATTTGCCACCACTGTGGAGAGCAACACCCAGTACCTCACCAGTGTCCTGATTGCGGTAGCACACAAATTTTTCCAAACGGTAAAGGCACCGAACAAATTGAAGAATTTTTATCGAGTGAATTCCCCGATACACCCGTAACCCGCATCGACCGCGATTCAACCCGCCGTAAAGGGAGCTTAGAAAAAGCCTTAGAGGAGATAAACCAAGGCGGGGCGCGTATTTTAGTGGGCACACAAATGTTGGCTAAAGGTCATCATTTTGCCGATGTTAGCTTAGTGCTTATATTAGATGTAGATAGTAGCTTGTACTCGTGCGATTTTAGAGCCACAGAGCATTTAGCCCAGCTGGTAACTCAAGTTGCTGGGCGCGCGGGTCGCTCTGGTGAGCCAGGCCAAGTATTACTGCAAACCCACTTTCCTGAACACCCTTTATTGCAAGACTTAGTAAATAATGGCTACCAAGATTTTGCCCGTTTTGCTTTAAGTGAGCGTGATGATGCCGACCTTCCACCCATTACCAATATGGCTATAGTTAGAGCACAAGGGCACAGTATTAAGCTCGTTGTCGATTTTTTGACGGATTTGGTTCCTGTTAACGGTGTATCTGGTATACAATTGCTCGGTCCAATCCCTGCCCCACTAGAAAGAGTGGCGGGTATGTACCGGTTTCAATTGCATATTCAAGCGCAAGACCGCAAAGTATTGCATCAGTATCTTGCGCAAATGGTCGACTATTTAAGCACCAGCAAACTTGCACAAAAAGTGCGCTGGAGCCTTGATGTTGACCCTATAGACATGATTTAGGTTAAAGCCAAATGGCACAGCACGATTATATTAATAAAAAACCAGCGGGTAGAAAAAACACCAAGCAAGCCCCTGCTAAAAAACCATTTCCTATACTTTTAGTTGTTATTACTGTTTTGCTTGTAGGCGGCTTTGCTTACGGCTTATGGTTTATTAAAAATAACGCCGACCCTGAGCTGGTTGAGCAGCAGGCGCACCCTAAAACAGCTGAAAAAGTAGAAATAGCTAAACCTCGCGCTCCTAAGTTCATTGAAGAAATTAAAGAGCACGAGATCCAAGTTGAAGTAAGAGAAATTGAGCAAAAAGGCCCCTATGTTATGCAGTGTGGGTCGTTTAGAACACACGCACAAGCCGAAACCCTCAAAGCTAAAATTGCCTTTGCGGGCTTAATTTCTGAAATTAAAAAGACCACAGGTACTAATGGTGTTTGGTATAAAGTGCGTTTAGGTCCTTATAAAACAAAGCGTCAAGCCGAAAGCGACAAAAACAAACTCAAACGAGTGCATGTTGTTAGCTGCGGAATTTGGGGCTGGACTTGAAATTAGTCCATTCACCCATATAACCTCATCATAATCGTTTTTTACAAGCTGCCCCCGCAGCTTGATGATGAGGAATAACATGACCACTATCGTAAGTGTACGCCGCGACAATAAAGTAGTAATTGGTGGCGACGGCCAAGTTTCACTTGGTAATACCGTAATGAAGGGCAACGCCCGTAAAGTTCGACGCCTTTATAATGGCAAAGTAATTGCTGGTTTTGCCGGCGGTACTGCTGATGCCTTTACCCTTTTCGAACGCTTTGAAAGCAAACTAGAAATGCACCAAGGTAACCTCACTAAAGCCGCTGTAGAAATGGCCAAAGACTGGCGTAGCGACAGAGCCTTACGCAAGCTTGAGGCACTCCTTGCGGTTGCAGATGAAACTGCTTCACTAATTATCACCGGCAATGGTGATGTAGTGCAGCCAGAAAACGATTTAATTGCCATTGGTAGCGGTGGTAACTTTGCTCAATCAGCAGCCACTGCCCTATTAGAAAACACCGATTTAAGCGCTCGCGATATCGTAGAAAAAAGCCTGACCATTGCTGGCAACATCTGTGTATTTACCAACAACTTCCAAACAATCGAAGAATTATAATAGGACCCATTATGTCTGCTATGACCCCAAGAGAAATTGTACACGAGTTAGATCAGCATATTATTGGTCAAGCTAATGCTAAAAAAGCCGTGGCTATTGCCCTGCGTAATCGCTGGCGCCGTATGCAACTAAACGATGACTTACGCAGCGAAGTAACCCCTAAAAACATTTTAATGATTGGCCCAACCGGTGTCGGTAAAACTGAAATTGCCCGCCGTTTAGCTAAACTCGCTAATGCGCCTTTTATTAAAGTAGAGGCGACTAAATTTACTGAAGTGGGTTATGTTGGTAAAGAAGTAGAGACTATCATTCGCGATTTAGTTGATGTATCAATTAAAATGACCCGCGAGCAACAAACTAAAAAGTTTAAACACCGCGCAGAAGAAGCAGCAGAAGAGCGTATTTTAGATGCACTTTTACCACCGGCTAAAGATCAATACGGTGAAACGCAGCGCGATGACAACTCATCTACTCGTCAAACATTCCGTAAAAAATTACGCGAAGGTCAGCTTGATGATAAAGAAATAGAAATAGATCTAGCGCAAGCACAGCCAAATGTAGAGATTATGGCGCCTCCTGGTATGGAAGATATGACCAACCAGTTGCAAAGCATGTTCCAAAACATGGGTGGCGACAAACGCACTAAGCGTAAGTTAAAAATTAAAGAAGCCTTTAAGTTATTAACCGAAGAAGAAGCCGCTAAATTAGTTAATCCTGAAGAGCTAAAAGAGCAGGCTATTTTTGCAGTAGAGCAAAACGGCATTGTGTTTATTGATGAAATAGACAAAATTTGTAAGCGTGGCGATTCGTCAGGCCCAGATGTTAGCCGTGAAGGTGTACAACGCGACCTACTTCCTTTAATTGAAGGCTCAACCGTTAATACTAAGCACGGTATGGTGAAAACCGACCACATGCTATTTATTGCATCAGGTGCGTTCCAAATGGCTAAACCATCAGACATGATCCCTGAGCTACAAGGTCGTTTACCTATTCGTGTAGAGCTTGAAGCACTAAGTGCTAATGACTTTAAACGAATTCTTACCGAGCCGCATGCTTCACTTACTGAGCAGCAACGTGAATTGCTTAAAACTGAGCAAGTAAATGTTGAGTTTAACGATGATGCAATAGAGCGCATTGCTAAAGCCGCTTGGCAAGTAAACGAGAAAACCGAAAACATTGGTGCTCGTCGCTTACATACGGTAATGGAAAAGCTAATGGAAGAAATTTCATACGATGCGTCTGAACAAGCAGGCTCTACCCTTACTATTGATGCCGCTTATGTAGAAAAACATTTAGGCGCATTAGTTGAAGATGAAGATTTAAGCCGCTTTATTTTATAAGGTAGGCAAAATACTATACTAAAAGCCTCCATATTGGGGGCTTTTTAATGGGATATATAAAATGAAACACGTAACAAAAGTGCATTATCATAGCGTGAGTAAAAACCTAGATGTTTACTTTGATGATGACAGTATGGCTGTATTTAGCTGCGAGTTTTTACGCGTTCACTCTCCCTCGGCCGAAGTGCAAGGGCATGGTGCAGAGCCAATGAAGTTGGTACTTAATAAACAACATGTTGGTATAAAAAAGATTGTACCGGTGGGGCATTACGCACTTAGATTAGACTTTGATGATGGCCATAACAGCGGGCTATTTAGCTGGAGCTACTTTGAAACACTACAAGCGCAGCACGAAACCTTGCGGGATAAATACCAAGCGCGTCTTGCCGAGCACGAACAAAACAAAGATAGCGTACCAATAAAGTTTGTTCCCTAAACCTTATTGGCTTTTTAAACGCTACACTGTATTACACTTTAAACTTATCAATAGCCGCAAATAACACGCGCGCTTGTTCAGAGACTTCTTCACTGGTTTGCGCATTATTAACTGCATGCTCAGAGGCATCTTGGGCAATGTCTCTAATGCGTACTACATTTTTGTTCACCTCTGATGCCACCTGACTTTGCTCATCAATAGCAACGGCAATTTGAGTGCTCATTTCCATTATGGTTTGCACATCTTCGGTAATAGCACCCAGTAAATCACCCGCTTTAATTGCTTGTGAAGCACTTTCATCACCTTGCGAGCGACATTGATGCATAATACTTACTACCTCTTGCGTGCGCTGCTGAAGCGTATTAATAATGCCTTCAATTTCACTGGTAGACTCTTGTGTACGTTGCGCAAGCGAGCGTACTTCATCCGCCACAACAGCAAAGCCTCGCCCTTGCTCACCAGCACGAGCGGCTTCTATCGCGGCATTCAATGCAAGTAAATTAGTTTGCTCTGCAATGCCTCTGATTACATCGAGCACAGAACCTATGGTTTCACCGTCTTTTTCAAGTTGCGATACCACACTTGATGCGTTACCTAACGATGAAGATAAATCGCGTATGTGCTTAACCGTAGAGTCTACTTCATTACGCCCTTGCTGCGCGCTTAGATTGGTTGACTCTGCTTTTTTAGCAGCAGCTTCGGTATTATGAGAAATATCTTGAATCGTTGCCTGCATTTGCGTAGCCGCAGTGGCAACCATATCCGCCTCATGTAACTGCTCTTGCATGCCTGAACTTGTTGCAGAGGTACTTTCAGATAAGTGCTCTGTTGCCACATTTAACGTATTAAGCGCGGTATTTACTTCGTTTATGAGGTTTTTAAAATCGCCTATTAAACTATTAAAGTCCGAGGTCATAATGGTAACTTCATCATTACCTGTTTGCTCTATCATTACGCTTAAGTCGTTATTACGGCGTATGTCGTTTATGGTGTGATATACCCGCTCAATAGGCACAATAATCGAGTGGCTAGTAAAGTACACCAGCGCCAACACTATAATGCCCGAAATAACAAATACAACGATGGCAATAAACTGCGCTTGGTCAACGCTTTTCTCAACTTCCAGCTTGGTTGACTCAACAATTTGACCAACAACTTGATCGCTTTTTTCTACGTTAATACGCATAACGCCTAGTGCACCAGAGTCTAAATCGAGCCCTAACTGCGTTTGTGCCTTTACAAGATTTTGAAAAGCACTTTGATACGTATCTATTAAAGGGCTTATTTGCGACTTATAACTACTTTGTAAATCAGCTTGGGTAATTTTTTGTTTAAACGTACTAATAAGTTCGTTAAAGCGAGTTAAGTATTTTGCATCAAAGCGCAGCATAAAATCTTTCTCAGCGCGTCGCAGCTGTAGCATTGCCGATAAAAGCTCAAAGTTATCTTGCTCTTTTAATAGCACCTCAACTTCATGCACTGCAGTTCTGAGCTTGCCATATAACCCATCTTTAGGGTTTAAACCTATCTGTTGCTGTAACCTAACAACCTCTGAAAAATTGTTGTTGTAGTTAGTAATAAGCGTATGAAAATGCTCAATTTGCGCTGTGGTAATGCCCTGCTGTTGCATTACCTCCTGCAGCTTTTTGATTTTAGTGCTTAGCTGTTTAAAATCCTTATCAAATAATGTAAGTGCTTCCTGCTGCTTGTAAAAAAGAAAGTTTTTTTCATGCTTTCTAAGCTCTAGTGCATGTACGTTGAGCTCTTCTGCAAGCTGAATTGTTTTATTCAGATTGAGTGTTACGCGTGACTCATAAATTATCACACACAACAAAATGACCATTGCCAGACCGACTACCACTGCATTAAGTTGCAAACGCCTTTTAATGGTTAAGTTTTGTAAAAAATTCATTGAAAACACCTATATTTAATATGCACTAATAGTGTAGTACGTTCTGGCGCTTTATATTGAACTTTTTATTAACTTTTTATACATATAACTCATGCTTTTAGATTAACATTCCCCCATAAATCTTTATGCAATGAGTGAGTGTCATGCCACTGTTTATTAAGTAGCCATTTAACCAAAGGGGCAGGATCACTGGGAAAATTAATTTGTTTGTTTTGCGGGGCACTATTCCAATCATCCAGCGCTTGCGGGTTTAAATAGTTCATTACATGGGCCATTTTCATCGCCCGCAATGTTTGTGCATTTGCATCTTGCTCAAACTGACCATCAAGAGGTTTAAGTAATAATTTTTTCCCAAGCTTTAAGGCCTCACTTGCCAGCTCAAAGCCTGCATTACCAATTACGCCACTGGTATTTGCTAAGTCGTTTAAAAACCCCGCTCGTGAAGGAGTGCGCAAATGAATATGCCCAAGGGATTTATCCTGCGCGTGCGGGTGGTAACAGTAAAACTCTTTTTCTGGGAAGTCCTTTAAATAATCAATAATGTTGTCGAGGTTTTCAAAGGGTAAATACACCAGCACTTTATTCATAACGGCGACAGGATTGCCATGGTTATGGTTTGCAATAAAGGGCGGTATGATATTATCTGCAAAGGGCTGCCAATGTACGCCTAAATAGGTGCTTGCTGGCGCGTAGTGCTTAATAAGAGACTTTCTAAATAAACCACGACCAAACATAGGCACGCTATTAGATAAAAAAGCCGCCTGGTGACTAATACCGACTACAGGCACGCCTGCGCGCTTTGCAGCCCAAGCTGAAATAGGCTCAAAGTCATTTAAGACAAAATCGTATTTTTTTACATTAAATGATTTTATATCGTTAACTAACTTACACACTCGGGCATTTTTTAATGTTTGATAGCTTTTTACTTGGCCGTTTTTAGTGCTAAACGATAAACCCCGAAACGTTTTGTAATCAGCAAAGTCCTGCATATCAAAGTAGTCTTTTTCAGGGCGTCCTGAAAAAACGTAATCTACATCTATACCTAACTCTTTAAAACAACTTGCCATAACACGGGCGCGCGTAATGTGGCCATTACCTGTGCCTTGTATGCCGTATAATATCTTCATACAGGCACCACCAAAGCTAGCGCAAATAAACCGCATGAACTGCCAATAACGGCGCCTATTATTATATCTGCCGGAAAATGTACGCCCAATACTACGCGAGAAACCGCCACCCCCGATGCCCAACTAAACCAAAGCCACGCATACTCTGCAAAAAAGTGACTCAATATTACCGCAACTAAAAATGCTGCTGCACTGTGTCCCGAAGGCAAACTAAATTTGTCACTAGGCACAATATACGCATTACTGACTAAGCAATCGCAGGGGCGGATTCGGCCAAAGCTACGTTTTGCTAAAAAATAAATAGGCCTTTCAATTGCAAACCCCAGTAACACCGATATTGGCAATAACTGATGCTGCTCATTGGTACTTAGCCACCAAACAGCGCCACACATAAGTAAATATAAACCACCATCACCACTTTTAGATAAACCAAGCGCAGCCGTTTTCAGCCATTTGGGTGAATTATAATTAAACAGAGTTAAAAAGAGTTGTTCATCCATTTGAGCCATTTTTTTAAGCACGTTATTGTCGTTCATTATTTACCCTTAGCTGCACAATATCTAATCATAGTTAAAGCTTAGTGGCAGAAAATAACAATTGAGTGACGCTTTTAAGACACTATTGTTGCCATTTCTAATTTCGGCATTTTTTGAATAAATTTACTGCTATTAAGTCGTTGTTATTGCATATAAGGAGGGTATACTGAGGGTAACTTATGTACCCTTTGAGGATAAAATAATGGATTACAGCACTTCTGACTTATGTGACTTTTTTGCCGATGTGGTTGACGTGCTTGAACCGATGTTCATCAACTTTGGTGGTCGACACACGTTTGGCGGCCGAATTAAAACGGTTAAATGTTTTGAAAATAATGAACTGATCCGTGAAATACTCTCACAAGACGGTACTGATCAAGTACTACTTATCGATGGTGGTGGCTCAACACGACGCGCCCTTATCGACATTGAACTTGCAGAGCTTGCGCTTGATAACAACTGGAACGGCATTATTGTATTTGGTGCTGTGCGTCATGTAGATGAGTTAGAAGAAATTGATTTAGGTATTCAAGCGATTGCATCAATTCCTGTTGCCGCCGACAGCGAAGGCGCTGGTGAAGATGGCATTGGCGTTAACTTTGCTGGTGTGTCGTTTTTTGATGACGATTTTATCTATGCAGATAGTACTGGCATTGTATTATCAGCAGAAGAACTTGAACTAGAAGTTATCGAAGAATAAAGTAACAAGCAGTGCTCAACAGAGCACTGCTTACGCCACCACGAATAATTTTTGCTGCTCAACACGGATTCAACACAGTGCACCCTACCTTAAAAGTGTATGATGAAAACGCCGTTAAACCCTACTGCTCCACACGCGTTAACGAAACAAAAACCTGGCAGTCTGTTGCCCTATTAGACACCCATGTAAATGTACAACAAGCCCTTAATGATGCAGCGCAATTTGGTATTCGCTACGTATTAATTGGTATATGTGAAGATATAGGCCCTCGCGCTAATTTAGGCAATGGTGGCTCACATCAAGCTTGGCCCGCTTTTTTACAATACTTTTTGAACCAACCAGTTAACCAGTTTAACGCGACCCAGCAGGTATTGCTGTTAGGCGAAATTGACGTTGATGATGTAATGGTGCAAGCGCAAGGCTTAAATAACCAGCATGCTGAAGAGCTGGCTCAATTACGCAAACTATGCGCAACGATAGATGAGCGAGTAGAGGTGGTATTAACGCTTATATTTAATGCGGGCCTTGAGCCTATTATTATCGGCGGTGGGCACAATAATAGCTTTGGCATACTCAGTGCTTTAAGCAAACATAGTGGGGCTTCAGTTAACGCTATAAATTTTGATCCCCATGCAGATTTACGGCCTTGCGAAGGTCGCCACAGCGGCAATGGCTTTAGCTATGCCTTGAAGAAAAATGCATTGCAGCAATATCATATTATTGGCCTGCATGAGCAAAAAAATAACCAAGCCATTTTTGACTTAATCGCACAAAATCAATGTAGTTTTCACAGCTATCAAGCTATTAATGTACGCAGAGAAATATCACTAACCGACGCCGTACAGCACGCCTTAGCAGCGTTTAATAAAGCGCCACTTGGTATTGAACTCGACTTAGACAGCATTTCATTTTTACCGGCCAGCGCGTATACATGCTGCGGCTTTAGCGTTAGTGATGCTGAGCATTATGTGTATTTAACAGCAAAACACAGCACTGCCCGCTACCTACATTTGTGTGAAGCTGCACCGCTAAATCACCCAACTGGGTTAACAGCAGGTATGCAAAGCTGTGGGCAAATTATTAGTGCATTAGTTAATGCCTACTTACATGCAAAAACGCGTTAATTGTAATTAGCTTAATTAACCGCTGTATTTTTAAGGCCGCTGAATTACGTTACTGACTTAGCTAAAAATGGTGAGTTAATTGAGCTTACTATTGGCAGGTGTATAACTCACTTTTGCACGCTATACGCTTATAAGTGAGTAATTCTATCGCAGCGAATTGCTGAATTTCCCTTACAAAATAATTATTGCAGCTTGGCATAACTTATTGTGTCTGGTGAGCCTGCCACTGCTTTAGCCAACTCATTAAGCCAATGCTGCTTAACGGGTGGCCAAAATAATAACCTTGTGCTGCATGCGCTTTTAAACTTTTTACAAATTTTAATTGGTCTAAGGTTTCAACGCCCTCAAAAATAACCTTGGTATTTTGTTGGTTATGCATTTCAACCATACCGCCTACTAGGCTGCGAATATTATTTTGATTGCTAAAATCTGCAGTAAGCGATGGTGCCACCTTAATGTATTCAACAGCTAGATTTGGCAGCTTAGAAAGAACAATGGGATTATCGCCTAGCCCATCAACGCATATCTTTAAACCTATATTATTTAATCGGGCAATCATCGCACGGCCCTTATTATCTAAATCTGTGAATATATGCAGCGGGCATTCAACAATTAAATCTCCGTGTTGTAAGTTGTGCTCACTCACCACGCTATCTACAAACTCAACAAACTCTTCGTTAAGCATTTCGGGGCCAAATAAGTTAATGCTCAGCGGTATAGCAATCCCCTCTATGCGAAGTGCCATGGCAAGCTCTGCGGCCCGCTCTATAACAAACTTAGCCAGTGGGTAAGCTAAACCCGCAATATGAATATCATCAATAAACCGGTGGGCAGATAAGATACCTTGTTGAGGGTGCTGCCAACGCAACAGAAGTTCTAAAAACTCAATTTGGCCGTCGTCATTGCGAATAATAGGCTGAAAATAAAGTTCAAGCTCGCTTACAAAATCAATATTAGCCAGCTCTTTTAAACGGGCTTGCTGCTCAAGTTGCTCAACCATCATTTGTTGATGGTACACAACCACAGCTTTTTTAGGCTGACTATCAAGGGCTAAGTATGCACACGATACTAAGTTATCAAAGTTAGCGTCTTGCTCATCGCAATTAACGTAACTCGCCCTTGCTTTTACCTCTACGGTACAATTAGCAACGTTAAACGGTTTAAGTGTTGCGCCAATAATTTGCTCAATGATGTGTTCATGGCTATGTTTGTGCACAGCTAAGCTGCAAATAAAGGCAAAGTTAAGACCGCCTAAATGCGCCAATTTTTCTTGGCCACCTAAGTCAATCACATTGTCGTTATTTAGTAAGTCTTTTATTCTGTTGGCCGATTGTGCCAACAATAAATCCCCAAAATCTCTGCCTATGTGCTGATTAACTTGCTCAAACCCTTCTAGACGAATAATCACCAGTGCTGCTTCTAGCTGTTTTTCTTTACTCCAGCTGTAATAACCCTGGCGTAACTGCTGTTTATCTGCAAATGCAGCAAGAGGAGAGTCATCTTGGTACGGCTCAGGCTCATTAATGTTATGCGAATCTTCAACTTTGGGCTCTTCTTCCTCGCTCATTAGCCCTACAACCGCTAGCAGAATAATAGCCACCACCACCCAAAATAGAGGCACGTCCATGAGTAAATGCGCTGAAAACAACACCACAAATAGCAACCCTGAAACGGCGCTTGTGATAATCATACTCCAACTATTACGCTCAAACGCTTGCCATAAATGAAAGCAAAAACCAAAAGCGAGCAATATTGCTAACCAAGCAGCCCCGCTACTTAAAATGGCTAAACCGACAGCGCCTGTACATAAGTAACTAAATTTAATACTGGTATTTTTAACCGCAAATAACGTAGCGACCATCGCCATTAACAGCGCGCCGCTAAAAAATATTGGAAAGTTACTGTCAGTCAAAATACTCAAGCTTACGCCACTCCATTAGCAATAAAATTTAATAAAAGCATGTTAAATATGGACAAAAATAATACAAACTAATTAATTCTACCCAAAATCCATAGATTTAACAGTTTATTTACGCCAAATTGGTAACTTAATTGTGCAGGGTGACCTATTTGCCAGTGCGCAATATCAGCCCTTGCACCAACCTTTAGCACGCCTCTGTCTTTCAAACCTAGTGCCTGCGCTGCATTGCGGGTTACTCCCGCAAGGGCCTGCTCAGGGGTGAGCCTAAATAAAGTACATGCCATGTTCATCATTAATTGCACAGAACATAAAGGCGAGGTGCCTGGGTTAAAGTCACTGGCAATAGCAATAGGCACATTGTATTTTTGCAGCAAATCGATGGGAGGAAGCTGTGTTTCTCGTAAAAAATAAAAAGCCCCAGGTAATAAAACAGCCACAGTGCCAACCTCTGCCATGGCTTTTACGCCGTTTTCATCAAGGTACTCAATATGATCAGCTGAAAGGCCTTTATACTCAGCCACCAGCTGTGCGCCCTGCTGATTAGAAAGCTGCTCAGCATGGCATTTTACCGGCAAGTTATGTTTTGTAGCTGCATCAAACACTTGTTTTGTTTGTGCAAGACTAAAGCCTACATTTTCACAAAATACATCCACAGCATCGGCAAGGTTATTAGCCACTACGTCCTCAAGCATCTGCGTACATACTAAATCTATGTATTCATCTGCACGGCCTTTGTATTCAGGGGGTAGCGCATGAGCACCTAAAAACGTGGTTTTAATATCAATAGGATGATGATCATTAAGCAAACGCGCCACTTCTAAAATTTTTATTTCGTTTTCAACATCAAGCCCGTATCCCGACTTTATCTCAGCAGTCGTTACGCCCTCAGCAAGTAAAGTGTTTAAGCGATCTTTTGCATCAACAAATAACTGCTCATGATCTGCCGCGCGAGTGGCCTTAACGGTACTGGCTATACCGCCACCTTGTGCAGCTATCTGTTCATAGCTTACACCTTGTAAGCGCTGCTCAAATTCCTCAGCTCGGGAGCCTGCAAATATTAAATGTGTATGGCAATCAATAAGCCCAGGCGTTAACCATTGCCCTTTAATACTTAATGTAGGAGTAGCAAAGGCATCAAAACTGGGTAAGTTTGATTGCTCACCTAACCATACAATTTCGCCGTTTTTAATCGCCAGTGCCGCATTTTCTATAGCCCCATAAGGTGCATCAATTGTGCTATCCATGGTTGCTATGTTGGCATCAGTTAATAATAAGTCGAGATCTTCTAAGGCGTAACCCGTTGTTTTATTTTGCATACTTAGCTCCCTAACGTGCTTAAAATACAGTCTAACAATACACCTTGTATATACAAGACAATTATGCCATCTTTATTAAATAGTTTATTTTAAGTACAGCTAATAATAGTAATGACCACTCCTAAATTTGCACAAATAAAACAATTTATTGTCGATAAAATAAAAAATGGCGCATGGCAAGAAAACCAACGTGTCCCTTCAGAAAACGAGCTTAGCAGCCAATTTTCTGTAAGCCGTATGACCGCACGACGTGCACTGAGCGAATTAACAGATGCCGGCATTTTAACGCGCAGCCAAGGGTTAGGTACGTTTGTAGCCAGTTTTAAATCGCAGTCGTCACTACTTGAAATTAAAAACATAGCCGATGAAGTAAAAGAACGTAACGGGCAATACAGCTGTAGTGTGCAAGTGCTTGAATCAATCAATGCGTTAGCACCCATAGCTATTGCGCTTGGCGTTGAAGTAGATAGCGTGGTGTATCGCAGTGTGCTTGTACACAATGAGAACGACAAACCACTGCAAGTAGAAGAGCGATTTGTAAACCCAGCTTTAGCCGCGGGTTATTTACAACAAGACTTTAGCGCCCTCACACCGCATGAATACTTATCGAGCGTAGCGCCGCTCACACAAGCGCGCCACACTGTGGAAGCGGTTATGCCTAACTCGCAAATGTGCCAATGGCTTAACCTGTATAACGAAGAACCCTGCTTACAGGTTATTCGTCGTACTTGGTCTACAAAAGGCATAGTAAGCTTTGCTCGCTTAGTATCACCGGGCAGTAAATACCGTTTGGGCGGGCACTTAACATTTAAAAAATAATAACAACGTAACGCTCAAGGGCGTTTTTTTGTAGCTAACCACCTTGTATATACAACAGGAGAAATTCATGAACAACCGGCTCGACACACAGCGAGAAATCCGCGCGCCTCATGGCGATAAAATTAGCGCTAAAAGTTGGCAAACAGAAGCCGCTAAACGCATGTTAATGAACAATTTAGACCCTGATGTGGCAGAGCACCCTCACGCGTTAGTGGTATATGGCGGTATTGGCCGTGCGGCAAGAGACTGGCCAAGCTTTGATAAAATAATTGAAACCCTAGATAGACTCGAAAACGACGAAACCCTGCTTGTGCAATCGGGTAAGCCCGTGGGCGTATTTAAAACCCACGAAAACGCGCCGCGCGTTCTCATTGCTAATTCTAACTTGGTGCCACATTGGGCAAATTGGGAGCACTTCAATGAGCTCGATAAGAAAGGCTTAATGATGTATGGGCAAATGACCGCGGGCTCTTGGATTTATATTGGCTCACAAGGCATAGTGCAAGGCACTTACGAAACCTTTGTAGCAATGGCAAAGCAACACTTTGGCGGTAATGCAAAAGGTAAATGGGTTTTAACAGCAGGCCTTGGCGGTATGGGAGGCGCACAACCTCTCGCCGCGACGATGGCAGGCTTTAGCGCATTAGTTGTGGAATGCGACGAAACCCGTATCGATTTTCGAATTAAAACCGGCTACGTTGATGTAAAAGCCACGACACTTGAGCACGCGCTTGAGCTAGTTACCGATGCTTGCATTAAAGGTAAGGCATTATCGGTAGGCTTATTAGGTAATGCTGCCGATATTTTTACTGCACTGGCAAACAGCAATATTACCCCTGATATAGTGACCGACCAAACCTCAGCGCACGACCCACTCAACGGCTACCTACCGCAAGGTTGGAGCATGCAACACGCAGCAAAAATGCGTGAACAAAACCCACAGGCAGTGGTTAAAGCCGCTAAGCAATCTATGGCAGTGCAAGTAAACGCCATGCTAGCACTTCAAAAAGCCGGTGCTGCCACTACCGACTATGGCAATAACATTCGCCAAATGGCATTTGAAGAAGGCGTTACCAACGCGTTTGATTTTCCGGGCTTTGTGCCTGCTTATATCCGTCCGTTATTTTGTGAAGGAATTGGCCCATTTAGATGGGTTGCGCTTTCGGGCGACCCCGAAGACATTTATAAAACCGATGCAAAAGTGAAAGAGCTTATCGCAGAAGATACCCACTTACATAACTGGCTTGATATGGCGCGTGAGCGCATTCAATTTCAGGGTTTGCCAGCGCGAATATGCTGGGTTGGTTTAAAAAACCGAGCCCGCCTTGCACTGGCCTTTAACGACATGGTTAAAAATGGCGAGCTTAAAGCGCCGGTTGTAATTGGTCGCGATCATCTCGACTCTGGCTCTGTAGCAAGCCCCAACCGCGAAACCGAAAGTATGCAAGATGGCTCAGACGCCGTTTCTGATTGGCCGTTACTTAATGCTTTGCTTAATACTGCGGGTGGCGCAACGTGGGTGTCGCTCCACCATGGCGGCGGAGTGGGCATGGGCTTTAGCCAGCACGCAGGCGTGGTTATTGTTGCTGATGGTAGTGAACAAGCCGCGCAACGCATCGCTCGTGTGCTTTGGAACGACCCTGCTACCGGCGTTATGCGCCATGCTGATGCAGGCTACGACATCGCTAAAAATTGCGCGCAAGAGCACCACCTAGATCTCCCTATGCTAAACAAGGAATAGTCATGATTTCACACACTCTCACACCAGGGCAGTTAGATTTAAGCACCCTAAGAAAAATTAATGACTCTGCTGTCACACTTAACTTAGTCGATGGCGCCAGTACACAAATAGCGGCCAGTGCACAAACTGTTCAAAACGTAATAAACAAACGCCAAACGGTGTACGGTATTAACACCGGCTT
Organism: Pseudoalteromonas sp. S2893; assembly: GCF_005887105.1. NCBI lineage: Bacteria > Pseudomonadati > Pseudomonadota > Gammaproteobacteria > Alteromonadales > Pseudoalteromonadaceae > Pseudoalteromonas > Pseudoalteromonas sp. S2893. Next base: position 48,857 of record NZ_PNCY01000016.1, on the reverse strand, counting down.
TGGGTTATTAGCCAATACAAAAATAGCAGATGACGAGCTTGAGCTACTGCAGCGCAGTATTGTGCTTTCGCATGCTGCCGGTATTGGGGAGTTCATGGACGACAGCACTGTAAGACTAATGATGACCTTAAAAGTAAACTCTTTGTCTCGGGGCTACTCAGGGATACGCCTAGAGGTGATCGCATTTTTTATGCAACTACTGTGCAGTGAAGTGTACCCGTGCGTGCCACAAAAAGGGTCTGTGGGTGCTTCGGGCGATTTAGCGCCTCTTGCTCATATGTGCCTTCCACTATTAGGTGAAGGCAACATGCGCCACAAAGGTGAAATTATAAGTGCTGCTCAAGGGCTGAAAATTGCCAATCTTTCACCTCTTACATTAGGCGCAAAAGAAGGACTGGCACTGTTAAATGGTACACAAGCCTCTACGGCGTTTGCGTTACAAGGGCTTTTCCAAGCAGAAGATTTATATGCACAAAGCTGTGTTATAGGCTCTATTAGCATAGAAGCCGCAATGGGTAGCCGTTCGCCTTTTGATGCACGCATTCACGAAATACGGGGGCAACGCGGCCAAATTGATACGGCCAGTGTATTTAGAGAGCTACTTAGTACTGAATCACAAATTAGCCAATCTCACGTAAACTGCGAAAAAGTGCAAGACCCTTACTGCCTTCGCTGCCAACCTCAGGTACTCGGCGCGTGTTTAACACAAATACGCCACGCCGCAGAAGTGTTGTTATGTGAATCAAACGGCGTTACCGACAACCCGCTGGTATTTGCCGATGTGGGCGATATTATATCCGGTGGTAACTTTCATGCAGAGCCCGTTGCTATGGCCGCTGATAACTTAGCCATTGCGATTGCCGAAATAGGCGCGCTGGCAGAGCGAAGAATCGCGCTACTTATTGATTCAAACCTCTCTACACTGCCACCTTTTTTAGTTGAAAACGGCGGAGTTAACTCAGGTTTTATGATTGCCCAAGTAACCGCGGCTGCGCTTGCCTCCGAGAACAAATCGCTTGCGCATCCAGCCTCGGTAGACAGCCTGCCAACATCAGCAAATCAAGAAGATCATGTCTCTATGGCAACCTTTGCAGCAAGGCGCTTAAAGGAAATGGCCAATAACACCCGCGGGGTATTAGCAATTGAATGGCTTGGAGCTGCTCAAGGGCTTAAGTTTAGAGCCCCACTTAAACCTTCACCGCAAGTAGAAAAAGCAAAAGCTCTGCTGCGCGAGCATGTAAGTTACTACGATAAAGACCGCTACTTTGCCCCCGATATAGAGGCAACCAATACGCTTTTAGCACAAGGGGCATTGTGCGACTTTATTCACCACAACCCACTACCATCGCATTTTAAATTCCATGCTGATAGCTAAAACCTAACGCCTCAATTGCTGAGCCAAGTACTTTGCGCTCAGCACTTTCATTACTGGTAAAGGTTGGTATTTCGCCGCCATGCTCTGCACACTTTTGTGCATAATAATTCGCTTTAGTTGGGTGCGATGGATTTACCACGTTATAAATATTTTGCCCCGAATTATAGTTTTCTATTACCGCAAAAATGGCGTTTATCACATCTTGTTGATGCACCATATTAACCACCTGCTGGCTCGATGAATTTAATTCTTTCCCAGCAACAAAACGCCCTGGCTCGCGGTTAGGTCCTAATAACCCTGCTAAACGCAGTACTTTACCATCTTGCTCAAGCACCTTTTCTTCGCCATCGTATAGTTTTATTTGTCGCTCATTGGTACAACTTATTTCACTGCTTTCAGTGTAAACACCTGGCTCTTGGTCGTACACACCGGTAGATGAGCACAAAATAAAGCCCTTTGCATTTAATTGTTTAGAAAGTGAAAGTGCAGCGCTTAGTGTTTCTGGGTAGTTACTTTCACTGTGTCTGCTTCGTGGGGGGATTGCACACACCCAGTAAGCATCGTGTAAATCTATTTGGTGTATTAGTTGCCCATCAATCAAGACAAATTGACGCTGAAAATCGTCTGTGTGCTCATCACTTCTATGCGTACCTTGTACCTGCCAACCCGCCTGTTTAGCTTGTAGGCACAAAGTATGACCCAACCAGCCTGCGCCTAATACTACTAATTTATTAGCTTTTGTTTCCATTTTTGCATAACCCTTCATTTTAAACGCATAATTAGTGCTTTTTATCTAACTTCATAGAGATTTAAAGTAAGATATGATTAGATACAACCTACTAAAAAACAATAATACGTGCACTTATGCTAAATAATTTATCATTACGGAAGAAAATATTATTATTGATTGGTGGCACCATCACCATTTTGCTAATTATTGCTTCAACATTTTTTGTAAATCACATCGCTAACCTTTCCAGAGTAAACATTGAGCGCGAAGCTCAAAGCTACCTACAAAGCGAACAACTTTCAATGCAAAGCTACTTTGCAAAGTATGGCAAGCTGGTTTCTACGTTTGTTAATAACCCGCATTTAGTTAATTTTTTTGAAAATTGGGATACTCGCGACCAGCCGATTAAAAACGCCCCCGGCTACAACGAAGTTAATCAAGACTTTGTACGCATTAGCTCAAATGACGAAAATGTACTGTCGGCGTTTTTCGCATCAGCAACCACCGGTGAATACTTTAAAGAAAACGAGCGTACCAGCCATTACAATGGCCAACCTTACTACGCCTATAAGCGTGGTTGGTGGCAAGAAGCCCTGCAAATTAATAAACTTTACGTAGGCCCTATATCGGTCGATTTAACCACTGGGGTTGCCTCAGCAGTTGTACAACAGCCGGTATACAATGCACAGCGTAAACTTATTGGTATGGGCGGCGTTGATTTACAGCTTAATAAAATCAACGATATGGTTGAAGGTATTCGCTTTAACGGCCAAGGCTATGGCTTTTTACTTGATGGCAATCAAAAGGTTGTACACTTTTCAAATGCTACCGGCCATAAGCTGTCTAACACCGACGAAGGCCCTAAAGGTAAAGAAGGGCTAGATGGCCTTGAAAGCCAGTTTAATAATACTTCAGGCTTTACAGAGCTTAACGCACAAATGCGTAATAACCTCGAAGGCAGCCAATTGGTGACCTTAAAAGGAGAAGAGTATTATGTGGTTTACCATCGCTTACAACTAGAGCAACCTTATCTAGATTGGTATGTAGGTATACTGATCCCAACCAGCATGATTGAAGCCCCCGTTAATGAGGCGGTTACCACCACAACCACCGCAGTGGTGATTATTTTAGTGATAATTTTAGCGATGATATTATGGGCAACCCACATGATCTCGCAGCCTATTACCACCTTAACTAACATAATGCGTGATATTGCATCGGGCGAAGGCGATTTAACCCAAAAGATTAATATTACCAGCCAGGATGAGGTCGGCCAGCTTGCCAATCACATGAATACATTCATCGATAAGCTGCGCGCCATGATGTTAGAAACAGCCGCACAAGCTGAGCAGTTGACCAATGCCGCAGCGCAACTTAAAAACGTGTCTGCTCAAACCAACACCGAAATACAGCAAGAAAAACAACAAGTAGACAGCGTTAGTGCCGCCGTGACCGAAATGGCCAGCACTGTACTTGAAATATCGCGTAACGCACAGCATACCAACAGCGCCGCCGAAGAAGTACAAGCTATTACTGCCGAAGGTGCTGACCGCTCAACTCAAGCACAACGTGTGATGACCGAACTTGCGCTACACATAGGTGAAGCGTCTAAAGTGGTAGCAGGGCTTGAGCAAGAAAGTAATAACATTGGTGCATTGGTGGATGTAATTAACTCTATTGCCGATCAAACCAACTTACTTGCTTTAAATGCCGCCATTGAAGCTGCGCGTGCAGGTGAGCATGGCCGTGGTTTTGCGGTAGTTGCTGATGAAGTACGTTCACTGGCAAGCCGTACGCAAGAATCAACAGACGATATTCGTAATATGATTTCTCGCTTACAGCAAATTGCCCAACAAGCGTCGGTAATGATGCTACAAGGGCAAGAGCAAACTGAAGGCTCAGTATCGCAAACAAAAGAAGTGCTAAGTTCATTACAAAACATTGCTCAGTCGGTAACTAAAGTACAAGACCAAAGCCACCAAATTGCCACTTCAACCGAGCAACAAACCGTTGTCGCAGAGGACATTAATACCAGCCTTGCAGCAATTAATGGCTTAGTAAACAGCACCGCTGATCACGCACACATTTTAGCAGATGAAGCGCGCGATTTAAGCGACCTTGCTGTTGCCTTAAACAAAACGGTTAATCAGTTTAAGCTTTAAATACACAGCGTAATAAGGTGGGTAACTAAGTATAAAATTTACCCACCTAGGGCGTGTTGAGCTTTGTGGATTGAATGAATTTCAATCACCCAAGGCCCGCATGCCCTAGCACTCTTGTTTTTAAATTTTTTAACACCATATCTTCACAACTTGCTGCTATTTTTTAGCGTAATTAAATCAGTTAAAGTGGTTTTTACGCATCAGATCAAATTTTTCTGTTTTTAATACACATCTTTTAGTTGAGATAGTTTGTTGTTTGGCAGAGTCTGGTATAGTAGCACACGTATTAAACAGTGCTTTGAGGCTCTTTAATACAAAATTGCTAATTAATATGTTCTACAGGTTATGTAAAAGTACATATTAATTACCAATTGTAAAAAATGGGTTAGCCGACACTCGGTTAACAAAGAATACATTGTAACGGTTTTATCATGATATCTAATTTATTTACCAAGATTTTTGGTAGTCGCAATGACCGCACTATTAAAAACCTAAGAAAGACGGTCGCGCTAATTAATGCGCTAGAAACGCAATTAGAAGCGCTTTCTGATGAAGATTTAAGAGCTAAGACAGCTGAGTTTAGAGAACGTTACGATAACGGACAAAGCCTTGACGACATTCTACCAGAAGCATTTGCTGTGGTACGCGAAGCGTCAAAGCGTGTAAATGGCATGCGTCACTTTGACGTACAGCTATTAGGCGGCATGGTTTTACATCAAGGTCGTATTGCAGAAATGCGTACCGGTGAAGGTAAAACCCTCACAGCCACACTTCCAGCCTACTTAAATGGCTTAACAGGCAAAGGCGTGCATGTAATTACCGTGAACGACTACCTTGCTAAACGTGATGCTGAAACAAACCGCGAGTTATTTGAGTTCTTAGGCCTTACTGTGGGCTGTAACGTACCAGGCATGATGCCACAACAGAAAAAGCAAGCTTATACTGCTGACATTACCTACGGTACAAATAACGAATTTGGTTTTGACTACCTTCGTGACAACATGGCATTTAGCATTGATGAGCGCGTACAACGCCCACTGTTTTATGCAGTAGTGGATGAAGTGGATTCAATCTTAATTGATGAAGCGCGTACACCACTTATTATCTCAGGCCCAGCTGAAGATAGCTCTGAGCTATACATCGAAATCAACAAAATAGTGCCGCTTTTAGAGCTTCAAGAAAAAGAAGACGAAGAAGGCATTGAAGGCGATGGCGATTACACAATTGACGAAAAGTCTAAGCAAGTTCACTTAACTGAGCGCGGTCAAATTAAAGTAGAAGACCTACTTACTGAACGTGGCTTAATTGAAGAAGGCGACTCGCTTTACTCAGCCGGTAGCATTACATTACTGAGCCACGTGTATGCCGCACTTCGTGCCCACAAGCTTTATCAAAAAGATGTTGATTACGTTGTTAAAGAAAACGAAGTCATTATTATCGATGAGCACACAGGGCGCTCAATGGAAGGTCGTCGTTGGTCTGAAGGTTTACACCAAGCTGTTGAAGCTAAAGAAGGTGTAAAAATTCAAAACGAAAACCAAACACTGGCTTCAATCACGTTCCAAAACTACTTCCGTTTATACGAAACTTTAGCCGGTATGACTGGTACAGCCGATACTGAGGCATTTGAGTTTCAATCTATTTACGGCCTAGACACGGTTGTTATGCCAACTAATAAGCCGATGATCCGTGATGATCGCGCCGATTTAGTTTACCTAACACAAGAAGAAAAATACGAAGCTATTTTAGCCGATATTAAAGATTGCCAAGAGCGCGGACAGCCTGTGCTTGTAGGTACTATTTCGATTGAAAGCTCTGAGTATTTATCGCAGTTTTTACGCAAAGAAAAAATTAAGCACAACGTACTTAATGCTAAATTCCACGCGCAAGAAGCTGACATCGTATCGGATGCTGGTTTACCAGGTACTGTAACAATTGCAACCAACATGGCCGGTCGTGGTACCGATATTGTGCTTGGTGGTAACTGGAACAGCGAAGTTGAAAAACTAGAAAACCCATCAGATGAGCAAATTGCTGAAATTAAAGCGGCGTGGAAAATTCGCCACGATGCAGTAATTGACGCTGGCGGTTTACACATTATTGGTACTGAGCGTCATGAATCGCGCCGTATAGATAACCAATTACGTGGCCGTGCTGGTCGTCAGGGTGATGCCGGCTCTAGCCGTTTTTATCTATCGATGGATGATGCGCTAATGCGTATATTTGCCGGCGAGCGCATGACTAACATGATGCGTAAACTAGGTATGCAACGCGGCGAAGCCATTGAGCACCCTTGGGTTAACCGTGCAATTGAAAACGCTCAGCGTAAAGTAGAAGCACGTAACTTTGATGTACGTAAGCAATTACTTGAGTACGATGATGTAGCAAACGATCAACGTCGTGTTGTTTACTCTCAACGTAACGAGCTGCTTGAAGAAGGCGATATTTCAGAAACCATTACAGCAATCCGTGGTGATGTACTTGCCGGTGTTATTGATCAATACATTGCACCACAAAGCCTTGCTGAAATGTGGGATATACCAGGCCTTGAAGAGCGCTTAAAACAAGACTTCCTGATTGAGCTGCCTATCACGCAGTGGTTAGCTGATGACAATAAACTATACGAAGAAAAACTTCGTGAGCGCATTGAGCAAGCTGTTGAGCAAGCTTACAAGCAAAAAGAAGAGCAAGTTGGCGACTCTGTACTGCGTCAGTTTGAAAAAGCGATTATGCTTCAAAGCCTTGATCAGCACTGGAAAGATCACCTTGCTGCAATGGATCATTTACGCCAAGGTATTCACTTACGTGGCTATGCACAAAAGAATCCTAAGCAAGAATACAAGCGCGAGTCGTTTGAGCTATTCACCGAAATGCTTGAAAACTTAAAAGTTGATGTAGTGGGCATTTTAAGTAAAGTACAAGTTCGTGCCGAAGAAGATGTTGAAAAAGTAGAAGAGCAACACCGTAAAAGTGAAAATGCCCCTCGCGAGTACCAACACGAAGAAGCTGAACATGTAGGCGGTGAAGCACCTCAAAGCGCAACTGTAATGGCAAGAACAGCGCCTAAAGTTGGCCGTAACGATCCGTGTCCGTGTGGCTCAGGACAAAAGTTTAAGCAATGTTGTGGTAAATTAAAGTAACGACGCATTGTATGTAATTAAAAAGCGACGCTAGCGTCGCTTTTTTTATGGAGAAAAAACATGACAACAAAAATTGTAAATGTAGCGGTAGGCGTAATAAAAAAAAATAACGCCATCTTTATCTGCAAGCGCGCTGATGAGCAACATCAAGGTGGCTTATGGGAATTTCCAGGCGGGAAAGTAGAAGCTGGCGAGAGCGTATTTGCTGCACTTAAGCGTGAGCTAAGTGAAGAAGTTGGCATTACCATTCACAGCTCTAGCCAACTTATGGTGATTGAACATGACTATGGCGATAAATGTGTAAAACTTGATATTCACGTTGTGAGTAACTTTAGCGGTGAAGCACATGGCGCCGAAGGGCAACCAAGTGAATGGGTTGCTATTAATGAGCTTAGTAACTATGAGTTCCCTGCTGCTAACGCCGAGATTATCGAAAAAATACAAGCGCGATACGCCTAAAGCACATGAATACAGCAATACAAAATAAATTAAGTGAGCTATTAGCGCTAAACCCTGAGCTTACTCAGGTGAGCTCTTTAGGCAGCGGACATATAAACACCACGTGGCTGTTAACTAATGCTGCGCAGCAATTTGTTGTTCAAAAGCTCAATACTCATGTATTTAAAAACCCAGCACAACTGGTCAATAACGCCCAGTTAATTGAGCAGCACCTAAGCGCTAAACAACAAGCAAATACTTACCCGCTCGACATTGTTAAGCATATAAGTACTTGCCAAGGTGAATACCTTATTACAATTAACAACGCGTACTATCGCGTGCTTAATTTTATTAGCCAAAGTATTAGCGAAGATGTGGTTACAGAGCCCCATCACGCACAGCAAGCCGCATTTGCATTTGGCACCTTTACACGTGCCTTGCTCGATTTTGACGCATCAAGTCTCTACCCTGTTATTACTGACTTCCATAACTTAGCTATGCGCTTTGAGCAGCTTAATACAGCTATTAGCACCGCCACTAAAGAGCGGCTGCAGCAGTGTAAAAACGACATTGACTACTGCATTGCACAACAGCATTTAGTAAAAGAACTCGCTGACGTAACAGCCGATTTGCCCACCCGAGTGTGCCACAACGACACTAAAATAAATAATATGCTGTATTGCAGCAATACATATAAAGCTAAAGCAGTTATCGATTTAGATACGTGTATGGCAGGCTTTTTATTATATGACTTTGGAGACATGGTGCGCACATTTTGCTGCGCTGAGGCAGAAGATTCCATTAATCTTGATAAAGTGGTTATTCGCAAAGAGGTATTTACTGCGCTTGTTAAAGGCTACCTTGCCCCCCTTAAATCGGCTATTAGCAACAAAGAGCAAGCAAGTTTGCTACTTGGCGCTAAAGTTATGCCGCTAATGCTCAGTGTGCGGTTTTTAACTGATTACTTAAATAACGACGTGTACTTTAAAACCACCCATGCAGAACATAATTTAGAACGTGCGCAAAACCAGCTGGCTTTGTATAAAAATATTTTAAGCAATCAAAGCTGGATGCATAAAACACTCATGCAGTAGCCCTAAATTAAGTATTATTGCGGATTCGTATTATTGCGCATTGGTATTAGTACTCAGTATTTAAATATAAAAAAGCCAGCAAGCTAAACACTTACTGGCTTTTATTTATCAACCTGAATGCTGGGTAATTTATCTCTTAACCAGATTCAGGTTAACTAACAGGCTATCAATTACCAAATTTTTACGCGGTCTTCTGGTTTGATATACATTTTGTCGCCTTCTTTTACGTCAAACGCTTGGTAAAACTCAGGCATGTTCGACAAGATACCGATAACACGGTAGTGACTTGGTGAATGCGGGTCTGTCATTAAGCGGTTACGTAGCTCTTCATCGCGGTACTTACGACGCCAAATTTGTGACCAACCCATAAAGAAACGCTGATCGCCGGTATAGCCATCAATAACAGGCGCTTTGTTCTCACCTAACGATAATTGATACGCCTTATAAGCCACCGTTAAACCACCTAGGTCGCCAATGTTTTCGCCAAGGGTAAGCTCGCCGTTAACACCCGCATCTTCAAACGGTTTATATTCGTTGTATTGCGCTACTAACGCGCCGGTACGCTCTTCAAACTGTTTAAGGTCAGACTCACTCCACCAGTTACGTAAGTTACCGTCACCATCGTATTTAGCTCCTTGGTCGTCAAAACCGTGGCCTAGCTCGTGGCCAATTACTGCGCCAATTGCACCGTAGTTTACAGCGTCATCGGCTTCTAAATTAAAGAACGGTGGCTGTAAAATAGCAGCTGGGAATACAATTTCGTTATTTACTGGATTGTAGTAAGCATTAACTGTTTGTGGCGTCATGTGCCACTCAGAGCGGTCCACTGGCTTGCCTAATTTAGCAATCATGTCGCTATAAGCCCACTGACTGTAACGTATGTAGTTACCCACTAATTCATCAGGGTTAATGCTCAGCTGTGAGTAGTCTTTCCACTTATCTGGGTAGCCAATTTTTGGGGTAAATTTGTTTAGCTTTTCTTGGGCTGCAAGCTTGGTTTCAGGGCTCATCCACTCCAGGTTTTCAATAGCAACGCCGTAACCTTTAATAACGTTATCTACCAGCTCTTCCATACGTGCTTTTGCTTCAGGCGGGAAGTTATCTTTTACGTATACTTTACCTAAAATTTCGCCAAGTACGCTGTTAGATGCATCAACCGCTTTTTTCCAAAGTGGCGCTTGCTCTTTTACGCCGCGTAATGTGGTGCTGTAAAAATCAAATTTAAGATCAACTAAGTCAGCGCTCAGTAACTGCGCGTAACCACTTACAAAATGAAACTTTAAGTAGTTTTTCCACGTTGCTAAGTCTGTTTCTTTGTACACATCAGCAAACCCTTCTAAGTAGCTTGGCTGACGTACAATAATGTCTGAGGTATCTACCCCTGCACTTTTGAAAAATGCTGCTAAATCAAAGTCGCCTGTTAGCTTATTTGCCTCAGCTACGGTCATTTTATTGTATGACTTAGTTGCATCACGGCTTTGTACTCTACTCCATTGCGCCTCAGCTAAAGCGCTTTCAAATGCGATAACGTTTTTCGCGGCATCAGCGGCATTTTCAACGCCTGATTTAGCTAAAATATCGGTTATGTATTGCTCGTAAGATGCGCGAATTTTAGTAAATTTTTCATCATCTTTTAAGTAATAGTCACGATCAGGTAAGCCAAGTCCAGATTGCGATAAGTACAACGCGTATTCACTTGAATTTTTAGCATCGTTATTTACAAACCAGCCAAATGGTAAGCTAGCGCCTTGCTGCTGAATTTTAGCCATTAAAGGAGCAAGATCAGCTTTTGAATCAAGGCTATCAATGGTATTAAGTGAAGGTTGTAAAGGTGTAATACCTAACTCATCACGTGTATCTTTATCCATGTAGCTTTTGTAAAAAGCGCCAATTTTGTACTCATCGCTGCCTTTTTTAGCACTGCTATTATTAGCGGCACTTTCAAGCGCTGTTTTCATCGCTTTTTGCGACTCGTCGTATAACTGTGTAAACGAGCCGTAGTTCGACTTATCGCCAGGGATCTCTGTTTTAGCAAGCCACTGTCCATTCACATGGTAATAAAAGTCATCTTGTGCACGAACCGACTCATCCATATTGGCAAGGTTTACACCTAGCTCAAGCGTTTTTTCTGCAGGTGCTGTAACGGCAGCGGTGTCGGCCACTTGCGTTTCTTGTTGTTTTTCACCGCAACCTACTAGGCCCAGTGCAAGTGCGATACTTGCAGCGGTAATAGTTACTTTTTTCATAATTATTCCGTTTGTTAGTAAAGAATAAAATATCTATTTCATTAAACTATTGCATGCCAGAGAAAAAATAAAAGCGCCCTGCGATGCTTTCACTTAATGAAATTAATATTTAGGCGGTTAAAACAACACGCCGAATTTGTATGATAAACCCCATTAAAGAAACAATAAAATAGAATATGTAACAAAGTATTTTCTATGAGACGAGGTAACAAAATAGCCCTACCAACAACCATAATCGCGCTTTTGGGAGTTATTTTTTACCATGGCGAGCAAGGCGCTCTAGCTTTTCTTTCAGCGAAGGGGGCGCTGATGCGGCAATGGCATTAAGGTAATCTGAAGTTTGCTGGCTCATTTTTCTTGAATTGCCAGGTGCTTTACCTGCGGGGCCGGGTTTATCTGTTGTTGGGCTTAAGCGCGCTGTTGCTTGAGGGTTTGCAACAATTTTAATTTGTCCGAGCTCTGCCATGCCCGCCGCTCTAAAATGCGACTGCATATCCATTTTTAAGTAATTAAGTTTAAGGGCAATTGCCGCCGATACAGCTTCAATCATCAGCGTGCCATCGCGGTAATTACTCACACGGCATTTTTCAGCAAGCTTAGGGCCTAAAAACTCTTTAAGCAACACCTGTTGCTTATCAAGCGCTTGGCTTTTACCTGCATAGGCCGATAAGCGATTATTAAGGCCTGCCATAATGTCAGTCAGGGGTTTTGGTGCGTACCTATCTTTAGCCATTCAACACCTCAAAAATTTAAATAAAGCACGTTTAGGCCAAGCGTTTAAATGCTCGGCTTAAATATGTGCTTTTATATTATACCAATTCGCTTAATTAAGTATTATTGCTAATTGCTATTAAGCGCCTGCTATTTGCATTTGCTCTATAAGTACTGAGCCGGTTTGAATGCCGCCTCTGCGCTCAATATCGCCCCCTATGGCCGAAATACCTTTAAACATGTCTTTTAAATTTCCGGCAATGGTAATTTCACTAACAGGGTACTGAATTTCACCGTTTTCTACCCAAAAACCAGCTGCTCCACGCGAGTAGTCACCCGTAACGGTGTTTACGCCTTGCCCCATCAGCTCGGTAACTAATAAGCCTGTTCCCATGGTTTTTAATAAAGCCGATAAATCGTTGTGCGTTTGCTCAACTAACCAGTTATGAATACCGCCTGCATGGCCTGTTGGAGCCATATTTAGTTTACGCGCTGCATAACTTGCTAATAAGTAGGTTTGCAGCTCACCGCCTTGAATAATTTCACGGTCAATCGTTTTTACCCCTTCGCTATCAAAAGGCGACGACGCTAATCCTTTTAATATATGAGGACGCTCAGCAATATTAACGTTCTTACTAAATACCTGGGTGCCTAGGCTGTCGAGTAAAAAGCTCGATTTACGATAAAGCGCCCCGCCGCCAATTGCCGACACTAAATGGCCAAACAATGAGTTGGCAATATCGGCTCTAAAAATAACAGGGACTTTCATAGTACCCAGCTTTTGGCTATTTAGTTTAGCCAGAGTTTCGGTGGCGGCTTCTAGGCCTACCGCAGCAGCGTCGTTAAGTCCGCCCTGATCGCGAGCAACAGTATAAGCAGAGTCGCGCTGCATGTGCTCGCCTTCTTTGCCTATTACCATAGTGCTAATGCTGTGACGCGTACGTGGAAAACCAGCAATTAAACCATGGCTATTACCATACACACGTAAGCCTTGGTGCGATGAAAAACTTGCACCATCTGAATTAACAATACGCTCATCAGCATTTAAAGCGGCTTGCTCTGCAGCGTGACATAGCTCAATCCCTTGCTCAGGGCTTACATCCCACGGGTGATATAAATCAAGGTCCTTAGGAGCAAACTCGAGTAATTCTTTATCGGCAATACCATTAAAAGGGTCGTCTGAGGTAAATTTGGCAATATCAATGGCTTTTTCTACTACCGTGCGCAGTGTTTTTGGGTTTAGATCAGCAGTAGACGCCGAGCCTTTATTATTCCCTACATAAACACTGATACCTAAACCACCATCTTGGTTAAACTCTATGGTTTCTACTTCACCCATGCGTGTGCTTACCGATAAACCCGATGTACTAGACATAGCAGCTTCTGCGGCAGTGGCACCCAATTTTTTAGCATGCTCGAGCACTTCAGCTACGGCATCTTTTACTTGAGAGATTTGAGAATAAATTGGATCGTGTTGTTGGCTTTTCATAAATTAAGTCCTGAGCCTTAAGGCAATATTGCACGCATTTCTTATCTTTAAATGCTAACACACTCACTGCACCACATCAGCTAATATTAATCACTAAAAGAATCGCGTATAATGGCAAAAGTTATTTTTACTTAAGAGCACCCCATGGCGAAGAAAAAAGGCAAGCCTGCTGAAATTGAAGAAGAAATTATTTACGTATCAAAAAGTGAACTAAAGCGCGACGCGCAAGAGTTTCATCAGTTAGGTTCTGAAATTGCTAAAATGGGGAAAAAGCAACGCGAACGCTTACCACTCAATGACGATTTGAAAGCAGCCATGGTAGTTGCTGATAAAATCAGTAATAAAAGCGATGCGTACCGCCGCCACTTAAATTACATTGCTAAAACGCTACGCACAGTAGAAAACGTTGAAGAAATTAAAGCCATTATTGACGTAATGCTTAATAAAAATAACCAAGCTGAGGTTTTAATTAAAAAAATTGAGCAATTACGTACCGACTTAATTGAGCAAGGCGATGATTTAATTAACGAAACTATTGAGCAATACCCAACCCTTGAGCGCCAAAAAATGCGCCAATTGGTACGTAACGCCGCTAAAGAAGTTAAAGCTGAAAAGCCAGGCAAGGGCTATAAAGAATTGTTTCAATACTTAAAAGATGCCCACAACATAACGTATTAACAAAAAATACTATTTTAAAAAGGTGCTTAGGCACCTTTTTTGTTGTAGATCAAAACCCCTCCCTTAAAAGCTTTTTATACTCAACACCTCATTAATACATAAGGTGCGCGTGATGATAAAGCTTCCGAAATGGGATCAAACTCTTATAAATAAGTATAACGTGTCAGGGCCACGCTATACCTCCTACCCCACCGCTTTATCTTTAAGCGAGGGGTATCAGCAACAAGACCTTGTTAGCGCTATAAAATCATCCTCTAGTCGCTCACTTTCTTTGTATATTCATATCCCATTTTGCAGTGAGCTTTGCTATTACTGCGGATGTAACAAGGTGATCACACGCCATCAGTCTAAAGCCGATGTATATTTAGATTATTTAACAAAAGAAATAGCAGCGCATGCCCCTTTATTTAAACACTACACAGTGGAACAATTGCATTTAGGGGGTGGTACGCCAACCTTTTTAACTGTAAAGCAAATGACGCGCTTAATTAACTTATTAGAGCAGCACTTTCACTTTACCCGCAACACTGAGCGAGGCATTGAAATAGACCCACGCTCCCTTGCTAAAGATATGCTTATACACTTACGGGTTTTAGGCTTTAACCGCGTATCCTTTGGTATTCAAGATTTTAACGATGAAGTACAACAAGCGGTTAACCGCACACAGCAAGTCGATACCGTTAAAGCACTGATAACTCAAGCCCGCGAGCTTGGCTTTAAGTCTATAAATGCAGATATGATTTATGGCCTACCTAAACAAACACCCCAAAGCTTTGAAAAAACAATAGCGCAATTAATTGCCTTAAGCCCAGATAGAGTCTCCGTATTTAATTACGCACATTTACCAGAGCGCTTTGCAGCGCAACGTAAAATAAAAGAGGCTGACTTACCCAGTGCCCACGACAAGCTAACCATGTTTAAAAACACCTTGGCGCAAATGACCTCTGCAGGCTATCAGTTTATTGGTATGGATCATTTTGCAAAAGCCGACAACGAACTTGCAGTCGCGCAAAATAAAGGGCAGTTACATCGCAACTTTCAGGGCTATACCACTCACGGTAATTGCGACTTATTAGGTTTAGGGGTCTCGTCTATTTCGCAAATTGGCACCGCCATTTTACAAAACCAAAAAGTGCTTAAGCATTATTATCACGCAATTGAAACGCAAGCCGGCAGTGCTATACATAAAGGAATGCATTTAACGCACGATGATGTAATACGCGCAGAGGCTATTAAATCACTTATTTGCCAGTTTGAATTAGACACGTACGCATTTGCGAAAAAGCATTCTATACATTTTAATGAGTATTTTGCGGATGCGCTGTTAGCGCTAAAGCCTTTAATAGACGATGACATGGTGCATATAAACGATAAGGTAATACGCGTCACGCCTCGCGGAAATCTATTTATTCGTATTATATGTATGTGCTTTGATGCTCACTTACAAAAGCAAATAAGTAAAACCCGTTTCTCACGTGTGATTTAATTAGTGCTATACCAATTCGCTTATCACGTTTGAGGTGGTAAAAGTGTGTCGATAAGCAGGCATAAAAAAAGCAGACCTGAGTCTGCTTTTTGGTATTTTCTATCGGGTTTAATTAAATACGATGTTTTCGCTGCCCGGCGCAGCTTTAAACTCAACAATGATTTTGTCGCAATCGGCTTTAATCTCATCACTAAAGTTTTCTTCAGCTCGCCAACGTGCTGTATCTTGCTTAAAAATCTCTTTTTTAGAGTATTTTTTGCGTGCATCGTGAGTCGGCATTTCTTTCACAACGTTATACATTTTATAAATGCCTGGGTACGCTAGCGTTAAATCTCGCTCATCTTCAAAAGCGTACTGAGACATTAAAACCCAAATCCGTAAACAGCCTTCAGAGTACTCACATTGCTCTTCAGCCATTGCGCGAGCAATTAGATGAATGCTATCTGCAAGTTTAGCGTTACGCTTTAAGCGCGACTGCTTAAGCTTTTGCTGTTGCTCTGCTTGCTTTTGCGCAATTAACTTTTTTTGCGCGTTAAGCTTATAGAGCAACTGACCTGCATAAAATGCTAAGCCAGCAATAATAACAGCACCTACAAACAAGGCTACAATCACTGCGGTACTCATTAAGCGCCCTTACTATTTGTCGTCATCATCATCTAGCCACTCATTGGCTAAATCATCTGAAAGGTACTTATCGAAATCTGAGTTACCGTCGCTTTCGAAGTTATCTTCAAAATCATCTTCAAAATCGTCTTCGTCTTCATCTTCGATACCTAGTAACTTACAAAGTACTTGGTGGCGAGCAATACGGCTATTAAAGTACTTCGCATCTTTACCCGTCAGCATTTCACCTTGCTCATGGCGCTCAACGAGCTTAAGTAAACGCTCATCGTTTTCAAGCGCTTCTAGCTCTTGCTCAGGCGTAAGCTCTGGCTCTGTCACCTTTTTAAGCTCAACTGTTGGCTTTAAGTTACGCTTCATTTCTACTTGCGGCTGTGGTGCACTAGCCACTAAAGGCACGGCTTTTTTACTGCCGACGCGCTTATCTTTTGGCGCTGAGTTTGCTTTTTTAGTATCGCTATCTAATAGCTCAGGTGCATTACGAGAACCAGGCTTAGCACCCTTTGGCTTTTTAACTCGTTGCTCTTTTAACGCACGCATTTCTTTAAGCTTATCTTGGCTTAAACGAACAGGGCCGTTTGAAGGAATTTTGCGTGATTTTTTCTTTCTACTCATATCTTGATCATCTCACTTAAGAGGTTTTGAGCGAGGCACATAACATGAGCATCGCAGTGCTGGCCTAGCCAGAAGAATTCGATTTGCGCATTAAAGCTTGGGTTGCTCGTTGAATTAGCGCATTAGCTTATTGCTAAACGGTGGGTATTGTAACAGGACAAATAAAAAGGCGGTAGAGAAAACATCTCTACCGCCTACTAATCTGAGCGCCATTATCTGGACACTTCTCCCTTCGACTTTTTTTAGTCTTTATTATTTTTATTATTATCAGTCCGTATTGTTATTATTTTAACCTTCCTTGTTACATTCCATTTTGTTTTTATTATTAAACTTCCTTGAGATTTTATTATTTACGGTCATCCTGACGCTTTCTTGTTATTTCCTTTTGTAGCACCTTCAATGTGCTATTCAGTCGTGTCGCGCCATTTTCCTTTAGCATAATCCATGTTGTTATTGTTGTTTTGCGACAGTGGTTAATTTACCCGTTAATATTTTTGTTACAACTGGTTTATATAATTTTTCTTACATAGAGCACATATAAAAAACATAAAACTTATAATAAACATGCATTTAACTGTAAAAGTTTTTTTAAAATAAGCCATTTCTTACAAAACAGCATGGCAAATGTCTCACAAACTAAAGGGTGATATCGTTAAAATGTGGACACAAAAAAAGCAGCGTAAGCTGCTTTTTAATCATATTACACTAGCTAATACTAGATAAATACGACTTTAGTGTAAGCCACCTAAGTATTGAGATAGTACTTCAATATCTTTATCAGTTAGCTTTTTCGCTATATCTTGCATCATACCGTTATGGTCGTTTTTACGGGTTCCATCACGAAACTTCTCTAGCTGAGCTTTAATGTACTCTGGGTGCTGAAAAGAAATTTTAGGAAACTTAGCAAGAGACGAACCATTGCCTCGCGGACCATGACACGCCGCACAAGCCGGAATACCACGTTCAGCATCGCCTGCTTTGTAAAGCATTTGACCAACTTCAACCACGTCTTTAGGGGTGGCGCCTTCAGTCATGTTCAATGAAGAAAAATAAGCAGATAGGTCTTTCATG
Source organism: Pseudoalteromonas sp. S2893 (assembly GCF_005887105.1). Taxonomy (NCBI): domain Bacteria; kingdom Pseudomonadati; phylum Pseudomonadota; class Gammaproteobacteria; order Alteromonadales; family Pseudoalteromonadaceae; genus Pseudoalteromonas; species Pseudoalteromonas sp. S2893. The sequence continues at coordinate 31,001 of NZ_PNCY01000016.1, read as the reverse complement.
TCTTGTTCGCTAAGTGGCATAGCCATCGCGCTCATTACAGGATCCATACGGCCTTCTTTACCGCCTGAAGTCATACCTAATTTTAAATCCTTAAGTTGTTTAAGGATGTAATCTGGGTGCTGGCCTGCAAGTTTAGGGTAAATATTAACCGGTGCATTACCGTCTGGGCCGTGACAAGCCGCACACGTTGCTGATTTTTCTTTACCTGCGTTTACATCGCCATCAAATGCTGTTGCGTTGCTTGCTGACAACGCACCAAGCAATATTGTTAAAGATAGTGCTATTTTTTTCATGGTGAATTCTCTGTTTCCGACCCTGTATCATCTACAATATGGATGTTGTAATTCATGTATTCTACACGATAAAAAATTCTCTGGCACGTTTTCTACTCATATTAAGCTTATAATTTATAGGGTTTTGACCTAGATTAACCTTTAAGCAGCTTTAATAGTGCCATTTATAGAGTTTTTAGGTGTTTAAATACGCTTTTTAATACATCCTTTATAGTATAAAATACGCGCCCTGAGTGAATTTAGCTCAATAAGATTAACTTTTACGTTTTTAGGAGAGCCTGTGCTCAAATCTCGTATCAAATATAATACTGCGTCTTTTGTAACAAGCGCGCCAGACATCACTAAATTACCTGCTGATACGGGAATTGAAGTCGCGTTTGCAGGTCGCTCTAATGCAGGTAAGTCAAGTGCTCTTAATGCACTGACAGATCAAAAACTTGCTCGTACCAGTAAAACGCCAGGTCGTACGCAGTTAATCAACACCTTCGAGTTAGGTGAAGTAGACGACATGCGCTTAATCGACTTACCCGGTTATGGTTTTGCTAAAGTACCTATTGAAATGAAAAAGAAGTGGCAAAAGTCACTGGGTGAGTACCTACAAAAACGTCAAAGTTTAAAAGGTATTGTTATATTAATGGATATTCGCCACCCATTAAAAGATTTAGACAAAGATTTAATTAACTGGGCTATTGGCAGCGAAATCCCGGTATTGGCGCTTTTAACTAAAGCCGATAAGCTCAAGCAAGGTGCACGTAAAGCACAAGTACTGCAAGTACGCCGTGAATTAAGTGAACTAGACGGTGATATCACTGTACACGCTTTTTCATCACTTAAGGGAACTGGTTTACCGGAAGTCGCTAAAAAGCTAGATGAGTGGTATTTAGGGCCAATTGTGGCTGTTGCACCACCGCAGAGTGATGAAGACAGCTCAGACGCTTAAAATAAGCACCTACGAAAGATAAAACTTTCCCCCTGCTGATTTGATAAAATAGCCGCGCTCATCTGCGTCGGCTATTTCAGCCCACTGATAAAACACACTTCGTGATACCCGCGCGCTACACCCATAAGGTAATTGCAAATATGGCACCGCTGCATTTTTATAGTTTTTTATATAAAGAGGCTGCTCAGCACTGATTAACCATTGCCGTGCTAAATTATCTACACAACACATAACCTGCCCTTGCGCTGTGCTTTCAATATGCCAGCTTACGATAACGAAAGGCGCATCTTGCACCTCTATCGCTATTTTTTCGATGGGTGTTTTTAAATAAAACTGCTCACCTTCTTTGCATAAAACACTGGCAAACAGTTTTACCATCGCGGGGCGAGTAATTTCGCTGCCATCGTAAAACCACTGCCCATGCTCGTTAATCATAATCGGCAGCTCACCACACTGGGTAGGCTGCCAACTATCAAACGGTTTACTAGGCTCGCTTAATTGCTTACTAAGCGCCGTTAACGAGATCACTGTTTTTTAAGTGTTAGCGCAAAAGTAACTGGTACGGCTGTAGCAACGGCAGGTAAACCAGCTAATTGCTGTAGCTTTTTAACGCCTTCGGTCACACCAAAGTCTTGGCTATTTACAATCACAGGCGTAAACGACGACACGCTTATATCGCCATTTTCGGCACTGCTAACAAGTACATTTATTTTTAATGGCTTTTTATTACCATGAAAATCAAGCTGCGCATCAACCTCTTTTAATACATGCTGGCCCGGTTTTTTAATATTACTTAATTGCTTTTTTAAATCCGCGGTTAAAACTGCATGAGGAAACTTAGCCGCTTCAAATACGAATTGAGTTAAACGTTCATTGCGAATAGGGATCAGTGTTTCTGCAGAGGTTAAGTCTATATTTACACTAAAAGCACCACTGTCTGAAAGTGTTCCTTCTAGGTTAGTAAAATGATGTGACTCAGCAATCGAGTCTTTTTTGATAGAAACAAAACTTAATTGGCTCTTGTCATTGACTAGCTGCCAATCTGCATGAGCGGCATTAGACAAAGTAACACTTGATAACGATAAACCGATAATGGCTAACGTTTTAAACATAACGCACTCCTAAAATAAAATGAGAATAATAGCGCTTTCGATACTATCACCTGAGATAGGGGCAAACCACCTCAAATTAAAGACGGCGCTAAATTTCTTAGCCCGTACTGTTATTAAAAAATTAATAACAATATAGCAGCCTATAACTGATGCTTTTTTGGGGCATAGCGCAACATCCACGCTAATAATTGCGTGAGATAGCTTTACTTGCCTACGTTTGCATTATAACTGCTTTATACATATACCCGTTTGAGGGCGCGCAAGGTATGGCACAAAAAATAATAAGTATAAATGAGCATAAAGTGTGAATAGTAAAAAAGCGCTTTGAGGTGCTATTTAGCTTTAAAGGGCAATCTAATGAGGAAGAAAAAGCAGCCTGCTTAAAACAAGCAGGCCGATATAGCAAACTGGGGAGAAGCTATCAATTTGTTGCACCTTTTCAGATGCATCATCAACAGGATGTCCTACAGGATGAGGACGCGCGCACTTTAGCAAAAGCGCACATAAAAATACAATGATATTCCGCCAAAATAGTTCGAATTGACGAACATATAACTATTTAATACAAATAGTTGCTTAAATTAACCTACTTTTAACTAAACTTTGTTTACGCGTAGAAATACTTATATCGATTCGCTTAATTGAGTGAGTTATTTAGAGGTAATAAAAAAGCGCCTTGCGGCGCTTTAAAATATAAGCATGTTTTAGGTTAGTGGGCTTGTTCCCAGTTTTCACCTTGGTCAGCTTCTACAATTAAGGGGACATCTAAGCTAGCCGCTTGCGACATTAGCTCACAAATCTGCTTTGTGTATGCTTGCGCACAATCGGTTTTAATCTCAAACACCAATTCATCGTGTACTTGCATAAGTAACTTAATGGTATTGGGAGCTTGTTGATTAACCCAGCTATGCACGCTCAGCATTGCTTTTTTAATAATATCAGCGGCTGTACCTTGCATTGGTGCATTGATTGCTGCGCGTTCGGCGCCTTTGCGGCGCGCTCCATTACGTGCATTAATTTCTGGTAAGTGTAAACGACGCCCAAAAATAGTTTCTACGTACCCGTTCTCGGCCGCTTTTTCGCGGGTTGTTTCCATGTACTCAAGTACCCCAGGGAAACGCTCAAAGTATTTATCTATGTAGTGCTGCGCTTCGTGGCGTGGCACATCAAGCTGACGCGCTAAACCAAAGGCTGACATGCCGTAAATTAACCCAAAGTTTACTGCTTTAGCTTTACGACGCATATCTGTGGTTACTTCCTCTAGCTCAACCCCAAATACCTCAGCAGCGGTTGCACTGTGTACATCTAACCCATTAGCAAAGGCATTTAGTAGCCCTTTGTCTTGCGATAAATGCGCCATAATACGCAGCTCAATTTGACTGTAATCGGCAGCCACAATTTTATAGCCTTGTGCCGCTACAAATGCCTCACGTATACGGCGTCCTTCTTCAGAACGAATAGGGATATTTTGTAAGTTAGGATCGGTAGAACTCAAACGCCCTGTGGCCGTGACAGCTTGATGATAAGAAGTATGCACGCGCTGTGTTTTCTCATTAACCATCAGTGGTAATTTATCGGTGTAGGTTGATTTAAGCTTAGATAAACCACGGTGCTCAATAATCACCTTAGGTAGTGGGTAGTCATGGGCAAGTTCTTGTAGCACTTCTTCAGCCGTTGAAGGTGCACCTTTAGGTGTTTTTTTAATGACTGGCAGCTCAAGTTTTTCAAATAAAAGTACTTGCAGCTGCTTTGGCGAGCTTAGGTTAAATGGTTCGCCAGCTATCTCAAACGCTTCTTTTTCAAGTTCAAGTAAACGCTCGCCTAAACGCTGGCTGTGCGCCGCCAGCATGTTGCTATCAATTGCTACGCCGGTGCGTTCAATATCAGAGATAACATTCACTAATGGCATTTCTATTGTTTCAAATACTGACTTTAACTTCTCATCAGCTTCTAATTTTGGCCAAAGTACTTGGTGTAAACGCAGTGTAATATCGGCATCTTCTGCTGCATAAGGCGCAGCTTGCTCAAGCTCAATTTGATTAAAGGTAAGCTGCTTTTTCCCTTTGCCGGCTATATCTTCAAAGCTAATGTTTTTATGGCCTAAGTATTTAAGCGCTAATGAATCCATGTCATGGCGAGTGCCCACGCTGTTAAATACGTACGACTCAAGCATAGTATCAAACTTAATGCCATTGAGCTCATAGCCTGCATTAGCCAGTACGCTCTTGTCGTATTTTAGGTTTTGCCCTACTTTAGCTTTGTTAGCATCGGCGAGGATTGGTCCAAGCTTTTGCATTACATATTCAAGGCTTAATTGCTCTGGCGCACCCGGGTAGTCGTGTGCAATTGGTAAGTAAGCAGCTTCGCCTGCTTTTACAGCAAAGCTCATACCTACTAACTGCGCTTGCATGTAATCAAGGCTGGTTGTTTCGGTATCAAAGGCAAATAACTCAGCGCTATTTAGCTGCTCAATAAGCGTATCAAATTGTGATTCGGTTAAGATAGTTTCGTAATGTGCATCTTCAACTTTTGGCAGTTCATTTGCCTCAGTAGGGAGCGCTTTTTCTGCATCTTTTGGGTTATCAAGCAGCTCAGCTAACCAACGACGGAACTCACACTCACCATACAGTGCAATAAGCTCATCTTTATTTGGCTCTTGTACTTTAAAGGTATCTAGGTCTGACTCTACCTCAACATCACATTTAATGGTGGCAAGCTCATAACTAAGTGGTAAATGATCAAGGGCATTTGCAAGCTTCTCACCAATCTTGCCTTTAATATCGCCAGCATTATCAATTACACCTTGAAGCGATCCATATTTTTGTAGCCATTTAACAGCTGTTTTAGGTCCACAGCCTTCAACACCTGGGATGTTGTCAACCTTATCACCCATTAGCGCTAAATAGTCGATGATTAGCTCAGGACCCACGCCAAATTTTTCAACAACGGTTTGAGGATCTGAAATGCTGTCGGTCATGGTATTTATTAGCGTAACATGCTCGTTAACTAGCTGAGCCATGTCTTTATCGCCAGTAGAAACCAATACATGGCGCTTTTGCTCAGTTGCTATTCGCGAAAACGTACCAATAACATCATCGGCTTCAACCCCTTCAATACTAATTAGCGGAAAGCCCATCGCTTTAATAATACTGTGCAGTGGCGCTATTTGCGTTCGTAAATCGTCAGGCATAGGCGGACGGTTAGCTTTATACTCGCTATACATGTCGTTTCTGAACGTTTTGCCTTTGGCATCAAACACCACCACCATATGGCTCGGATCATATTGTTTGATCAAACTTTTAAGCATGTTTACCACGCCATAAATAGCACCAGTTGCTTCACCTTTAGAGTTGGTTAAATGCGGTGGAGAATGATAAGCACGAAATAAATATGAAGAGCCATCAACTAAAATTAGCGGGTTTTCGGGGATCTGAGCCATGGTGAATTTGGATCCTAAATACAAAAAAGTAATATTATTACAAGCATGCCATAAGGTTGTGAATAAAACGACAGTGAATTACGCTTAGTAGCCATAATTATTGCGGAGCAACCTGTGGATAACTTTGTAGATAACAGCCACGAGCTATTCCTCCAATGCATAATAAAATGCTTAGAAAAATAAATAACTGCTTGTTTTGTTTAAAAAAGATAATACGAGGTTCTTTTTTTATTATTTTAAAACCAATGTGGAAAAAGGTTTTCTAACTGATACATCCGCTGTTAGTCACTTTAGTTATTTGTATCCATTTAAATAACCGGAGGAGTATTCTAGCATAATGGATCAAAGATCATAGCGATCCTTTATAATTTTTTTTATGAGCGCACTGGCAAAAATGGCATAAACCGCAATACAACTTGCACTGCGAATACTTTTTAAACTAAAAAATTATTTTAGTGTGTGTTTTGGCCCGTGTTAAACTTCATCCAAACGACTTATTTAAAATACTTAAGGAGCACAAAAGCATGAAAAAGATAGCTGTAATATTAGCCGGCTGTGGTGTGTACGATGGCAGTGAAATAAACGAAGCAGTATTAACACTGCTGCACATAGCTAAAAACGGTGCTGCATATCAATGTTTTGCTCCTGATATAGAACAACTTCACACTATTAATCACCTTACCGGTGAAGAAATGCCAAGCAACCGTAATGTACTCACTGAGGCAGCACGCATTTCCCGTGGTGATATAAAATCATTAAGCGAATTAAAGGCATCTGAATTTGATGCGTTAATAGTACCAGGGGGATTTGGCGCCGCTAAAAACTTATGTGATTTTGCCGTTAAAGGCGCTGATGCGCAGATAAACGACCTAGTATTAGAGGCCTGTAAACAATTTGCTAATGCACAAAAAGCCGCTGGCTACATGTGTATTGCGCCGGCTTTAATTCCGTTTATATATCCCAATGCTACTTTAACCATAGGTAATGATGAACAGACCGCTAGCGCTTTAACCCAGCTAGGCTCTACTCACACAGCCTGTGCGGTTGATGATATTGTGATTGATGAGGACAATAAACTCGTTACCACCCCTGCTTATATGCTGGCGCAGTCTATTTTAGATGCCGATGCGGGGATCGAAAAATTGGTTAAAAGCGTACTAGCATTAGCTTAAATAGTGATTTACTAAGCCACCGATTATAAATGTTTGTTAACTGAAACATGCAATTTTATTGCGTTAACGCAAAAATTAGCCAGTTTTATCGATAAAAACACCAGTGGGCGTTTTATAAATTGTTACACAAAGGTATAATCGGTTTAATTTCCGTCATCTATAATCGTGATTGATCACGTTCAAATCGAAGTGAGCAAGGCAAAATGAAAAAACTATCAGCTGCAGCATTATTAATGCTAGCAACCACCGCATACGCACAGCCATATGATAACTCTATGACTGAAGATGCGATTAAAAAACGTTTAGCACCAGTTGGCGCTGTTTATCTTGAAGGCGAGAAAGCTGCTGCAGCCGCAGCTCCTACTGGCCCTCGCTCTGGTGAGCAAGTGTACCAAGGCGCATGTTTTGCCTGTCACGGTACTGGCGCACTAGGTGCACCTAAATCAGCTGATGACTGGGCACCGCGTATCGCTAAAGGTAAAGATGTACTGCTTGATCACGCTATCAACGGTTTTAATGCGATGCCGCCAAAAGGAACATGTATGGATTGTTCTGATGATGAGATTAGCGCAGCTATTGATTTCATGACATCTAAATAATTTAATTAAACCCCTGATAACTAGGGTGATTAATTTAAAAAGGCCTATTTTTATAATAGGCCTTTTTTTATTCCTAAAATAATCTTTTTAGTTGCTGTTTTAGGGCATTAGTTACTTGACGATCGCAACTAAAAGTGAAATTATACGTTTAATAAACATACAATAATAAAATAATATGATTCATGTCATCGGAAGATAAGCCCGCGGCACCGAGTAAACTAGCGCACCAAAATAAACGTCTTAAAGCGCTATTAGAAAAGTATAAGCAATCTCACCACTTACAAAATGCCCTGATCCAGCTATCAGAGCAAGCAAGCTCTGTTGCCGAATTAACCTTACTTTACCCCGCTATCCATGACATTTTACAAGCATACCTACCTAGTAAAAGCTTTTACGTGGTGCTTGCTAATCAATATACTCATGCCCTGGAACTTTCTTATTTTTGTGATGAAAAAGATGGTATATCAGTCGCCCTCAATCAAGATAATAGTTTTGAAGAAGGCGCTACAGGCTACGTTTATAAGCTTGGCAAAACCACCTGCTTTACCAAACAAGAGATGCAAAGCGCTGCACAAAACGGCTTATTTAAAGCACTAGGCTCACCTGCTGAGTACTGGGTTGGTGTCCCTATTTATCAAGAGCAAAACATTATTGGCGTACTTGCTGCGCAAAGTTACGATAAACACCAAGATTACAGCAGCCAGCAAGTGCATTTACTCGAAGTAATGTCTTTATACTTAGCCACGGCCATAGAGCGAGTTAAAAAAAGAGAGCTGCTCGAATCTGAAGTAAAAATTCGTACCCGCGCGCTCACGCAAAGTAATGATGCGCTAAACCTAGAAATTGAACAACGAAAACGCGCACTGCAACGCCAACAAATTTTGTTTAAAATATCGGAGTTGGCAACACAAGCGCAAAACTTAGATGATGCCTATGTAAAAATTCATCAAATAATAAAAACCATTACATACGCAGAAAACTTATACATTGCACTTTATAACAAAGAGACTGGTTGGATTAGCTTCCCGTACTGTGTGGATGAATTTAAAGACAACACCGAGCCAAGGCCGTTTGCAAAAGGTTATAGCGAACTGGTTATTAGCAGCGAGCAGACCCAACTTATTCACCCCAGTAGAGCCAAAGAGCTATTAGAAAGTGGTGATGTACAACGAAATAAGCCAGTACCAGAGGAGCAAATGGCCACCAGCTGGCTAGGTGCACCGCTTAAAACATCGCAAGGAGTTATCGGCTTAATTGCATGCCAAGCGTATAATAACAATCATATTTTTAGCAAAGACGACTGCGAGCTTATTACATTTGTATCACACCAAATTGCCACGGTTTTACAAACAAAGTTAGCCACTCAAGCACTTAAATCTAGCCACCAAGAGTTAGAGTATCGAGTTAACGAAAAAACAAAGGCGCTGCAACAAGCTAACCTACATTTACAAATGCAAATTGATGAGCGTAAAAAAGTAGAGCAACAGCTTTATCATGATGCGCATCACGACTCACTAACGGGCCTCCCTAATCGCAGCTTGTTTTTAACCCAGCTAGAAAAAACACTGCAGCATTACCATCGTTTTCCTGAACATCACTTTGCTGTTTTATTTATTGATTTAGATAAGTTTAAAGATATAAACGATCAACTAGGTCACCATGCCGGCGATCAATTTTTAATAAGTGTGGCTGATTTATTTTCGCATTGTATTCGCGAACACGATTTACTCGCTCGCCTTGGTGGTGATGAATTTGTAATTTTGCTTACCCACTTAACAGAGCTACAACAAGCAGAAGATGTAGCTGATCGCATTATTAATATAATGAAAAAGCCATTTTGCAGTAAAGGTACCTGCATTCAAAGTGGTGCAAGTATTGGTATAACGTACTCAAATTCAAGTTATCAGCATACCGATGAAATTATTCGCGATGCCGATGCTGCTATGTATTATGCTAAAAATGCGGGGCGCGACCGCTATGAGCTGTTCCACCCGTTATTAACGCAAACACTAACAAGTGCAGAATCTCCAGCACAGCACCATCTTGATTCACTCCCGATGAGTTTTAGAAGTGCAGATATTATAAACCTTGATGAACAACAGCAATCAGAATCACTGTTTGAAGCCTTTGGTGAACACCCTGTATTAGGCTATACCAGTTTTGAAGTGCTGAAAAAGTTTGCAACCGATAAAGAGCAGCACCTACAAGTTGAATTAGAACTATTACAACACGCCTATGCCCATGCCTTAGCGGCAAATGTAGCCATGGTATTATTGCCATGCTCAGGGCTACTTTTAGAAGCGCTTGAATTCAATTTATTTACTGAGGTATTAAGTAAGCTGCAAGGGCAAAGCCAACTGTGTTTATTGTTTGACGACCAAGAAATACGTTACGCCTGTGCAACACAACTAGAAAACCTTAAAAAACTCTCGCAGCTTGGCTACAGCATTGGCTTAAATAACTTTGCAAAAGACCGCTGTGAGCTAAATGCACTGACCGACATTACCTTCGATTACGTACTACTTAGCTCAACCTTTAGTAAACGTGTACTGCAACAAGAAAGCTTTAACTTGCAATTACAAGGTGTACTGGCAATCACTCAGCTAAAAGGCATAAAAGTTATTGCCAAAGGCCCTTCTATACTCAACTTTAGAGCCTTGCTAGATAAATACGGACTAAACTTATTTGTTGCAAAGCAGCAAGGCTTATCGGAGCCAGTAGCGGCTAATAACAACGCCGCACAGTCTATTAACTAGGTTTTTTCAGCATCGCCCTTAAGTTAGCGACCCGTGCTTGGCCTTTTTCCATGCGCTCAGCTTGCGAGCTTGGGGCTTTTTTGTTTTCAAACGCTAGGTCATCTTGCGGTAACTCTTGCACAAAGCGACTTAGCTCTGTCTGTGAGGTTTCGCCAAACTGACGACGTATTTTTGCATACGTTAGTGTCAGCTCTTGCTGGGCCCGTGTGATCCCTACATATGCTAAACGGCGCTCTTCATCTACGTTTTCTTCGTCAATACTTACCTGGTGTGGCAATAACCCCTCTTCCATACCAACCATAAATACGTACGGGTATTCTAAGCCTTTAGATGCATGCAAAGTAAGTAACTGTACCGCATCAGACTCATCTTCTTCCTCGTTACGCTCTAGCATATCGCGAAGCGTTAATTTGCTGACCACTTCAGGTAAGGTCATCGGTTCGTTATCGGCATCTCCGGTGAGCATATCGGTGATCCAACGATACAGCTCAGAGACGTTTTTCATGCGCATTTCTGCCGCTTTGGCACTTGGCGATGACTCATATAAATACGCTTCGTAGTTAATATTACGTACCAAGTCTTTTACCGCTTCGAGTGTATCGCTACGCACTGCATTATCTGAAAGCTCAACAACCCAACGTGCAAACCCCGAAAGCGCATTTAAGCCACGCCCTTTAAGACGATAGCCTAGGTCGTTATCAAAACAGGTGGCAAATAAGCTTTGGTGCTTTTCGTTTGCAAGTGTGCCTAGCTTTTCAAGTGTAACGGTGCCTATTTCACGGCGCGGCGTATTAACAATGCGTAAAAAAGCGTTATCGTCGTCTTGGTTAACCAACAAGCGTAAATACGCCATAATATCTTTAATTTCTGAACGCGAAAAAAACGACATTCCGCCACTAATTTTATAGGGAATGCGGTTACTCATTAATGATTTTTCAAAACCGCGTGCCTGGTGATTACCACGATACAAAATAGCGTAATCTTTATAGCTGGTGCGCTTCATAAATTTATGAGAAATTATTTCAGCAACAACTCGCTCGCACTCATGCTCTTCATCTCTACAGCCAATCACTTTAATCGGCTCACCGTAACCAAGCTCACTAAATAGCTTTTTTTCGATATCGTGCGGGTTATTGGCAATTAAAATATTTGCAGCTTTTAGAATGCGCTGGGCACTACGGTAGTTTTGCTCAAGCTTTATGAGCCTAAGGCCGGGGTAATCTTTACTTAAAAGTACCAAGTTTTGGGGGCGGGCTCCGCGCCATGAATAAATAGATTGGTCATCATCCCCTACCACAGTAAAACGCGCTCGCTCGCCTACTAATAACTTAACAAGCTGGTACTGGCTGGTATTGGTATCTTGATATTCATCCACCAGCAAATACCTAAATCGTTGCTGCCAACGCTCTCGTGAGGTGGCATTACTACTCAGTAATAAGGTGGGGATCATTATTAAATCGTCAAAATCCAGTGCGTTATATGCTCGCAGCTGATTTTGATAACGCGCGTAAAGCTGCGCAAATAACGCCTTTTGCGCATCACGTGCTTCGCGTATAGCTTGCTCTGGTAAAATTAATTCGTTTTTCCAGCTGCCTATTTGCATTTTTAATAGATTAAGAAGGTCTTTGTCTTTTTTAAGTTCGTCTTCGGTTAAATCACCTAACAGCTGGTTAGTATCTTGGTCATCAAACAGCGAAAAACCTTCTTTAAAGCCAAGCGTTTTGAGCTCTTTTTTAATTATTTCAAGCCCTAGGGTATGAAAGGTTGATACCCACAGCCCTTTCGCTTCTTGCTTATTAAGCGTTTGTAATACACGCTCGCGCATCTCTTTGGCCGCTTTATTCGTAAACGTTACCGCAGCAATATTACGTGCTTTGTACTCGCACTTTTGCACCAAATAAGCAATTTTGTTAGTGATTACGCGCGTTTTACCTGAGCCTGCACCCGCGAGTACTAAACACGGACCACTAATATATTTTACTGCTTCATCTTGTTTTGGATTGAGTTTCATAACGACCATGGAGTTTTAAAAGGCAGCTAATTTTACCGTAACCACAGATACAGGCATAGCCATTAGATTAATTAATTCCATTGTGGTGATCATGTATTAAATACCTTAGGTATAAGGTAATATTAGTCATTATCATTTTAGGGCAACAGCAAGGGACGATTATGATCAATCCAGCAAAACTTGAAGAAATTGCTAAGCAAATCACCAACAACATGCCGCAAGGTGTAAAAAACCTAGCAGATACACTGGAAGGTAAAACCAAACAAGTTTTACAAAATAAGCTGGCTGAAATGGACTTTGTTAGCCGCGAAGAATTTGATGTGCAAAGCCAAGTACTTATTCGTACTCGTGAAAAACTCACTGAGCTTGAAGCAAAAGTTGTGTTACTAGAGCAACAACTAAATGCTAAAAATAACGCCGAGTAGCACGTACTACATCTGTATACTCAGCCACAAAAAAAGCAGCTAAGGCTGCTTTTTTTGCTTTTAGTTTTAACTAAAAGCCCACTATGTATCAAAAAGTGCCTCTAATACATAGTATTGCAGTGATTGTTGCTGCGCTAAACTTACAGCGCACATTTTTAGCGCCACTTGCTTACCCGTAATGGGTTTATAACGTTTTAAAAAAGGAAGTTGAGTAATAACAGGTAACACAAATGCGCCTATTTGCTCAGCTATTCGTGTATCGTTTCGCTCACCCATTAATAAAGACGGCTGGAATATACTTACTTTTGCAAAGCCCAGCGTTTTTATGTGCTGCTCAAGCTCGCCTTTCATTTTTAAGTAAGGGCTGATGCTGTGCGCATTAGCGCCGCTTGATGACACCAAGCAATAATGGCTCACTGCATTGTTAGCCGCCATTTGCGCCGCAATAAACTGATAATCAAAATCAACTTTACGCTGCGCCGCGGTTGAGCCAGCCTGCTTTTTAGTAGTGCCCAAACACGAAAAAAACACATCCCCTTTAAATAACGCGCAGTAGTTGGTTAAACAATCAAAATCAATAACCTGATTAGTGAGCTTAGTATGTTCAACGTCCAGCTTACGGCGAGTTATAGCAATCACATGGCCAAACGCAGGGCTTTGCAGTAAAAGCGTTAATAGCTCACTCCCCACAACCCCTGTTGCCCCTATGATTATCGCCGTTTTAGTCATTGTTTAAATTACTCGCAACCGGCTTTAGCGAGTACATGTGCAACGGCTTTTTTATACACATCGCCTTCTTCATCAGCGCAGGTTACAACCGATGATAAGTCGTGCAAGTGGCCGTTCTCTAATCCATATACCCAACCATGAATTGTGAGCTCTTGGCCTTTATCCCATGCATCTTGAACTATGTTTGTTCTGCACACATTGCGTACTTGCTCAATAACGTTTAGCTCAATTAAGCGACTTAAACGCTGTTGCTCATCCATTGCATTAAGCTGCTCTAAGTGTTTTTCTTTTACGTCGCCAACATGGCGTAACCAGTTATCGATAAAACCAAATTTGGCGTTATTTAATACCGCTTGTACACCGCCACAGCCGTAGTGGCCAACCACCATAATATGTTTTACTTTAAGCACCTCTACCGCGTATTGCATTACCGATAAACAGTTATGGTCAGTATGTACCACCACATTAGCTACATTACGGTGTACAAATAATTCTCCCGGCAGTAAATCTACAATTTGGTTGGCAGGAACACGGGAGTCTGAGCAGCCAATCCACAAGTACTCTGGGTTTTGTTGCATTGATAATATTTTAAAAAACTCAGGGTTGGCTTCGGTTGTACGTGCAGCCCAACGTTTGTTGTTTTCGAATAAATTTTTTAGCTTTCTCATTGCATCTCTTATTTAGGACGGGATAGAAATTACACCCCAGAAAAGACAAATAATGAGCGTCTTTTTAGTTGGTGTTTGCAAGAATTAAAATATTGCGAGGAGTTAATTGTTTCTCACAAAAGGTGGTAACTGAAACGTGATAACCTTGCTGTTGCAAATATAAAGCACGATCGAGCACAAGCCAAACTTCTATTGCTCTTCTAAACACATGTCGAACCAGTTCGATTCGCTCTGTTACTTTTTTACGCGCCTTACCAATTAATAAAAACTTATCGTAATCAGTATCTTGAGGGATACTTATAGACTTTTTATCCCCCGCCCAAGCACAAAACTGTGTAAACGTATCAGAAAACACGGCTTTGTTAACGGAAGGCACACTCACGTAATATTGTTCATGAGTGAGTGACTTTCGAAGTGCGTCAAACCCTAAGCGCCATTCCACCTCAGTTTTTCGTATTTTAGCTACACGTGAAGGAGCTGTAACTGTTTCTTGCAGCGCCAATTTTAAATCGCGGTGCGTTAAATTAAGCTTACTAGCAAGGGCAAGCTCACTCATTGCCTGATAACGACTATCGGTAAATAAGTGATAACAGCACGGCGAAAAACTAATACGTTTTACCCTAGCGGCGCTGGCGTGTTGCATAAATGTTTGGTGCAGTGCGCCACATGCATGCAGTGCCACCGCATGTGTGTCGGTATTAAAAAAATGGCGTGTTTCATCTTCAAGTACATTAGCTTGGCTAAATTTCATCGCTAAACCTTGCTTGCGTGCACTGTGCTCTCCTTGCTCGCAAAGGTGCCCTTGTAGCTCAACACTGTGCACGCTTTGCGCGCCGTTATAAGCAAGCATTCGGCCTAAATGCCCTTTACCTGCGCACCATTCAAGTACAGGCTGCGTGCTACTTGTTAATGCTGAAACAAAGTCTTGCAGCTGCTCAAACTTACGCCCTTTAATACCGTTACTTATCCAAAACGGGTATTCACCGCGTTGCTGCTGGCTTTTTGGTAAATTGCACAGCTCAGGTAGCTGCTCTACCCCAGCAATAAACGGGCTAAAAAATTGATAAAGCTGTTGCTGATCGTTATCAAGCCTTGCGACATCTTCATCTGATAAGTTATTTAACGCCGCTTGTAGCTCAGGCCACGGTAATTCATCAAAATCAAATGCTGTACATTGCCAATATTCGCGGGTATTCATTAGCACTGCATCGAGTGCTGCAAACTGCTCAGCTAGGTTCATAACAACTTAAAATAGTAAAAAGACGTTTAATTATACCAGTTGCGCAGAGCAGCATTAAGCGGTTATTTTTTTCCAAGTATTAAACGCAAATAAAGAGGGATCGAAATAATACTCACAATAAAGGCGGCTATTAGCATCCACGACAGTTGTAATCGCTCTGGCTCTTGGTATTTATAAACAAACCCAGCTTTGTGCTCGTCAAATTGCGTTTGCTTAATGCCATAATAATCTGCAATTAAGCGCCACTTGGCCATCGACATATTCCCTAAATGGGTCGTAGGCGGCATTATGTAGTCTTTCAATACTTCGGCTTCATAAGCTAGCTGATGAAAACTTTTGTTTGGCGCATACACTTGCTGAGCAATTGCAATGGCTTCATCCATATTCATCATCGCATAGCGCCAACCTTTTAAGCTCGCTTGGTAAAACTTTTCGACCGTTTGCGGGTGCTTTTTAAGCATTGATTCGCTGGTAAATAACACATCACCATACACATCCATACCATAGCGCTGTGGGCATATAAGGCGGTGCGATACCCCTTGCTGAGTCATAAAGTAAGGCTGAGTGGTGACATACACTTGCATTGCATCAAGTTTGTTTTCTTGCCACGCTTGTAGCGCAGGCTCATCGCCTTCGTATACCTCTAAAGTAGCAATATCAATACCGCTGCGTTTAAGCATAACTAGCAGCTCGGTACTGTCTTTTTTACTCACTTCGGTAATACGTTTAGCGGTAAAATCGCGGGGGTGAAAAATATCAGAGCTGTCTTTTACCATCCAACAGTAAGGAGAAAACTGTAAAATAGCCGCCATTGCTACAAACGGTTGGCCGTTTACTCTTTGTTGTAAAATACCCGAATGCGCTACGCCAAATTGGGCTTCTCCACTTGCTACAGGCGTGAAAGTGTCAGGCATTTTAGGATTGGCTTCGCGTATGGTTACATCAAGTCCGGCGTCTTTGTAGTAGCCTTTTTGCTGAGCCATATAATAGCCGGCGAACTGAAACTGGTGGGTCCATTTTAGTTGTAAGGTGACTGATTCTTGAGCCATTAGTTGGCTGCAAAAAAGCAAAATTACAAATATTAATCCTTTAATAAGCAACTGGGTGTTCCAAATAGTAGTCATTAGCTGTAACTATATTTAAAACACACGATAAAGCAAGCATGCAAACGTGCATACTTGCTTATAAAAACCCTAAGCTGAGGCTAAATTGTCAACGTTTGGGCTTTGTGGCTGAGAGGTTAAAAACTGCGTAAAACACGGGTTATGTGTTTCATCTTGTACACTGTAACCTAAGCGATTTAAGTGCTCGTTAAACATATCAAATTGGCTTGGCTCAATAGCAAAGC
Organism: Pseudoalteromonas sp. S2893; assembly: GCF_005887105.1. Classification (NCBI taxonomy): domain Bacteria; kingdom Pseudomonadati; phylum Pseudomonadota; class Gammaproteobacteria; order Alteromonadales; family Pseudoalteromonadaceae; genus Pseudoalteromonas; species Pseudoalteromonas sp. S2893. Next base: position 14,269 of record NZ_PNCY01000016.1, on the reverse strand, counting down.
CCGCCAGTACATTTCCGATAGACCCCCCATGATTGCGATAATGAAATAAAGTAATATTCCAATTGCTACCTAAGGTATCTAAAAAGCGCGCAAGGGCTCCTGGGTATTCCGGAAATTCAAACCGTAATAACCTTTCGTGTAACTGCTCCGGTGCTTTACCCCCTACCATATAACGTACGTGTAATTTAGCGAGTTCGTTATCTGATAAATCGCAAAATTGGTAGTCGTTGTTAGTTAGGTCTTGTTTTAGCTCGTTGAGTTCTTGCTCACCCTGGCGCAGGGCAATACCTACAAATATTTGCGCTTCACCTGGGCCTGCATAACGGTAGTTAAACTCAGTAATAGCCCGGCCACCTAAAGAGGTGCAAAACTGCTTAAAGCTGCCTTTTTCTTCTTTAATGGTCACCGCAAGTAGCGCTTCGTTTTTTTCACCTAGCGCAGTACGCTCAGCCACATAACGTAAGCGATCAAAGTTTAAGTTAGCACCCGAAAGCACCGCTGCTAAATGCAGCCCTTTTAAGCCCGATTGCTGGCTCCACTTTTTAAGCCCTGCGGTTGCAAGTGCACCTGAGGGCTCTGAAATTGCGCGAGTAGAGACAAAAATATCTTGCATGGCGGCACAAATTTCATCGCCACTGACAGTTACAACTTCATCGCAAAATTTTTGCGCTAAGCGAAATGTTTCACTGCCAATAATTTTAACCGCTACGCCATCGGCAAAACTGCCAACACGGTCAAGTTCAACAGGCTCGCCCGCTTTAAGCGCAGCATGTAAACATGCACTTTCGTCAGCTTCTACGCCAATGACTTTTATATCGGGGCGTAATGATTTGATATAAACCGCCATACCAGCAAGTAAACCACCACCGCCAACAGGGATAAATACCGCATCAAGCTCGTTGAGTTGCTGCATAAGCTCGCGAGCCACTGTGCCTTGCCCCACTATTACGTCAGGGTCATCAAAAGGCGGTACAAATACGCCATTGCGTTGCTCTGTTAGTTCAAGTGCATGTGCTTTTGCAGCATCAAAATGATGGCCATGTAAAACCACTTCACCGCCCAGCGCACGTACCGCACTTACTTTTATTTCAGGCGTGGTAACTGGCATAACAATAGTGGCTTTATGGCCAAGGTGTGAAGCACTAAGCGCCACACCTTGTGCATGGTTACCCGCAGATGCCGTAATAACAACAGACCCTTTTGGTAGCTTGTTTAATTTATTATAAGCACCGCGTAACTTAAACGAATACACGGGCTGTTGATCTTCACGCTTTAACCAAACATGGTTGCCTAATTTATCACTGAGGTCGCGCATTTCGCTGACCTCAGTCACTTTAGCTAGCGGTTCCATATTGGCCTGAATAATAGCGCGAAAATAATCGAGCTCTTGAGAAACCATAATTAGCTAAGCTCCTCCAATTTGGCTAAATCACGTACTGCGCCTTTATCGGCACTGGTTGCAAGTAATGCATACGCTTTTAATGCCGACGATACATAGCGGTCACGATCAAGCGGCTTATACGCTTGCTTACCACGCGCTAATTGCTTTTGTTTACGTGCTTCTAGCTCTTCATCACTTAATGCGAGGGTGATTTCACGTGTTGCGATATCAATGATAATTTTGTCGCCATTTTCAACATACGCAATAGCACCGCCACTTGCCGCCTCTGGCGATACGTGGCCGATTGATAAACCAGAGGTGCCGCCCGAGAAACGACCATCGGTGATCAAGGCACATTTTTCAGCAAGGCCTTTTGATTTTAAGTAGCTCGTTGGGTAAAGCATTTCTTGCATACCTGGGCCGCCTTTAGGGCCTTCGTAGCGAATAACCACAACATCACCGGCTTTTACTTCGTCGTTTAAAATGCCTTCTACTGAATCATCTTGTGACTCGTACACCACGGCGGTGCCTTCAAAATGCAGCATTTCGTCCACTACGCCTGCACTTTTAACAATACAGCCATCAACCGCTAAGTTACCTGAAAGCACAGCTAAGCCACCATCTTGTCTAAAGGCATGCTCAACACTACGGATACAACCATGCTCTCGGTCGTTATCGCCTTCATCCCAACGGCACTCTTGGCTCATTGCTTTTGTAGTACGAATACCGGCAGGGCCTGCACGGTAAAACTTTTGTGCAGCTTCGTTTGTAGGATCAGTCGCATCCCACTTTTTAACAAGCTCACCCATCGTCATACCCGCTACGTGGTTTACCGATAAATCAACTAAACCTGCTTTACCTAGCTCACGTACAATTGCCATCATGCCACCAGCGCGATGCACATCTTCTATGTGGTACTCAGGTGTAGCTGGGGCCACCTTACATAAAAATGGGGTTTTACGAGAAAGCTCGTCAATGTGCGACATATCAAAATCTACACCGGCTTCTTGTGCTGCTGCTAATAAATGCAATACGGTATTAGATGAACCACCCATGGCAATATCAACCACCATAGAGTTCATAAAGGCTGTTTTGTTTGCAATTGCACGCGGTAACACGTCGTGGTTGTCTTTTTGGTAGTACTCGCGGCACAAGTCAACAATGCGAGCGCCGGCTTCTACATACAGTTGCTTACGATCTTTATGAGTTGCAAGCGTTGTTCCGTTACCCGGTAGTGCAAGGCCAATAGCCTCTAATAAACAGTTCATTGAGTTGGCAGTAAACATACCCGAACACGAGCCACAGGTAGGACACGCAGAGCGCTCTACTTGCTCTGAATCTGCATCACTTACTGTTTCATCAGCGCCTTTTACCATGGCATCAACTAGATCTAGTTTAATATCGATGTTAGCAAGTTTGGTTTTACCCGCTTCCATTGGCCCGCCCGATACAAAAATAACCGGTATATTTAAACGTAGCGCTGCAAGCATCATCCCTGGGGTGATTTTGTCGCAGTTAGAAATACAGATCATCGCATCAGCGCAGTGGCCGTTAACCATGTACTCAACAGAGTCTGCAATTAAGTCGCGAGAAGGGAGTGAGTAAAGCATACCACCGTGGCCCATTGCGATGCCGTCATCAATTGCGATGGTGTTAAATTCTTTTGGTACGCCGCCCGCTTGCGTGATTGTTTCAGCCATTAGCTCACTAAGCTGATTAAGGTGTACATGCCCTGGTACAAATTGCGTAAACGAGTTAACTACAGCAATAATAGGTTTACCAAAGTCGGTGTCGGTCATGCCTGTTGCGCGCCATAATGCACGTGCGCCTGCGCGTTTACGTCCTTCAGTTGTTGTTGCACTTCTTAATTTAGCCATAGTTACCTCTGTTTTGCCGCTGTGTAAGCGGGCATTCCTCATTCTAAAAATTGTTGAGTTACTGAAGGTTATATTCAGTAACGCGTAAATGTGTTTCGTTAGCAGTTACACTGCTTGTTGCTGTAAATTCTCTAAGCTGATTTCTTTCACGTCTACCAACTTATTTAGCTGGCTGGTTAATAGATGAATAGGCTTATCGCTATCGACCGTCATTGCTATCGTATATTGAGCTTCATCGGTATTAAGCTGAAAATGCGTAAGGTCAAAACCACGGTGACGCACAACACGTAAAAAGCGCTCCACCGCAATACTTTGGTTTTTCAATGCAATAGTTAAGCTGTGTTTCATTGTGCTTTCTCCGTAATCATTTCGTCATTTGCAGCCCCTGGTGGTACAAGCGGCCATACGTTTTCTTTATCATCTATACAGGCATGTAAAATATACGGCCCTTCGCTGTTTACCAGTGCAGTGATTGCATCGTCTACTTCGTTGGCTTTAGTAATAGTTTGCCCAGGAATACCAAATACCGCCGCTAACTGAACAAAGTCAGGGTTATCTGAAAGATTGGTTTCAGAGTAACGCCCTTCAAAAAACAGTTCCTGCCATTGACGAACCATACCTAAGCGTTGGTTATCTAATATTAGTATTTTTACTGGTAAATTGTTACGACGTATAGTGGCAAGCTCTTGAATGTTCATCATGATTGAGCCATCCCCCGACACCGTTATTACAAAATCGTCTGGGCGTGCTACCTGTGCGCCAATAGCCGCTGGTAAACCAAAGCCCATAGTGCCTGCGCCACCACTACTTAAGTGATTACTTGGGTGGTTAAATTTCATATGTTGCGCCACCCACATTTGGTGCTGGCCTACATCGCAGCACACCACGCCTGTTTTTGGCATACGCTGGCTTAACTGGTTCAATAAATACGGGGCAAATACTTTTTCGCCTGGGTAGTCGTAACGCCATGCGTGTTTTTCGCTCATGAGCTTATTTGTATCGCACCATGCTTTAGGTGTTACAACACACTCAAGTGCGGGTAATGAGGTTTTTAGATCAGCAATTAATGACGCTTTAGCAGGTTTGCGTTTACCTACTTCGGCCGCGTCAATGTCTAAGTGAATGACTTTTGCTTTAGCTGCAAATTTGGCTAAGTTGCCCGTTACGCGGTCATCAAAGCGCGCGCCTATACATACAAGTACATCACACTCTTGTACTGCTATGTTAGCCGCTTGTGTGCCGTGCATGCCTAACATTCCTAAGTAGTGCTCGTAATCAGGTAATACACTGCCTAGCGCTTTTAATGTTGATACCGCTGGCATTTGTGTTTTATTTAAAAACTGCATTAACTCATTTTGCGCATCGGCGGCTTGTACGCCACCACCTACATACGCTACTGGCTGCTTTGCTTCAGTTAATAACTGGTTTGCAATGGCCACTTGGTTTAAATCAAGCTGTGGTAAATATTCATCAGCAGCTAACCAAGGTTTAAAAGGCACTTGCGCCATTTGAATATCTTTTGGAATATCTACAAGCACTGGGCCTGGGCGACCACTTTGAGCTAAGTGCATGGCTTCTTGTAATATTTCAGCTAAGTCTTCTGGGCGCTCTACCATGTAGCTATGTTTAGTACACGACAGTGACATACCTAGTACATCGACTTCTTGAAATGCATCTGAGCCAATAGCGGCAGTCGGTACTTGGCCTGTAATTGCTAATAATGGCACTGAGTCCATCATTGCATCGGCAAGAGCTGTTATTAAGTTAGTAGCGCCTGGGCCTGAGGTAGCAAAACAAACGCCTAATTTGCCTGTGCTGCGAGCATAACCCACTGCGGCAAAACCAGCACCTTGCTCATGGCGAGTAAGGTAATGCTTTACAGGCGCGCCATAGAGCGCATCGTAAATGGGCATAATAGCTCCGCCAGGGTAGCCAAATACTTCATTTACGCCGTGCTTGGCTAATAAATCGATTGTTAGTTCTGCGCCTGTCATTAATTAATCCTCATTCCTCAGTGACAACCCAATTACCTACTTACTTAAAAAACTTATAGCTAAAATCTTTAAAACTTTGTGCTTAAAACTAAAAAGCCCTCCGAACGGTTAGGTGCGGAGGGCTTTTTAATGCTTAAGTTTATAGCACTACGAAGCCCTCGCGGGAATAATCACCACGATAATAATCAGGACTAGGTTAAGTGCATTTGTAAGCATGTAATTAATACCAAAATGTGTTCATTTGTTACGAAGTAATACTCTTCGCTCTGTATATGTATTTGTACCGCGCTGAGGCGAGTAAGTCAACACCAAACTTAATTCAACAAAAGAGAAAAAAGCGACTTTAAACGGATTTTAAATTCACAACAAAAGGCTTAAATGAAAAATTTATACCTTAATTTGCATCAAGTAAATTCACTAGCCACATAATAGCCATATAGGGCTTGATTAATTTTTGATACATTGTAGTACAAATAACAGCGCAGCACGGTAAATAACTTAAAACTTTGCTAATTAGGTAGGTTTACTCCGCGAGCCCTATTACGCACCACTCAATTACATTCACCCAATTTAAACAAGGTGCCCTAGTGCAACTAAATTCATAAGCGCATTTAAAAGTGTTTAATATAACCAAATAGGTTTATTAAAACGCTTTAATTTAAGCTAGTATTTAGGCAACTCAATTAGATTTAAGGACAAACCATGCAAGCCCTCACTCGAATTAGTCAGCTTTTTATATTGGCACTTTTTATAGCAACTAGTTTTAATAGTGTCGCAGCGCCGGCATTATTTAAAGTAGAAAAAAACGGTACTAGCTCTTACTTGTTTGGCACGGTTCACGTAGGCGATGCCAGCATGAAAGGCTTACCAGAAAAAGTAACTAAGGCTATAGATCAAAGCGAGCAAGTTGTTGTTGAAGTAGATATTAGTAAACTCACGCCTTTGCAAATGCAGCAGCGTTCAATGCCCTTTATGATGCTTAAAGATGGCAAAACATTACAAACAGAACTCTCAAAACAAAACTACAATAAGCTTAAAGATTACTTTGCTAAAAAATCGATTGATATAGCTATGTTTAATGGCCTCAAACCTTGGGCTGTAATGGTAACCATGATGCAAATTGAATTTCAAAATGCAGGGTTTTCTGACCAAACAGGCATAGACAAGCAAGTACTTGCTTACGCTAAAAAGCAAAATATCACGATTGGAGAGTTAGAAACGCTAGAGCAGCAACTGCAAATGTTTGATGGCATGGCTTTGCTCAATAATGAAATGATTGAAGAAACGTTTGAACAGCTTGCCGATATTAATACTTATTTTATTAAGTTAGTAAACGCCTGGAAAAATGGTGATATGGATACGCTGACTGAATACTACAACATGAGTTTTGACGAGAGTAACTACGGTGAAATAAGCGAGCAAGTTATGCTAGTTAATCGTAATAATAAATGGGTGGAGCAATTAGTGCCTCGCTTAACTAACGAAAAGCTATTTATTGCTGTAGGCGCGCTGCACTTACCAGAGCAGCATGGTTTAATTAAACAGTTAACTGATGCAGGCTTTACCATTACTCGCCTATAACGTGGCGTTAAAGGTTGGGCCTAAATAGCCCAGCCTTTAATTAAAATCTTCTATTTTTAAGTAATGCTCAATCCCTTTAATTTTGTCTGCCGCATGGTGATTTACATAAATAACGGTGCTGGTATTTGCGGCACAAATTTTCTCGATTAATATTAGTACTCGCTGTCTATTTGCTTCATCAAGCCCCAAACAAGGTTCATCTAAAATAAGTAACGTGGGGTGTTTTACCATAGCACGCACTATTAATAGCATGCGCTGATCGCCGTATGAAAGTTGCGTAAATGAGCTATTTTGTTTATCGCCTAACCCAATCAGCGCTAACCATTGCTTAGCTGTATTTACCTGTGACTCTGTTGGCTTTTGATATAAACCAATGCTGTCGTAAAACCCAGAAATAACCGTATTCAATGCCGATATACTTACTCGATAATCCATATGCAGTGCATTTGATATATAGCCAATATGCTGTTTTATATCCCAAATACTTTCACCACTTCCGCGCTTAAAACCAAATACCTGAATATCATTGCTGTAGCATTGAGGGTTATCGCCAGTTATTAAATTTAATAAGCAGGTTTTACCTGAGCCATTTTTACCACTCAATTGCCAATGTTGATGTTTATTAATTTGCCAATTGAGATTTTTAAATACATCAACCCCAGCGTAGCTAACCTTTGTATTACTAAGCTTAACCAATGTATCGGCGGTATACTCTGCACGGCCTTGGGAGTCATCCGGTTGAGGTATTTCTAAAGCGGTATGGGTTAAATGCAGTAGTTTAAGCAAGTCAGCACGCTGCTCTGCGTTTGGATTATTAAGTACATGCTGCAACTGCCCCTGATTTACATAAGCGTAATGAGTAATAAACGGCGGGATTTCATCAAGCCTATTTAACACAAACACAAAGTTAATTGTTGAGCTAAGCGTTTCTAATAAAGTGTTTAGCACCTCACACGAATGTTTATCTAAGCCATCATATGGCTCATCTAGTACCACTAAATCAGCATGACTACTTAGCGCATTTATAAGTAGAAGTTTACGGGTTTCGCCGGTAGAAAGATCTCTAAAATGCCTCTCTAAAAGGGCGCTGTAATTAAAGGCATCTATTAGTTTTGTACGTAGCTTATGGTTGTAGCTACTATTTTGAGGGAAAATAAAATCCTTTACTAAGCTGTGATGTTCATGCTCAATTTCGTTTTTGATTAACTGCTTTTGCACATCAGATGACACAAGCTGCGTGCTATTAAAGGTACTTTTAAAAGTACCACTTTGCTGCTTAGCTTCACCCGTCAATGCGGCGCTCAATGCCGATTTACCTGCGCCATTAGCGCCTAATAATAGCCAGTGCTCACCAGCATTCACTTGCCAACTTAAGTCATTAATTGTGTAACGGCTTTTACCTTGCCCTTTTAAATAACCACTAAATTGTTCAAATACAATACTTTGCACAATACTGCCTTCACCATAAGCTAAATAAACAACTTAACGTATAGTAAATTGCTTTAGCAAGCGTATTTAATTGCGTATTAATTTATTTCATTAGCTATGCATACATTTACCAATGCATCAGCCACTGCTTGTTTACTTATGGGTTTATGAATATGCTCACTCGCGCCATATTCATAAATTAAGTCCATGTCTTCGGCTGAGGTATTTGCTGTAACAACGATTATGGGCATGGTTTTATTTAGCTCTTTGCGTATTTTTTTAGTCGCTTCAAAGCCATCCATGACCGGCATATTTAAATCCATAAACACCACATCATAGTCAGCCTTACATACCTTTTCGCAGGCTTCTAGGCCATTTACAACGCATTCATAGTCCACACCTAACGTTGCCAAAATACGTGTGAGTAACAAGGTGTTTAATTCGTTGTCTTCAACCACAAGGCAAAAAAGCTTTTTTTCGACTTCTCTTTCTGTTTGCTGGTTAGTAATCTCAATCGGCAAGTTAAGCGTAACATGAGCGCCACTCGCTGCGTTGTTTTTAAATGAAAGCGAACCATGCAGCGCTTTAACAACATACTGCGCCCGTGTTAATCCCGTTCTTAGGCCTTGAAAGTGGTTAGTTTGTTTAAATGAGTCAAACTCTAGTTCTGTTATTTCGCTAGAAAAACCACACCCACTATCATTAACGGTTAATTGTAATTGCGAGTTTTGCATGTTTGCAGCAACTTCAACCTCGCCCTTGTCGGTAAACTTTATTGCATTGCTAATTAGCTCGGTTAATACATGCTGTAAGCGCTGATGATCTAACTTACAAAAACAATTAAGAGACTCATCAAAATGAGTGATTAATGTTAGCCCTTTTTGCTGCGCTGCATACTCATACGCCAACACCACTTTGTTTATGGATTCTAAAAGGTTTTCGTTTTTAAGAATTGGCGCCCACTTTCCTGTGCTTAGTGCTTGTAGGTCTTGTAGCTCATCAAGCATAGATAGAAGTCTAAGGGCGCAGTAGCTTGCTTGCGTTTTAATATTTTGCTGCTCGGCATTGATGGATAGCTCATCAATCGACGTAATTAATCCCTGTAACGGTGTTCTAAATTCGTGGCTTGCTCTGGCAATAAAGTGCTCTTTGTTTTGGCTCATTTGCGCTACAAAGTCCTTTTGTTTTTGAAGTGCTGTTAAGGTGCGTTCCACCTCTTTTTCCATCGGCATAAACACAAATCTTAGCTCAACGAGCAATAACACCATGGCGACTAACCAGCACAGCAATTCTAAATTAGACACGCGGTTAACTTTTTTTACTGCGTGTTGCTCAAATAAAGTAACCGCGCGGTCAAGCTTAGCTAGCAGGTTTTCTACATGTGCTACGTTGAGCACCTGTGTGTCTACCTCGCCTTTTTGGTACAGCAGCCAACTAGCTTGGGCAATAAATTCATTCACTTCGCTATCTAGATTAGCTGGCTCAGCAAAGTATAACTTTACTAATTCTGGCGTTAAATAACGGTAACTACTACCTTGCTTGGTAAGTAATATCTCATGAGCTGTTTTAAATTGTGCGAGAGAGTGTTCGAGGGAATTGGTATGGGTAGCAACATCGATTCGTGATGAAAGAAGTGCATTGCTATGCCAAGCAATTTTTTGCGAGAGCATGCGCTGCTTACCTGCCATATTAATAATTTTGGCATCGTACTTTTGTACAGAAAAGCCATACTGCAGCAACAATGCTGAGCCACTTATTAACAGAGCAATAGCAATAAGCGCCCATCGGTAACGCTGTCTTACATTGGCAATAATTTTAAACATACAAGGCCGCTTTTTTATTTTAAGTGTAGCCTATATATAGAAAACTCAACATCAGCTTTAGTAATTATATAAATAAAAAGCCCAGTAACATGACTGGGCTAAATGTATTAAGTGTGACGCAAAAAGGGCAATACTTGCGACACTTTTGTAATTACCAGTTAGCGATTTTCTAATCGGTTGTAATCAAACATACCAAATTCAACGCCGCGATACTCTTTAGCTACTTGGTGCATTAGGTCGCTGTATTTCCAAAACTCTGGATGTGAGCGACGAATACCAAATTTTAATTTTAATGCAGCATAATCTGCTTCAATTTGCATCATAGGTAATAGCTGTGCAAACTCACCCACTTCATTTTGATCATTTAAATACCAAATAGCCGCAGGGTAATCGCCAATAAAGCCTGGCACTAGGGTGGCGGTATCTTCATCATAAGCGCGCTGCCCATCTTCATTTAATAAGCTGGAAATATTGTAATGCGCGTTGTGATGAATAAGCGTATAAGCTTTATGTGAAGCATCGTCTTGCTTAACCAAAATATACGATAACTGCGGTAATAAATTTATAGCCTTAGCTGGCATATTGTTTAGTGCATTTAATGGCGACGGTACTTTTGTGTAGTCGTAGTGCTCACTCAGTACTGGCGCTAAAGTTTGCTTAACTAACCCATACAGCTCGTGTTGTGGATCATCCGTTTTATATTCAATACCGCTAGGTTGGCTAAACTCTCGGTTGTTTTTAAAAAACTTAGATAAGCTTGGTGGAGACTTTCTATACCAGCTTTTTTTAATTTGATGGCGCTTCGTTTCAGGTAATAAAGCCAAAAAGTTTTGCTCACCCTCTAAACGTAAAAAGTCCATGTATAGGCGGGTCACTAATTGGTGGCCGATATTTCCGTATACATCAAAGCCTGCAACAAGTAAGTAATGAATACGCTCAAATAGCGCATAATCTAATACCCACATAGTTTTAGGCTCTTGACCAATAAAGCCTTTCACTACCGTGGCACTATCAAAATGGCGAAATATTGTAAGCGCTGCATTTTTGTTATGGCCTTCACCTTTCCACAATAGGTCGGTGGTTAAATGCTCTCCGTTTTTAAACATCTCGTTAGCCAGCTTAACTTTGGCTTGTAAGTATTTTTTCTCACGCACTGAGTATTTAACCCAGCTAGAGATAGGCAATGCATTGCTTTCTTCTGCTGCAGGTAATTCAAGGGCTTCTTCGTGCTGAAGTAACATGTCTTCAACTGCTGGAGTCGCGACTTTTTCAGGGTCTGCAAAGGCAACCCAAAAATGATCGTTAATCACATTAAGTGCAATTTGGCCGCGGCATACAGGGCCCTTAATAAAGCCCATAATAATTAGCTCAGCTTCATCAAGCATAAATTGATACTTAGAATTAATAGGAATTACTTCAAACGTTTTAAAAGGATTAGATGCCGCCTCGCTCTTATAACTTGGCATTTTAGTAACCGTATAATCGGGAGCTATAAATTGCTCATAAATACGTGCAAGCTTTGCATCATCAAGCTTTAGCGGTAAATGTGTTTTTGATAAAACAGTTGAGCGGTCTTGTAGTAAACGGTAATACACACGGCTTACTTTAGGGTCATCGTATGGTCGGCGCGTATTAATTAGCTTAATTTCTTCGCCTGGCGGCGTACTTGAACGAACCAGTTTAAAAAAGCTCTGTGGTTTATCAGAACCAAAATAAATATGGGCTAAAAACCAATGCTCGTAAATATAACGTGCGGCTAATTGGTATTTTAAGCTGTCTTGATTTAAAAACGCTTCCCAGTTTTTAACGTTAGTTAGCTCGGCTTTGGTGGGCGGTTTAATATGCGCCATTTTTCCACCGTCTTTAAGCCACTTTTGTAAATGATAAAATTCCTGGCTAGACACGCCCGGTAAACCGTAAGGCATACCGCCATGAGGCTGCTCTGCAGCTAAACGATCGAATTCTCCCATAGTGGCGCACGTTTGAGAGCGGCTAAGTGAAAAGTCAAATTCGTCATCAAGAATTTCATTCTCTGGTAAGGGTGCACTTTGCTTAAGCACTAATGAATTAAATAACACCCCACCGGCAAGGTTTGCTTCTGGGTTTTGGTCACGTTCGTTAAGTACCGGAGTAAAGCCCTTTTTACGCCATTGCTCAGTGCTGGTTGCATCAAATAATAACCGGCTTGGTGTAGTGGCTAATAGCCGTGTACCATCATAAACAAGCTCTTTGCTTAGCCCTCTATCTATCCCTTCAGGGGAAGAAAGCTTTAGCTGACAAGGCGCATCATAACAGCCATGGCATACTACACAGCGTGTATCTAGCACAGGTTTTACTTCTTGCAAAAACTCGGCACCAGCACCTGTATCATGCGGCACTATACGCTGCTGCGTTTGTTCATCACCAAATAAGTCGTTGTAGTGAGCATTGCCTAAATAAGCACACCCGCTGAGGATAATAAGGACGAATGTGCTGATCAGAATTTTTTTCATTCTTCATCCTCATCACCCAGGTCGAAGGTTGGCATCATATCCATTTGTGGAGAGACAAAAGTCTGGTTGTCGTGGGTATTTAACACCACACTTAACAGTGGGCCGTGGGTCAGCGTTATTTGTGCATCGTGCTCTTGGTTTAATAACGCATTAAATTCGCTGCTATGCGGCGCAAGCTCATACTCTTTTAAACTAATAGCGATACTGCTATCAGGTGCTGGGTTTTGGCATATCTGCGTCAGTAGCTCATCATCAAGAGCAAATGAAATGTCTAAATCGGGCTTTTCTACATCTCGCTCACTAAGCGATTCATTTAAAATAAATAACGGTAAGGTTAATTTACTATCTTGTTCAAATTCCATTGTGCTCTCTTGCTGACTGACGGTGTAATTACCCGCCATTATAGCAAAAAAGCACATAATTACTGCGCCTAAATAACCACACTAAGGTCTAAAATTTAGCCCTACGCGCTGTTAATAACTAAGCTTTAATATCATCCATTGCCGATTCAATAATAGAAAATACAGCGCCTTGAGGGTCGCAAATAACACTAAAACGCCCTACCTCAGGAATATCTGTAGCAGGTACACATACTTGCCCTCCAAGAGTCGCCGCTTTTTTTTCATAGCTATCGCAGTTATCCACGGCGAAGTAAATCATCCAATGGGGAGGTACGTCTTGTGGCCACTCATCAGTCATTTGTAGCATGCCTGCTACGGGCTTACCTGCAACTAAAAACAAGGTGTAATCCATACCTTCCATAGGCTTTGTTTCACTTTTCCACCCCAGTAGTTCACAGTAAAAATCACGGCTTGTTTCACTATCGCGCGTTGCCATTTCATGCCAATAAGGCGTGTTGAGCTCACAAGGACGCTTACATCCTATATGCTCTTTACCTTGCCACAATGCCACCGTGGCTCCGGCTGGGTCTTTAAGCGTTAACATACGCCCTGCATCCATAACATTGTGAGGGCCAGCTATAATTTGCGCACCGATTTCTTGCGCTTTAATTGCACATGCATCAACATCATCTACGGCAATATAGGTAAGCCAGTAGCTAGGCGTAGAGGCCACTTGCTCTTTAGGCATTTGATACATGGCAGCAATATCATCACCTTGTTTTTGTAGCATAGTGTAATACTCATCATCGCCAATGGGCTGATCATCATTTCCCCACTCAAACAACGAGGTATAAAAAGCTTTCCCGTCTTGCCAATTATGAGTACACAGTTCAGCCCAGCAAAATATACCTTGCGGATAGTTATTTTTATTATTCATCGCCCATTTCCTGTTGTAAATTTAAGCCATTTTTAGCTTAGGCTAATACCCTGTAAGTGTCGATAGCTATTCACTGAATAAGCACCTCCTTATACATCAGTGACCACTTCTACTTGGGCTTCGTAAGGCCAACCCAAACAACATTCTTTACATTAACGCCAAGCAGCTAAAAGCTGATAGTTAAAAACTAATCACTTTTCTTCAGGCAATAAAAAAGGCCACCGAAATGACCTCTTTTTAGTATTAATTAGCTAGACTAATTATTACTCATTGAACGTTGCTACGTTGCACCTACGCCTAAAGGTAATAGCGCCACCTTCACAAGGCGTAAATTTCAGGCATTAAAAAACCCGAGGCTAAGCTCGGGTTTTATAGTATTAATTAACTTAAACGTTAATTATTACTCTACGATAGT